>NZ_BPFI01000001.1:356435-712870 GCF_019972135.1 Sulfurovum sp. TSL1 | reverse complement strand
ACCCATGAGCAAGATTATCATGATCATAAAGCGATGATGGATAAACTTGAAAACGTTATTTTACCCTTGCATTATAATAACATGAAGGCATGGGTAAAAATTATGAAATATGCTATGAATGATGTAGTGCGAGAATTTAATTCAACCCGTATGGCACACCAATACTATAAGAGGATGTATGATGATGAGGAAGAGTGTACTATCTCCTGATTAAAATTGAAACAATACTATTATGCTTTTCTTCCAAAATTGGATTATAATTAGCTTAAGTAATAAAAATGTACTATAGTTACATAAGCTGAACTCATGCATAGTATGCTGTAAAAGGTGAGATATATGAATCAAGATACACTTCAGGCTACACTTGATCGACATTTTCTGGTTGTTGACAAGATCATCCTCTCACGGCAAGACCCTATCACCGGGCTGTTACCTGCAAGTACGGCGGTAAATGCCCATGGGGATTATACCGATGCCTGGGTAAGAGATAATGTGTACAGCATTTTGAGTGTCTGGGGACTCGCACTTGCCTATAGAAAATGTGATCCTGACCATCATCGTACCTATCTCTTGAGCCAAAGTGTGGTGAAACTGATGCGGGGACTGCTCACTGCCATGATGAGACAGTCAGACAGGATCGAAGCATTTAAAAAAACACACGATCCCATAGATGCACTGCATGCGAAGTACGGTACACACACAGGTTTGGCAGTGGTCGGAGATGAGGAATGGGGGCATTTGCAACTTGATGCAAGCTCTCTTTTTTTATTGATGATCGCACAAATGACCGCTTCTGGACTGCATATCATCTATACGATGGACGAGGTTGATTTTGTACAAAATATGGTGCACTATATCAGCCACACCTACTGTACACCTGATTTTGGTATCTGGGAGCGCGGAAATAAGATCAATCATGGAAATACAGAAGTCAACGGCAGTTCAGTGGGTATGGCAAAAGCAGCACTTGAGGCCCTGGACGGTTTTAATCTTTTTGCCGATCTGCCAAACCATGAAGCTGTGATCCATGTGGTCCCCAGTGATATCGCCCGTTCCCGTTTTACACTGCAGGGATTACTGCCTAGAGAATCCAATTCCAAAGAGACGGATGCAGCACTGCTGAGTATCATAGGTTATCCAGCCTATGCGGTTGAAGATACAAAGTTGGTCAAACGTACGCGTGACAAGATCATCAAAAAACTTGCTGGCAATTACGGGTGTAAACGTTTTTTACTTGATGGTCATCAAAGCAGTATTGAAGATCCGAACCGCTTGCACTATGAACCTTCAGAGTTGCGCGAATTTGAACACATAGAATCAGAATGGCCTCTGTTTTTCACCTATTTACTGCTTGATGCATTGATGCGTGATGAGAAAGAAGAGATCGAGCATTGGAAGAAAAAACTGCAGCCGCTTTTTGTTGAACAGGAAGGGACAAAACTTTTACCTGAACTCTATATCGTTCCCAAAGAGAGCATCTCTGCAGAAAAAGAAGATCCGGGAAGTCAAATACGTGTTGCCAATGAAAATATACCTCTGGTATGGGCACAAAGTCTTTATATGCTCTGTGATATGATGCTTGACGGTCTTTTGACTCCGGAAGATATAGATCCGCTCAAACGTCACAAACGTATCGGACACAGTTTCAGTACAAAACCTCTGGTCCCGGTGATCGCTGAAAATGCTTCGGTGAAAGAAAAATTGACAGCGCTTGGTTTTGAAAGTGAAACGATCGAAGAGATCAAGCCTGTACGGATCTTACATGCTGATCAGCTCTCCATGCTTCATACGTTTTTGGGTCAAAATGAAAAACTTTCTTTAAGCGGTAGGAGATTGATGGTTGCAAGAACCGTGACGACTGCAAGGGTGCACTTCTATGGAGGTGAAGAGATCGTTTTTCTTCCTTATTATTTTAATCCGCATGGATTTTATTTCTCAGCTGACAATCAATTGTTAGTTGAACATTTTCGTGCATCATTAAAGTTCCTTGCCATGCAGTGGGATGCAAGAGGCAATCCTATCATACCGTTTTTTGTTCGTGAATCGATGTTTTCTGATGGTGAACGCGGTGCACTGGTTGGACTATTGGATGATATACAAAAAGAGCAGAGCGGTATGATCACTCTTCAGACAGGTCCATTGAAAACATTATTGGGTCTGGCGTGTATAGAACATATACAAGAGATTCACGGTTTTACCTTGCAAGCTGCAGAAATTGTGACAAATAATAGATTGGGCATCTGTTTGAAGGAAACGGAGATCCATAAATGCTTGAACCAGGAGGAAATACAGTATCTCAGAGATCAGGATGACTCTGTATTGATAGAGATACTTTTGGGTGAAAAAAATCGTTTATATAAAACCTATGTACTTGAAGAAATGTGGCAACGTAAGGGTGCAGATTTTGTATTTTACGTGGAACAGGAACATGTCACATTGTCACAGTTCGCCCAAAATCTTTATGAATTAGCTACCGTGTGTCATGAGTGGAATCTGGTACGGCGTATCGCTGATCTTACCGAAAAATATGATGATCGTATTGAAGATGTATTGCTTGATATAGTGATACGGCAAAAGCGTCTTGCAGTAGGACGGTCATACAGTGGAAAAGCGACATTTTCAAAACCGTATGAAAGTAGTGATATCGTTAAAACAATCATACTATATTGTGGTAATAATACAGCAGAAAGTGTTTTGACTCAGGAGATCATTTTACATCTTGGATATATGATCAGAAATGAACCTGAACTTTTTGAAAATATGCTAACGATTCGCACCTGGTACTTTATTCAGTTGCTTGTAGGACAGATAAGCAGGGAGGAGAACCTGCATATGGCTGATGCTTATGAAACGTTGCTCAGTTTAGCGCCTCACGCAATTTATGACCGTTTGCATAGGGTATTAAAATCATTTAAAAGAGAGGTCTCACTGTTTCTTGTTCATGAAAATTTACATGCATCGGGTACACCTTCCTTTGAATCGATGAAAGAAGGTCCGACCGTTAGGGAGTTTGGCAAAGTCACTGACTGGTCGCAATGGAGATATGAAAGGGGTATGGTAGGTCCGCTTTCCCCTGTTTTCTATAAGGATATATGGTATTTGTTACATCAATGCAGCGGCTTGGTCATCGGAGATAAATACAATGTGCAAAACAGGATCGGTTCAGAATTGACATTGGAATCAACCGCAGGTGAACAAAGTTTTGCCTTGAAGATCGATGCACTTTTGCAAAGTATCGATGCCCCTGATTACCGTCAGTTGAATATTGAACTGATCGAGAGCCTGGCAAGACTTTTTAGGGAAAACCCTGACCTGCATCTTGAAAATGACCTCATTATGGATGTACTCATAGGTCATGCGGTGCGCATATCCTGGGAAAAGGAGAGTGCTTCACTGCATTATAATGAACATCGTTCAGAAGCTTGGAAAGCATTTTATAAACGTTCACCTGTAGAAACAGATAAAGCATTCCTGGAAGCGTTTATGTTTCTGTTGTCACCGCAGGATGCTTTGCATGATCTTACAGTATAGAAGTACAGGGGGTTAGCATGATATTGGCAGGAGATATTGGCGGTACAAAAACGGATCTCGCACTTTTTGAACTCAGAGATAACACGTTGCATGTCGTTGCACAGCATCAGTTTCCCAGTAGAGAATTTGGCAGTCTCAATGAGGTGATCACGTTATTTAAGGAAAAGACTTCACTGCTATCTATAGATGCAGCATGTTTTGGTATCGCTGGACCGGTCATTGAAGGACGCTGCCGTACGACGAATTTGCCCTGGGATATTGTGACATCGGATCTGCAGGGACATTTGGGCATTTCAAAGGTACGTCTCCTGAACGATCTTGAAGCCACAGCCTATGGTATGCTGTATCTTCCTGAAGATGAATTTGCGGATCTCAATCCCAAAGGTCGCAGTATGCATGGAAATCGCGCTGTCATCGCTGCAGGTACAGGACTTGGAGAAGCGATGCTCTATTATGACGGCAGCGCATATCATCCTATCGGTTCGGAAGGAGGACATTGTGATTTTGCACCTTTGACACCGCAGCAGGATGCACTGTTGAAATGGATGCGTAATCGTTATCCGGGGCATGTCAGTTTTGAAAGGATACTGTCAGGTCCGGGGGTCTATATACTGTATGAGTTTTTAGCGGAAAGCGATTTTGCTGCACAACCGACATCTATGTTAAACATACCCGAAGGAAAAGACCCTAGTGTCATGGTAAGCGAATGCGCGTTAAAAGAACGCAACCCGCTTTGTATGGAGGCACTGAGACTTTTTTCAGAGATCTATGGTGCTGAAGCCGGGAATCTTGCCTTAAAAAGTATGTCACTGGGCGGTGTGTATATCGGTGGTGGTATCGCCCCAAAGATCCTCCCTGTACTTGCCAATAACCATTTTATGAACGGATTTTTGAGTAAAGGCCGCTTTAATGAGATGCTACAGGGAATGCAGGTAAAGGTCTCTTTAAATCCTGAAACTGCGTTACTGGGAGCCGCCCATTATGCACTCGACAGACTTTAGGGGCAGTGTGTTTTGAAATGGCTATTGCATAAAATATAGGCAAAAAAATGATAATATATAATTATATTGGGTTATAATCATTAATAGAGAGTAAAGTGTTATAATAAAAGTATGGGTGAACAACTGGAATTTGATAGAACAATGATTTTACGAAGCGCGTGAAAGGAAGGTGGATCAAATGGATGCAATGGTAAGTTTATGTGATATTACTATTTTTGGCGGGCATGGAGACCTGGCATTCAGGAAATTGATGCCTGCACTGTATCATCTGAGCAACAGTGGCTATCTGGATGAGAAGTGTCGTATTATCACCGCGACCAGAGTACCCATGAGCAATGATGAACATTGTGATCTGGTAAAGTCCAAACTGAAAGAATTTTTATCCGATAATGCGTTTGAAGAGGAAAAATTTGAATACTTTAGAGCACAACTTCATGTGGTCACCATTGAGTTTGATATCTTAGAGAGCTATACAGGGCTCAAAGCGTTATTGGATGCGTATCCGGAAAGAGAAAGAGTGAACTATCTCTCCACCGCACCGGATTTTTTTGGTACGATCTGCAGGTCTATGAGCAAACTGGATCTGGTCACTCCGCAAAGCAGGGTCGTACTTGAAAAACCTATAGGGAGAGATCTTGAATCGTCACGTGTGATCAATGTGGAAGTACTTAAATATTTTGAGGAGTCACAGATCTACCGTATCGATCATTATCTGGGTAAAGATACCGTGCAAAATATTATGGCACTGCGTTTTTCAAACAGATTTTTTATGCCGTTGTGGAATTCAAATCATATTGATCATGTACAGATCACTGTGGCCGAGAGTGTCGGTGTTGAAGGACGGTGGGGATATTATGATGATTATGGTGCGATGCGTGATATGGTACAAAATCACCTGATGCAGCTGCTTTGTCTTGTAGCGATGGAGCCTCCCTGTTCCCTTGATGCGGACAGTGTACGTGATGAGAAGGTGAAGGTACTCCGTTCACTTCGTAAGATGACCCCTGCGGATATCGAACAGAAAACAGTACGTGCACAGTATGCAAAAGGTTCAAGTGAAGGCATGCCTGTACCGGGTTACCTTGAGGGTGAGGGCGTGGAAAACAGTACCACTGAAACCTTTGCCGCACTTCGTGTAGATATAGATAACTGGCGATGGAACGGTGTACCTTTTTATCTGAGAAGCGGTAAACGCATGAGACGCCGGAATTCTGAGATCGTGATCCATTTTAAAGGGGTACCGCATTCTATTTTTGCCAACCAGGGTAAATCTATTTCAGAGAACAAACTGGTCATTGCACTGCAGCCCAAAGAGAGTATCCATCTGCAACTGATGAATAAAGTCCCCGGTCTCAGTGAACAGATGATGTTAAAACCTGTGGAGCTCGAGCTCAATACGCCTTTAAAGGTAGCGCATAAACCGGACGCCTATGAACGGTTGCTTCTGGATGTGATCCGTGCGAATCCGACACTCTTTATGCGTTTGGATGAAGTGGAAGCAGCGTGGAAATGGGCCGATGTGATACTGGACGGCTGGGCTGAAGATATGGTACCTATGAAAAGCTACAATGCGGGAACGGATGGACCCAGTGCCGCGGTACAGCTGATCGCAAGAAGCGGCAGGAGCTGGCATGATGAGTAGAACTGTACATGCTTTTAGCGAACAAGAAGCACTTATAGAAGCACTAAGTCAAAACATAGTGGACAATCTTCAAAAAGCGATTGAGGAAAAAGGAAAGGCCTCTTTGATCGTTTCAGGAGGAAGTACACCCAAACCTCTTTTTGAAACACTCAGAAAAGCAGCATTGGAGTGGGATAAAGTATGGGTAGGTCTTTGTGACGAACGATGGATCGATGTTTCCAAAGAAGAGAGCAATGAACATTTTGTCAAAAAATATCTGCTCCAAGAAGAAGCAGCGAAGGCTCACTTTGTAGGGATGTATTGTGCAGATACAGATATCTATACGGCTCAAAAGAGATGTTCAAAAAAGATGAAAGAGATGCTTTATCCTTTTGATGTACTCATTTTGGGTATGGGGACCGATGCACACACGGCATCTCTTTTCCCTGAGAATATCAAACTTGAAGAGGCTTTTGATCTTAAAAATCCAAATTTTTGCATCTCGATCGAACCGAAAAGCGCACCTTATATACGGATGAGTTTAACCCTGCATGCGATCTTGAGTGCCAAACATATCTATATCCATTTTGAAGGCAAAGAGAAAATTGCTGTGTTTGAAGAAGCGATCACAGGAGAAGATATTTATGCGATGCCTATACGCAGCGTATTGAACCAAGAGATTAAAGAGATAGAGGTATTTTACCGATGAATGAAGTTATACAAAAAGTGACAGACAGAATTCGTGAACGTTCTCTGGAGAGTAGAGCGATTTACCTGGATCGCATTGCATCAGCCAAAGGACACGGTGTCAACCGTAATGCATTGGGTTGCAGTAATTTAGCACATGCTATGGCACCGATGGAAGAGCGTGAAAAAGCATCGCTTGCAGGTTTGGAAAGTCCCAATATCGCTATCGTCACAGCCTATAACGATATGCTCTCTGCACATGAGCCGTATAAACTCTATCCGCCATTGATCAAACGTACCTTGATGGATCTGGGTGCCACTGCACAGGTCGCAGGCGGGGTACCTGCAATGTGTGATGGTGTCACCCAGTCACAGCCTGGTATGGAGTTGAGTCTTTTCAGCCGTGACAATATTGCCATGGGCACTGCGATAGCGCTTTCACATAATGTCTATGATGGTGCACTCTATCTTGGTGTGTGCGATAAGATCGTTCCGGGACTTGTGATCGGTGCATTGGCCTTTGGTCATCTTCCGGGGGTATTTGTTCCTGCAGGTCCTATGCCTTCGGGTATTTCCAATGCGCAAAAAGCAAAAGTACGTCAAGAATTTGCTCAAGGAAAGGTGAGTGAAGATGCACTGCTGAAAGTCGAGTCTGCTTCGTATCACAGTAGCGGAACCTGTACTTTTTACGGTACGGCAAACTCCAACCAGATGTTACTTGAGATGATGGGGCTACAGCTTCCAAACAGCTCTTTTGTCAATACAAACACGCCTTTGCGGGAAGCATTGACCGCACATGCGGCAAAAACGGTTGTAACGATGACAGAGTTAAGGGGAACCTACAAACCTGTCGCAGAGATCGTTGATGAAAAAAGTTTTGTCAATGCCATCGTAGGGCTGATGGCCACAGGGGGATCTACGAATCACACGATCCATCTTATTGCGATGGCAAGAGCTGCAGGGATCATACTGAACTGGGATGATTTTGATGCGATATCCAAAGTCACGCCTCTGCTCTGTAAAATGTATCCAAACGGGCAGGCAGATGTGAACCATTTTAGAGATGCAGGCGGTATGAGCGTCGTGATCTCACAACTTCTGGATGCCGGACTTGTACATAACGATGTGGAGACGATCGTAGGCAGAGGTCTGGATGCTTATATCGTTGAACCTGCTATGCGCGAAAACACTTTGAGCTTTGAACCAGGTCCTCGGGTCTCACGCAACATTGAGGTGATCTCAAGTACGCAGAGACCATTTAGTGAAGAGGGAGGGCTGAAACTGCTCAATGGAAACCTTGGGCGAAGTGTCATCAAGACCTCGGCACTGAAACCTGAACAGTTCTTTATAGAGGCACCGGCGGTCGTTTTTGAATCTCAGGAGGCTTTAAAGGAGGCATTTCATAAGGGGGAACTGGAAAGAGACTTTATCGCTGTAGTGCGTTATCAGGGTCCAAAGGCCAACGGAATGCCTGAGTTACACGGACTCATGCCGCCGCTTGGTGCACTTCAGGACAAGGGGTATAAAGTTGCCATCATCACAGATGGACGGATGTCCGGTGCATCGGGTAAAGTGCCTTCAGCCATTCACTTTTCTCCCGAAGCACTGGATGGAGGGTTGCTGGCAAAGGTCAGAACAGGCGACAGGATCCGTTTTGATGCAAAAAAAGGGGAGATCATGCTTTTGGTCGAGGATACGGAGTTACAAGAACGTACTCTTGATGTGCCTGATCTTAGTGCCAATACCCATGGGTTCGGTAGAGAGCTTTTTGTCGCTGTCCGTCAGAGTGTAGGTATGGCAGAGGAGGGCGCAAGTCTGTTTGATATTTCCGGTAAGGAGCGCGCATGACAGCCAGAGAAGTGATGCAGATCTCACCGATCGTTCCGGTGATCGCATTGGAAAATATGGATGATGCTGTGCCATTGGCAGAAGCTTTGCTTGAGGGTGGTATCAATATCATGGAGATCACACTGCGTACGGATGCAGGGCTTGGGTCTATAGAAGCTATCTCAAAAGCACTGCCGCAGATGCATGTCGGTGCGGGAACCGTACTCAATGGCAGTGATTTTCAACAAGCAGTGGCTCATGGTGCACAGTTTGTCTTTAGTCCGGGTATCAGTCATGATTTGATGGAGACCTCAAAAGCACTGAATGTTGTATTGATCCCAGGTGTAGCAACGGCTTCTGAAGTGATGTTTGCGAAAAATAACGGTTTTGAACATTGTAAACTCTTCCCTGCAACACTTGCAGGAGGTATTGAGATACTTAAGGCCTTTAGCGGACCGTTTTCAAGTATGAGATTCTGCCCTACAGGAGGCGTTAATCTTGAGAATATCAATGAATTTCTCTCACTTGAAAATGTACTCTGTACAGGGGGAAGCTGGATCGTTCCCAAGCAGGCACTAAAAGAAAAAAACTTTAAAGAGATCACAAAGCTTTGCTCAGAAGCGATGCAGGTTATCAAAGGAGAAATACAACATGATAAAAAATAAACTCTATTTTAGTTCGATCAGTAAAAGAGCAGAAGAAAAGGCGTTCGATGCGATCGTTGAAGAACAAAAAACGATTGGATATTATGCGTTACCCGATCAGGACATTGGTCCTATACATGAGTATTGCAGCAGTATTCCTGAAACCATAGAAACGATCGCGGTGATCGGGATCGGAGGAAGTTCTTTAGGTGCCAAAGCAGTCTATGAATTTATGAAACCGGTCAAAGAGCTCTCCAGAAAACTCTATTTTTTTGAAAGTACCGACCCTATCAATATCAATGAACTGCTCTCCAAATGCGATATCAATAAAACACATTTTTTGGTCATTTCCAAGTCAGGAAGTACGGTAGAGACCTTTTCTATCTATAAATATATCTACTCTTTACAAATGGATCCCTCATTTTATACCTTTATTACAGATCCCGGTTCTCCACTTGAAAAATATGCCAAAGAGATAGAAGCTTCTGTGCTCTATCTCCCAGATAATGTTGGAGGAAGGTTCTCTGTTCTTTCAACGGTAGGATTGTTGCCTTTGGCCCTGTGTGGTATCGATATCAAAGATCTTTTGACGGGTGCACAAATGATCAAAGAGAGGTTCTTTGACAGAGGGTATGTTTATGACATGCTTCTGGAAAAAGCTGTCTATTATGCGGAAAATCATGCACAGTACAGTATTAACTGTATCTTTGCCTATTCAGAAACACTGACATATTTTTGTCAATGGTATGTGCAACTCTGGGGGGAGAGTTTGGGAAAACACCAGCGTCACAGTGCCTTTCATGTAGGGCTGACACCTATCGGTCTGATCGGGCCAAAGGACCAGCACTCTTTCTTACAACTGATCATGGAAGGTACCAGAGACAAATCGGTCACCTTTATAAAGATCGAAGATTTTCATGACAATACCATGATCCCTGATATTACCCTTCCGCATTTGGAAATGCTTGACAGTTTAAATAATCTTCCTTTTTCAAAACTGATCAATATGCAATGTGATTCTGTGATAGAAGCGTTATTGGATCAAAATAATATCCCTTTGGATACGATCACCATCCAAAGTGTAACAGAATCCAATATCGGTTCTCTGATGTTCTATTATGAACTGCTTACATCTTTGGTGGGAGAACTGATAGATGTAAATACCTATGACCAACCGGGCGTTGAGGCAGGGAAAATTATTTTGAAGAGTAAACTGCAAGCACTGTGATCTGACAGCGATACGTAGTAAATAGCCGGTACGTACGGATGTATGTCCCCAGGCTGGCGTATTATTTAATAAATAATGATAGATAATGAAAATAATTTTCAATTGTATAGTTATTATACAGATATTCTTGAATGATATGTCACTAATGTGCTATAGTATGTACATGAAACGTTTAATATTCACTGATCTGGACGGTACTTTTTTAAATCATCATAATTACTCCTTTGAAGAGTCTCTCGAGGCACTGCAAAAGATCAAAGAAGCAGGCGTTCCTCTTATATTCACTACCAGTAAAACGAAAGCTGAAGTTGAATATCTACAAGCAAAAGTCGGAATATCAGAGCCTTTCATTGTCGAGAATGGAGCAGCACTTTTTATACCTGATGGGTATAAAGGATTTGATCTCTCATCTTTAAAAGATGATGATCATCTAAAGGTCATGGTCTTTGGTGAAGCCTATGCAAAAATATTGGAATTCTATAGAAGCCACAAAGATACATTTAATATCGTTGGTATGAGTGATATGACGGATACTGAAATTGGACATTTAACCGGATTGTCCCAGAGAGATGTGATTCTTGCCAAACAGCGTGATTTCACGGAACCCTTCATCCTTAAAGATGAGACAAAATTAGAAGCATTAAAAAAATCGGCTCACCGTTATGGGTTAAAGATCATACAGGGTGGACGATTTTATCACATCATGAGCGAATCACAAGATAAGGGCATTGCTGTGATCAAGACCATAGAACTGTTTGAAATGCTATATCAAGAGAGAGTCAGTTCCATTGCCTTAGGTGACAGCCAAAATGATACTGCTATGTTTGAACATGTGGATATACCTATTGTGATTCAAAAATATGACGGAAGCTACCTTGAGACCAATGTACCCCATATACAAAAGTCAAGCTATCAAGGCAGTAAAGGGTGGAATGAAATGGTATTGAAAAATGTCTAATAAAAAAATACTGGCACAGATCTATAACCATGCTATTGAGGCGGTAAAAGCCAATACGATCATTAGAAACAATATCACTCTGGATGAGAAAGATCTCACCATTTGCAACACAGCCTACACTTTGAAAAAGATCAATAAACTGTACCTCTTTTCAGTGGGGAAAGCCGGCTTAGGTATGGCAAAGGCGGTAGAAGAGATCTTGGGCTCTCTTATCAAGGGAGGGCTTGCCATTTCACATCAAAAAGGTCAATGCAGCTTCATTGAACACCATACTTCAACCCATCCTTTGGTTTCACAAAAGAGTATCGAAGGTGCAGATAAGCTGATCGAAGCGATGCAAACCATGCGGAAAGATGACTTTTTCATCTTCTGCCTTTCAGGTGGGGCGTCAGCCATGATAGAGAAGCCCATTGATGGCATAAGTTTAGAGGATTTTCAAAAAATATCCTCCGCACTGCTGGGCTCTGGTATCGATATCCAAACACTCAACAGTGTACGAAAAGCCATCTCCCGGATCAAAGGCGGCAAACTGGCTGACTACACGAAGGCCAAAGGAGTGGTTCTGGTACTGAGTGATGTGATCGGTGATGATCTTAACACGATCGGTTCGGCTCCGATGATGAATGGAAAAATACCCCATCATATTGTCGGGAACAATAGCATTGCTTTAAAAGAGGCAAAAAAATACATCAGATCCGAAGTGGATAAGGTAAAAATAGTGACGAATAGACTCAGCGAACCTTCGAAAGAGGCTGCCAGATATCTTGCTGAAAAGATCAAAGCGTACGAGAAAAAATATGACTCTTTCTGTCTGCTTTTTGGTGGAGAGACGACCACAGAAGTGAAGGATACGGGTAAAGGAGGCAGGAACCAGGAGTTGGCGTTAAGGCTGTTATTAGATAATGCATTGGTGTCTGACAAGATCTCTATCCTGATCGCAGGGAGTGACGGAATCGATGGAAATTCACCTGCTACGGGAGCCTTTGTGGAACAAGAAATCTATAAAAAAATGAAAACAAAAGGCTTAGATCCCAAAAAATATTTAAAAAACAGTGACAGTTACACTTTTTTTAAAGCACTGGATTCTGACTTTACTGTGGGCCCAACAGGGACCAATGTAATGGATCTTATGATCATCTTAAAAAATTAAAGGAGAAACAATGGCAGATTTTTTTCAAAACGGACTGATTACTACTCTCCAAAACCTCTCAAAGAGAACACTGGCAGATATGGAGGCTGAGTTAGAACAATTCTCAGATAGACACAATATGGTACTGCTTCTGCCTGCACTATACTCTGAGTTTGAAACGCCTGCCATGAAGCAGATCCTCAAAGAACTTAAAGGGGTGAAATATCTTTACAAGATTATTCTGGGCTTGGACAGTGCAACGAAAGAGCAGTTTGAAAATGTGAAAGCGATCATGTCCACTCTTGATGTGAGGGTAGATGTACTTTGGAATGACGGGCCATGCGTTCAAAACCTTTACCAGGAGTTTAAAGATCTGGGGTTTAACAGTATCGACATCAAAGGAAAAGGTCGAAATGTCTGGACGATGCTGGGCTACGCCCTCGCTGATAAAAACGCTTATGCCTTTGCCTTGCATGATTGTGATATCGTGAACTACACCCGTGATGTTCCTGCACGGCTTTTTTATCCGATTATTCACCCGGCATTGGATTTTGAATTTAACAAAGGTTACTACTCACGGGTCACAGACAAACTGCATGGACGTGCAACAAGGCTCTTTTACACGCCGCTCATCAAAGCACTGAAAAATACCTATGGGGAGAGTGACTATTTAAACTATATGGACAGCTTCAGGTATGCACTCTCAGGAGAATTTGCTTTTATCCGTACACTTGCGAGGGGGATCCGTATTTCACCTACTTGGGGATTGGAGGTCTCAACATTGAGTGAAGTCTATGATAAGAGCTCGGTAGGGCGCATTTGTCAAACAGAGATCATGGAGAGTTATGAACATAAACACCAGGAACTCACAGGAGAAAATACTGCCCAAGGGCTTGAAGGCGGTGTGGCAAAGATGGTTATCGATATTGCCCAAACCATTTTCAGGGTCATGTCGCAGCGTGGGGTGACATTTTCTGAAGAGTCTCTTAGCACACTGCGAAGCTCATTTTTTAATGAGAGTCGAAAAGCCATTGCCCGCTATGATGCAGTAGCGAAATTCAATGCTTTGAATTTCGATAGAAAAAAAGAGATAGATGCGGTTGAAACTTTTGATAACGCACTCAAAGAAGCGTGTGAAAGTTTTCTTGCCGATCCACTCGGGGTTCCGTCCCTTTCAGCTTGGATAAGCCTGCGTTCCGTACTGCCAGAGATATCAGATCAATTTAAAGAAGCTGTCAATAAGGATAATGCATCATGTTAGAAAGAGACAGTAAAGAAAGATTGGATTTCATTAAATATTCTCTTGAAAGTATCTACAACAAAGAAGATGCAGCTATGGCATATGATGCTATAGCTGTACTGATCAAGGAGTACCAAGAGAAAGTCGAAAGCAAACCCTATGTGATGACTGAAAAAGATGTGATACTCATTACCTATGGGGATCAGATCTTTCATGAAGGAGAAACGGCGTTAGCCACACTTCACCGGTTTTTAAACGAGTATGTGCAGGAGTGCATCAACAGTGTACATATTTTGCCATTTTATCCATATTCAAGTGATGATGGTTTTTCCATTGTTGATTATAAAGGCGTCTGCCCTTTAAAAGGTTCATGGAAGAACATTAAAGCCTTGAACCAGGATCACCGCCTTATGTTTGATGGTGTGATCAACCACATGAGCCAACTGAGTCATTGGTTTGAGAAGTTCTTGGCCAATGATCCTGAATATTATAACTTTTTCACCGAACTTGATCCATCCATCGATTTAACGGCGGTAATACGACCTCGAACCACTCCTCTGCTCACTGAATTCATTGATGATGATGGAGGTATTCGCCATGTTTGGACCACGTTCAGTGCAGATCAAGTGGACTTGAATTATGCGAACTATAAGGTATTGCTCAAAGTGCTGGATGTATTACTTCTGTATATAGAAAAGGGTGCATCGCTTATAAGGCTTGATGCCATTGCCTTTATCTGGAAAGAGATAGGCACAAACTGTGTACATCTTCCACAGACCCATGAACTGATACAACTGATGCGTGAGGTGATCCATGCCGTGGCTCCTGAGATCATTATCATTACAGAGACCAATGTACCACACGATGAGAACATCTCCTATTTTGGCAATGGATCAGATGAAGCACATATGGTGTACAACTTTGCTCTGCCTCCGCTCTTGGCATTTTCTATTTTATCGGGAGACACCACCAAGTTGACAGCCTGGGCCAAGACCTTAAAGCTTCCGAGTGACAAGGTGTGTTTCTTTAACTTTACAGCCAGTCATGATGGTATCGGTGTACGGGCAGTAAGTAACATTCTTGATAAGGATGAGCTAAACTTCATGGTCAACTCTTGCAAAGCACATGGCGGTTTGGTCTCATATCGGAGTGTAGAAGGAGAGGAACAATCTCCCTATGAGTTGAACTGCAGCTATATAGATATCTTAACCCATCCTGATGAGGATGATACGTTACGGCTTAAACGTATGATACTTTCCCAAGCTGTTGTCCTGGCAATGCCCGGGGTCCCGGGTATCTATTTTCATTCACTGGTCGGGTCGAGAAATTACCATGAAGCAGTGAGAAAAACAAGACGAAACCGGGCTATCAATCGTGAGAAATTAAATTTTGACAACATCAAAGAGGAGCTGAGTGAAGAGGGAAGTCTACGTAATAATCTGTTTAAACGTTATAAACAACTTATTTCGATTCGTATTCATGAACCCTGTTTTGACCCTTTTACCAGGTTTGAATTTTTATCACTGGATAAAGAGGTTTTTGCGATAAAACATTACGGTAAAGAGAGTAATGAATTTATTATTGCTCTGCACAATTTCCAAAAAACAGAAGTTGAAGTCGATCTGTCACCCTATAAAGAAGGTGTTTTTATGGATATTATTTCTCATAGACAGCTACAAGAAGGAATATTTATTATGCAGCCGTATGAGATATTGTGGTTGAAACCATTAAAAGAAGGAGAAAAGAAAAATGATTAAAAAATGTTTATTCCCGGCTGCCGGATACGGTACACGATTTTTGCCGGCAACCAAGGCAACACCAAAAGAGATGCTTCCCATCTTGACCAAACCACTGATACAGTATGGAGTAGAAGAGGCAAGCGATGCGGGTATGGATGTCATGGCGATCATTACAGGCCGCGGTAAAAGGGCCTTGGTAGAGCACTTTGATATCTCTTATGAGCTGGAGCATCAGATCAAAGGAAGTTCCAAAGAAGATCTACTGAAGAGTACTCGGGAGATGATGGATAAATGTACCTTTACTTTTACCAGACAAAAAGAGATGTTAGGACTTGGCCATGCTATTTTAAAAGGTGAACCTTTGATCGGTAATGAGCCTTTTGGCGTGATCTTGGCAGATGATCTGTGTGTGAATGAGGATGGGGAAAATGTGCTGGCGCAGTTGGTAAAGATCTATGAGAAATATAAATGTTGTGTGGTTGCCATCCAGGAAGTGCCTAAAGAAGAGACATACAAATACGGAGTGATCGAGGGTAAAGAGATCGAAGATGATGTTTTTATCATCTCTGATATGGTAGAAAAACCGGACCCGGAAGATGCCCCTTCGAATCTGGCGATCATTGGACGATATATACTTACCCCTGATATTTTCAGAACCATAGAAGAGACCAAACCTGGAAAAAATGGAGAACTTCAAATTACCGATGCTTTGATGAATCATACGAAAAAAGGGATGGTCTTAGCCTACAAGTTCAAAGGAAAACGTTTTGACTGCGGAAGCGTTGACGGTTTTGTTCAAGCAACCAACTATTTTTATGATAAGCTGAAAAAAGAATCTAAATGATCATTTTCGGTATAGGTTTTCACAGAATTTATGCATTTTTCTTTAAAAGTATTTCCTTCAGTTCATCTGCATCCATAGGATAAAAATAGTAGTGTCCCTGGACGTACTTACAATTTTTACTTTTTAAAAAATTGATCTGTTCTATGGTTTCCACACCTTCTGCAATGACCTTAAGATTGAGACTCTTTGCAAGCGCTATGATCGATTTAATAATAGTAAGATCCTCTTCATCTTCAGGGATATCTTCGATGAATGATTTATCGATTTTAAGTCTGTTGATAGGGAGACGTTTTAAAAGAGACAATGAAGAGTATCCTGTCCCGAAGTCATCGATAGAAATATTGATGCCCAGCTGACTGACCTGTTTGAGTTTATTAATGATCTCCATAGCATTTTTCATCATATGGCCTTCTGTGATCTCCAATTCAAGCCATTCTGGTTTAAAACCATAAATATCCATCGTATTTTGAATTCTATAGATGAAGTTGGGAGACTCCAACTGTGTCATCGAAATATTCAATGCGAGTATGCCAGGATCCAGTCCATCATTATGCCATTTGGAAACCTGTTTCATCGTAGTATACATCACCCAGTCGTCAATTTCAAGTATCATCCCGGTCTCTTCTGCCAAAGCAATAAATTTTTTAGGTATAAGCAGACCTTTGGTTGGATGTCGCCATCGCAACAGAGCCTCGATGCCTACCAACGTATTGGTGGAGATGTCGATCTGCGGTTGATAGTGGATCATAAACTCTTCATTGTCAATCGCTTGACGTAGACTGGTTTTTAATTGCATTTGCTCCAGTGCATGTTTTGTCATTTCCGGACGATAGAACTGAAAATTGTTACGTCCGCTTTCTTTTGCCCTGTACATCGCTGTATCAGCATACTTCAGAAGGTCTTTTTCATTGTCTGCATCTTGGGGATAAAGACTGATACCGATACTGCAGGTAATATATAATACATGCTCGTCAATACGTATAGGTTCTGCAAACATATTGAGAATAGCATGTCCTAAGTTAGAGACATCTTCCGCATAGGTCACATCTTCCATAATAATAGTGAATTCATCTCCGGCCAAACGGGAAAGTGTATCTTCTTTACGGATCGAATGTTTCAATATATTTGTAATGATCTTTAAAACCCTGTCTCCAACGTCATGCCCCAATGAATCATTGATCTCTTTGAATTTGTCCAAGTCGATAAAAAACAGTGCCAACCCTTTCTCTTTACTTTTTGCTTTTTTGATCCCTTGCTTCAATCGAGAACTGAATAGTGCACGGTTTGGCAATCCTGTCAATGAATCGTGATTGGCCTGGTGATGTAGAACATTTTTTTGTTTTTCTACTTCTTTTTCTGCTTCTGCGCGTTCAAGAATATCTCTGGTTAACTGCTCTTTAGTGATCTCAAGTTCTTCTGTTTTCTTTAACAATTGTTGATTGATCTTCATAAGATCACTTGTTTTTTCCTGTATCTTGGATTCTAAAAATTTTTCATTGCTCTTTCTTGCTTTTAAAAGTTGCTTTTGTCTGTGTATTTTCTTGAGATTCAGTTCATTGTACTTGCTGGTCAATATGAGTGTAAAGAAGAGGATCTCAATAAAGGAACCTGCAAGAAAAGCGTATCTGTGTATGTCTGTATTGTCCATGACACCATTAAAGGTCAAAGTCATCATACCCATAGCAGGCATATAGATGATCAGTGCAATGAGATAGTATTTGGCACCGATAAGACCTTGGTACAAGGCTTTGATGGCAACCACAAGGAGTAGGGTAAAGAACATTGATGCGTAGATGTTAAATGCTAAACAGGCAAAAGGTGTATCCTGTGATATCAGCAGTGCAAACAGTAAAAAAATGGCTGCTGATACTTTAAAGAGCTTATCGATCATTGGCATACGTGTGCTTAACTCCAAAAAACGGCCTGAGAACAGTACCAGAAAGAATACCACGATCGTACCTACGACATGCAGACCTTGACTCCAACCGGGAAAACCGAACTCTAAGTAAAACCCACTTTTCATAGCGATAAAGACAATGAAAGAGAGTATATATGCGATGTAATAAGCGAAGATACGATTTTTAATGATGATCAGATTATACACACTGAACAGGACTATAATGAATAAGATGGAAGTATAGATGATGTAGATGTCAGTAATGTCAATACGGTTGGGTCTAAAGAACTCGTCTTCTGTGAAGATCTTAAATTCACCGATATGTCCGGAAAGTGTCTGACCTCTTATATAATATGTCGCACTTTCACCCGGTAAGATATGGAGTTTATAGGCGGGATTATAGTTTTGAATACTTCTCTCTTGAAGGCTTGCCTTGAGACCGTTTTTCTGTATATTCCATGTATCATTCATTTTGGTATACAGATCCAACGTTGACCAAAAAGGTTCTGTAAAATAAAGGACATACTCTTCACTGTCGCTATGATTGGTCATATTGAGTTTGAACCATGCTGTTCCCGAATAATATCCTTGAGAAAATTGATTAGGTATGACCTTTGTAAAATGTATTTTTTCAATGTCATGAATACCCAGTGTACTGCTTTCATCATAAAAATAGCGGAGTGTAAAGTGGTCATATGTATCTGTTTTATTGGAAAGTGTGACCGTGGCATAGGATGTCACTGCAGATAAAAGTAATACGATGAAGATTTCTCTAAACATGTTGTCCAGCTATGTATATGAATTGGTTAATAAAAGCCTCTAAAATAATTATTATAGGTTATAATAGTTTATTTTTAACTTTAATGTGTAGGAACTGAAGTGTGAAGAGATCTTTAGCCATTGCCTATAGAAGCGTTATAGTATAAGAGATGTTCTGAAAGAAAGGTATATATTTTCAAGAATTTGTTATGCTTCTCTTGACTCTCTTCTTCTCTCTTCTTCATTGAAAGTAGTAGAGGTTAGATCTCTAAAGTCGTCATTCAGACTCACCCCTGCCATTTTTTCAAACTCCTCAAAATCAGCAGATAAGACGGTGAATGAAATTTCTGTAACATGCACCATGTTCCACTTTTCGGCAAACACCTCTTTTTGGAATGCAACGTGAACAGACGTTGGATGATCTTCTTCAGCATTAAACGCTTTTTTCTTTTTACGGTCGTAATCGTACCTCATAAACATTGGTACGAGTTCCAGTTCTTTGATCTGGTCTATCATTTCCTGTTTTGCTCTGGCAATGGCATCTTCATCTGCGTTTACATCTTCCAAGCCAAAATATCTCCCTGTTAGAACCCTATTGAACGTTCTTCCAGGGGAATTTGAAACATCAGGTTGTTCCTTTTTTTTGCCAAATAGTTTTTTAAACAGCTCTATCATACAACTCCCTCCATTATTAATATTATACAATATATTATAAAGAATAAGAATAGATGTCTATTTTTTTGAAAAATAATACTAGCAAGTGTAGATATGGAATATATTGGTTTTGTATCCAGGTCACAGTGCGATCAATAGTTCTAAAACAATAGATGATACCTATTAAAATCTGCTTTACGAATGCGCTTGGTGATTGAATCGTATGTAAGATTTATTTAATTAAATATCCAATATAATTAATGACGAAAAGTTATTTTTAAATATCATTGATTGAGCCAAACTTGTTGTGAAACAGGGACGGAAAGCTATGGGTCTTGCAGATCAAGATTGCCAGGTTGCTACATACAGGTACTTATCTGTTATGTATAAAATTTTCTTTCCTTTTTTATTCTGACAAAACGTACCATATCAAATAACGTATTACACTTTAGCAGAGTTTTTAAAGATACAATGCCACAGTAGAGGATCATCATGTACATAAGAGAAGAGACGATAGAAGAAGAAAATTTAGACTGGGATCAGCTTACAAAAGTATCAAAAGAGAATCAAGATAAACTTATAGAGGATACGAAAGAGGAAATTGCTCAGGATCCTCTCCCTGAGAAAAAGAAAATATTTTTGAAAGACCCTGACAACAGCATCAATACGGGTCCTAAGTTCACCTTTAAAAATGAATTGTCTGATCTTCTCAAACAAAATGCAGAGATCTCGTTACTTTTGGGTATTGTTGTTATTCCTTATATGTTGGGGTTTGTTATTAGTTATTTCTTATTTTACTTCTATGGTGGTATGTCGATCAATAACTTTCTCACTCTAGAGCAGGTACCTACGACCATTGAACTATGGTCCATCGGCGCATACTTGGTTGTAACTGTTGGCACTGTTCTGGCTTTTTTTATTCCGTAGTTTGAGATCGATCAATCATAGCATTATGCTGCTCGTATGATGCTATGAACTACAATTATCTACTATATACCTTTCAAAATTTATTTATTAACCTTATTTTTTATACAATCATTTTTTCTATTTTTGTGCCAGTTCCAGATGTAGGTTTAAAATAAGTATGATCGCTATTTGTTTTGTGTACAGGTAAGATAAATGGTATTTAAGAATGTTGGCTTTATATGAGTGTATTCCACCCAAATGAGGGTGGAACAAAGAGGTTTAATTGACAGGTGCAGTATAGCTTCCTACTTCTGTCACCAAGTGTTTTGCAGCATCGCTTGCTGCCTGGTCCAAGAAGCCAGTCGCCGGATCAACGATGAATTGACCATTGGCACCTTTTTGCATATAGTAGACCTTATACGTCGCACTTACCCCTGTTTTACCAGAGATATTATAGGTAAAGGTATAAGTCTCCGTCTCATTAGGACTTAGACGTGTGTCTTTATCCACTACATTTGAGTCAAATCCAGGACGCACTACAAAGACTTTAGGTGTTGATTCATTGTTATCAAGATCATACTTTTTACCCGTTTCATGTCCGTAGATTCGTGTAAAGTTTGTTGTGTCTGAAGCATCTACGATCGCCGCATTAAATATTGTTCCTGTAGTTTTACCATCAGTGACTGTTTGGTTCTTTACAGTCGCATCTGTAGCTGAAATAGTCACTGGACCTGTCTCAGCACTCGCGAAGTTTTGTGAAAGAACAGCACTACCGTTAAGATCAGCTACTTTTCCTGGGAAGTCAAGATTTTTACTTCCATTCTCCATTACTGTTACTGTTGTAGCTTGTGTATCATCCAGTGTTTTACCAGTCAGTGTCGCCAAGGTATTGGTCGCATCAGTGAATGTCGATATACTACTTGTAGGTGTTGGGGTGAATTTATTTCCTTCTCCATCTGTAACAATGAGACGTGTAAGCACTCTTCTCATAGGGTGCGCACCTGGGAACATGTGACCGGTTTTATTTGAAAGTGTTGTGGTAACGGTTAAGATATCACCATCGATACTTGTACTGACGCTACCTTCAAAACCACTTTTGATTTTTGCAACTGCTGCAACTTTGTCTCCTCCTGTTTTTGAGGCACCCAGGAATCCGTGTGAGTTCAACCATTTACCAACCACTGGACTTTCATCACCAAGGTTTTCGGGATCTGCCGGGTCAAAGTGTGGTGTGAGTGCAGGATTATCTGCAAGAGTAAACAATTTGTCCGGACGTGCCCACTGGTGAAGTACCGTACCTTCGATCTTCTCCATATGACACTTTTGACATTTTGGAGAAGTCATTGTGTCGTCCATATTGTTATCATCGCCTGTTGTGACGGCATTCCAGGTAGAACATAGTTCCATAAAGTCACCAGTTACTGGATCTGCTGCACCTGCACTTCTTTGGTGGCAAGAGAGACATAATGCTTTTCCATGATCTGCAAAGTGGTTAAACTCTGACCCATCACCATTGAATGCAGGATTTAGGTGTGCATCAGCAAAGTGTGGATTGATATATGCCGATCTGTTCGACTCATCGGTTTCATTTTCATTTGTGATACCTGTTACACCGAACGGTCCATAGAACGGTCCACCAGTATAATGAACTTTCCCATCAGTACCATTAAGATCTTTTCTGGCCATAGAATAACGTCCGTCTTTCGCTCTGTTCGTTATATCTGTAGCACTTCCAAGAGCAGCGTAATTTTTTGGTTTCTCAGGCCCCCAGAGTCTAAAGAACTTGTTCATGTCTTGATCGGTTGCATCAGGACTATAAGTGAGTATATCACCAATGTCAGCTTTAATCGATCCATGTGGTCCTACTCTCATAGTATTTGCCAAGGTATATGTATCTCCTGACTGCATCAAACGTGGTGTCTCTATACTATGGCAGAATGCACAGTTGATACCTTCACGGTTTGCTTCATGTCCGATTTGGAATGTTGCTTTATAGACCTTATTTTGAAAACTATTTGCAGCAATAACTGCTATTTCTCCATTTGGATCATTCACTTCATGTGCCAATTTCAATGCATCTAATTCTGTAGTGTTAATAGCTGTTGCATCTTGTACTTCTGTTACATGCACTTGTACATCACCTGCATAGTAAGCACCTGGAGCATGACACTTAATACAGGTTTGTGCTGCACCACTAAACATATTTTTTGTTCCAACTCCAACTTCTACCTGTTCATATTCTATACCAGTATCTCCTGAACCGATTGAACCAATTTTTGCCAAATGCGTACGTAAGAAATCTTGAAATTTACTTTGGAAGATCGGGTCAGCCCATGATTTACCATGCATTGAACCTTTCCACGTATCATAGAGTTCATTGTGACAGTGTTGACACTTTTTATCGGCACTATCAAGCAAGGTATGGTCAAAACCTGTTCCTGTATGGTACTCTGCATCACCCGGTGTTAGTGCTGCTGTACGTGTATCACCTTTGTAGTCGGTGTACGTTATTTCAGTTGCGGGGTCACTACCACCACCACATCCGCTTAATGATAAAATAACGCCCATACTCAGTAAGAGCGTTAATGATTTAACATTTAACTTCATTCTTCTTCCTTTTAGTCTAATGTTGTTAAGACACTGAGTGTCCACCATTAGATATTAGAATACTAATATCTCCCCCTATGGATCGTTAAAAAACAATCCATTTTAATTTTAAACTATAAGTGTTAATTAAGTGTTAAGTAAAACTTTATCTTATGATAAATTATTTTGAAGAACTAATATTGTTAAACTGCTTTTGATCCGTACAAGATCAAGTATGACAATATGTCATATATTTGAGAATAGATCTTAATGATCGATATAATTGAGATATATATTTTATGGAGGGGAAACCTTTGTTTTTGCATATCGATATAGACAGTTTTTTTGCTTCTGCCGAACGGAGTGTGTGCCATAGGCTCAAAGGTATACCTATGTGTGTCGGATCCCGCAGTAACCTTGAGATCTTTAACAAAAAACGTACCCATATCAGGCTTATGAATGACAATTCCGGTGCTTTTGTGGCTCCTGTGTTCTATAGTGATAAAAAGAAGACATTCGAGTCTTACTTTGTGGATGAGATAGAAGGAAGAAAAAAGATAAGGGGTATCGTGACCACTGCAAGTTATGAAGCCAGGGTATACGGAGTGAAGACAGCCATGCCTATCGCCCAGGCCTTACAGCTTTGCCCCAAGTTAACGGTTGTACCTTCGAACTATCCACTTTATCATAAGCTTTCTCATCAAATACATGCATTTATATCTGCACATATACCACAGGTGGAACAGTACAGCATAGATGAGTTTTTCGGAGATGTCAGCGGATGGAAAAAAGATGAAGAGGTGTATGCTTTTGCAAAAGAGCTGCAGGCAAAGATACTGGAACATTTTGACATTCCTGTTTCTATAGGCATTTCAAAATCCAAATGGATCGCTAAACTGGCAACAGAGTCTGCCAAGCCTTACGGCGTCTATGAAGTGAAAGACATAGATAGCTATATAGAAAATATCCCTATCAAAGAGTTTCCGGGTATAGGTAAGGGGTTTCAAAAGAGGCTGGAGGCACATTACATTTCTACACTGGGTGATATAAAACGGCATAAAAGACTTTTTGAATCATGGAAAAAACCCGGTGTTCAACTTTATAGACGTGTCACAGGAACAGATCAGGAAGGTATCAGCAGCAGAGGGGAGAGGAAATCCATAGGCATCAGCCGTACGTTTGATGCGATACATGAGAGTGATGAGATAAAGAGACGTATTATGATCATGGCAAGGCATATCATCTATATGGTTATGGCCATGGAGGTGAATCCTACAAGCTATTATCTGAGAATAGGATATGAGTATGGTACCAGAGTAAAAAAGACTATGACCGTGGACAGAGTATTTTCTGAAACACTTTTTAAGTCCATGCTTTCAGAGATGTATAAAGAGATAGCCCTGGCCAATAAAGGGGCTGTCAAACTGACACTGAACGTTTCAAACTTTGCATCACTTAACCTAAAAACACTTTCACTGATAGATTTTCATGAGGACAGCAAAGAAAAAACATTACATCAAAATATACATGCGTTAAGGGCACGTTTTGGGCTGGATATTATTAAAACAGGGAATGAATTTTAAAATAGTATAAAAACTATTCAAGTTGTTAGTGTTTCATGCTACAATTCTATATGAATTTACAAAGATTATTCTCGAAAATAAAAGAGCTTCAAACGGTGGATGACTCTTTGGTCATTGCACTTTATACACTTTCAACCAGGGCACTCCTGGTTGTTGTTCTGTTAGCTATTTTAGTCACTGTGGCCTTATATCCGGAACTTAGTGGCAGTATTTTAGTGTGGGCACTGGGTTTGATGCTCCTAACAGGATATAGGCTTTATTCTGCCTATATGTTTAGAAAAAACCCTAAAAAATACTCCATGGCATTCTGGTATAAAAAGTTTGCCTTTACTACTATATTGACCGCACTTATTTTCTCAACATTAGGTTTTGTTTTTATCCATCAAGTGGATCACTACTATCAACTTTATATCGTTGCGGTACTTGTAGGCCTCTCTTTGTGTTCTACACTCTCTTTAGCGGTAGATGCACGGCTCAACATCATATATTCAGCTATTCTTTTATTACCTCTTATTTATACCATGGCATTTCTTTATGATACACCTTTGCATATCATACTTACCATTTCATTGATCTTGTATTTTATTGCACAAGTGACCAATATCTATAATATGTATCGACAGAAGAATGCTTTTAATATGTTGCAGTCAGAACATATGCTTTTAAACAGTCTATTTAAAAATGCACCGCTAGGTATCTTTACCTATAATAAAGATCTAAAGGTCCTGGAGTGCAATGAACAGTTAAATAAACTATTAGAGTATGAAAAAGATGAGATGATAGGAATGGATCTTCATATACTTCCGGACAAGGATATAGTAAAAGTATTAGAAAATGCCATTATAGAGGGTACAGAGTCTTATGAAGGTCCTTATGTATCTCTCAAGAATAAGTCGTTTTGGATCGATGCTAAAGTGTTCTCTTTTACTGACCTGGATAATAATATTTTGGGCGGTGTAGGCATCATAGAGGATAAAACGAACGAACATGCCGCCTTAACAGAGCTTGAATATATGGTACAGCATGATGTGCTGACCGGTTTGTTTAATCGTAGAGGTTTTCGAAACTATATGGAGAAGCTTGTAACGAGTGCAAAACATCAAACATATTTTTCCATACTTTTTTATCTTGACCTGAATCAGTTTAAAAGTATTAATGATTCTTTGGGACATCAAGTTGGAGATGATGTGCTGCTTGTTGTTTCAAAACGTTTGACAGATCTTTTAGGAGAAGATCGTATGGTAAGCAGACTGGGGGGAGATGAATTTATCATTATCATTCCACATGTATCAGAAGACAAACATATGGCATATAAAGAAGCTGAAGCGTTTTCCAGAGAGATACAGGATCTGTTCTTGGAACCATTTATCATACAAGAAATGCATTTACATATTAAATCAAGTATAGGTATCGTTCTTATGGAACCGGCTTATACAAATATCAACGAGATCATTAGACATGCTGATCTCTCTATGTATCAGGCAAAGAATGATAATGGACATGTTGCATATTATGATCCATCGTTAGATAAACAACAAAAAGAGCTATTTATACTTCAGCATGATCTGGCCTATGCAGTCAAAAAAGATCAGTTGGGTCTTATGTATCAACCTGTAGTTTCCATAGATGGAGATGTAGTGAGTTCTGCTGAGGCACTTATACGTTGGGAACATCCGGATAGAGGGTTCCTGTCACCACAGGATTTTATACCATTGGCCATTAAAGCAGGTTTGCTTTCACACATTACATGGTGGGTTCTTGACAATGTATGTCAACATATCTCTCAGTGGAAAAAAGAGAATAGGTGGAAGCTTGAGTATATTTCGATCAATGTGAATGCACAGCAATTTGTAGAAACTGATTTTGCTAGTGAATTCCTTAAAAAGTTAAGAGAGTATGGTCTAGAGACTCAAGATATCATGATAGAGATCACAGAACGGTCACTCATCGATAATTTTGATAATACAGAAGATGTAATTAATGAATTACGCAGACAGGGAGTGAGATGTGCCATTGATGATTTTGGTATAGGCTACTCTTCTCTATCTTATCTGAAGAAGCTTTCTTTCCATACATTGAAAATAGATAAGGAATTTATAAAAAATATAGAATCCATTCCTAAAGAGGTACATCTTATTTCAAGTATTTTGGACATAGGAAGACAATTTGACTACAACATCGTTATCGAAGGTATTGAAAATGTACAGCAGCAAGAGCTTCTTAGAGAGTTAGATCCAAAACTCAGGTATCAGGGATATCATTTTTGCAAAGCCATTGATATAGAAGAGTTTACTGAACGTTTTTTAAAATAGTGATGTAAGTTCTTAGATTTTTATCTCCCTTTCATATATTGGATCATTAAAGATGTATCTAATTTTTGATTCTATATAATACTTCTGTTTATAGTAAAGAGATTTTTTAAATATTGTTTGTTGTGCCAAACTTGTTGTGAAGCAAGGACGGAAAGCCATGGGTCTTAGCTCCAAATATTATTTAATTCAAACTTATTTTGTTGTGCCAAACTTGTTGTGAAGCAAGGACGGAAAGCCATGGGTCTTCAATGGGAAGATCGCCAGGCTGCCAAAATGAATTTACTTCTTTTGTGCAACTGCAACATCCAATTACACAAGGATATTTATGAAAAGATTTCACACGCTGATCGGTATTATCGTATCGTTCACACTTATGACACTCATCTCTGGATGTGGTGGAGATACTACATCTTCTACTCCAACTGGTACTCTATCACTCAGTATGACAGATGCACCACCTCAATTAGGTCCTGATGTGACGGAAGTCAATATTGCCGTTATCGGTATTGAATATAATCATGATGGAAACTGGATTACTGCTGATGATTTTGTACCTCAAACATTCAACCTACTTGATCTTCAAAATGGTAAATCACTTCACCTAGGGGATATGATACTACCAGCAGGACATTATTCTGAAATTCGTTTCAAACTGGCTGCACCTTCAAAAATATCAGAAGTTAAAGCTAATCCGGATTGTAATGTAACCTATGCAGATGGTACCTCAGTACCATTATTTGTTCCAAGCGGAGCACAAAGTGGATATAAAGGAAAAGGTGCATTTGATATCACTGCTGATGCAAAAATTGCAGTAACTGCAGATTTCAATATTCATAAATCAATCGTTGTGCAAGGAAACGGAGATTATATTTTAAAACCTGTTATCAGATTAGTGGTAACTGAACTTTCAGGTATGATCAATGGGACTGTAGTAGATATAGCTGACTATAATACGACTTCAGATTCTTTAGTGGTTTACAGTTACAGATCTGGCGAGTATGATGTCAGTGAAGAAGATGGAAATGCAGATGGAATCAATTTCCAGAATTCTGTAAGCAGCAGCGATGTCAATATGAGTGATGGTAACTTTACGTTGTCATACCTTGGTGAAGGTAACTATAGCCTTATTACGGCACTTTTTGTAGGTGATGTATTTGCTTCTGTTGTTGATCAAGAAGACAATGTTGAAGTACTTAATGGACAATCAACACTTGTTGATATCAATACGTCAAACTAAAATCATTAGTTAAATATGCAAAGATACATACAGTGTATGTGGCTTTGCAGATAGAGGTTCCATTATGGATCTCTATCGTTGGTGCTACTTAAAAGAATTCTCAAAATGTATTTTAAAAAACGATCTGTCCGTCTTGCTGCATACGTTTGATAATACCTTGTGCCATCTGATGGCCTTGATACGCTGCTTTTCTACACCATTCTATGGCTTTTTCTTTGTCTTCTTCACAGCCCAATCCCATATCATAAAGTGCGCCTAGGTTAAACTGGGCTTTTGCATTACCTGCCTGCGCTGCTTTAGAGAAGAGTATAAATGCTTTTTTGTAGTCCTGGTGTACACCACGGCCTTCTTTGAACATGGCACCCAAATTGTTAAAGGCGTCTATGTTGCCTCTTTTTGCTGCTTCTTCGTACCAGAAGGCTGCTTCTGATTCATTTTTCTCACAACCTTCACCATTTTCCAGCATCAATGCCACTTCAAACTGTGCCAATGGCACTTCTCTGGTTGCAGATTCCAGATAGTAGTCAAAAGCTTTTTTCGTATCCTGATTCACTCCAAGTCCCCTGAAGCAGAGATAACCCAGATAATAGTAGGAAACGGGGTCCTTTTGTTTTTCCAGAGCAGTGTAGAGTTCAAGAGCTTTGTCGTATTCTTTTGCGAGTAATGCGTTGTATGCTTCTTGTGCTAGAGGGGTCATTATACACCGAACCCTTCAAGTTCAGTTTGAACTTTTTCCATTTTGACTTCTGCATCTTCCAAAGCTTTTTTGTTTTCTGTAATGACATGTTCAGGTGCATTGGCAACGAACTTTTCGTTGTTCAGCATACCACTGAGTTTTTGTATCTCTTTTTCCAGCTTCTCTTTTTGTTTGCTAAGTTTACCGATGATCGCACTTAGGTCAATCTCTTCAGTCGGGATATAGACTTCAAGGTTGTCAGATACATCTGTAACGGCGTTTTCTACTTTTGCATCTACAAATTCGATCTCTTCTACTTTTGCCAGTTTCTGTATAAACGGTTTTGCTACATCCGTATCGATATTTGTACCAAGTTTGACGTATGCCTTTGCGATCTTAGAGTTACCCATATCTATGATGACCTTGGCTCTTCTTATCGCGGTGATGGCTTCTTCGATAATGGCAAAGGTTGCTTCAGAATCAGCATCCTGTTTAACTTCTTTAGGGAAGTTCATTACCATGACCGAGTTCCCGCTTTCCAGTTGGGTACCTGAGAGTTTATGGTAGAGATGTTCAGAGATAAATGGCATAAATGGAGAAACCATTTTCAGTGTCTCTTTGAAGACCGCACCAAGTTCTGCGATAGACTCTTTGCTTGCTTTGGAGTATTCGATACCCCAGTCACAAAACTCGTTCCATACAAAGCGGTAGAGTGCAGTTGCAGCTTCATTGAACTTATAGGCTTCAAGCGTTTCACGTACTTCCTCAACAGCTTTTGCCAGACGGGTTTGCATGTATTTACCAAGCGGTGTCTTGATCTCTATATCTTTGAGGTCAGCAAATGTATCTACATTCATCTGAAGGAAGTTAGATGCATTGTAGAGCTTATTGGTAAAGTTTCTAAACTGTTCGAGGTTCTTTGCACCAAGTTTGATGTCACGTCCCTGAACAGCAAGGAATGCCAGTGTAAATCTGATGATATCGGCAGAGTGTTCTTCGACCATATCAAGCGGGTCAATAACATTACCCTTGGACTTACTCATCTTAGCACCATGTTCATCACGAACAAGCGCATGCATATAGATATCTTTGAACGGTAACTCGCCTCTGAAATGTTCACCCATCATCATCATACGTGCAACCCAGAAGAACATGATGTCAAATCCTGTGATCAGCAGTGAATTCGGGTAGAAGTCAGCCAGGTCACTGTCGTTGTATGTTCCTTCCATTTTACCGTTGTTCCCCCAGCCTAGTGGTGAGAATGCCCAAAGTGCAGAAGAGAACCAGGTATCGAGTACATCAGGATCCTGGTGTATCTCCTTACTCGCACAGTGAGGACACGCTTCAGGGTTCTCATGTTTGTCAGCCCATTGATGATCACATGTATCACAGTAGAAGACAGGGATACGATGCCCCCACCAGAGCTGTCTTGAGATACACCAGTCTCTCAGTTCGTCCATCCATGCTCTGTAGGAGTTAAGCCAATGAGGAGGGTGGAACTGTGCTTCACCTGCATAGGTCTTTTCAATAGACTTTTTCGCTACCTCACTGCGTACGAACCACTGTTTTGAAATATACGGTTCTACGATATTCTTACATCTGTAACAGTGGCCAACCTGGTGAACGTGATCTTCGATCTTGACGATGTAACCTTCTGCTTGCAGTTTTTCCACGATCGGTTTTCTTGCTTCAAGTCTCTCCATCCCGGCAAACTCACCGCAGTATTCGTTGAGGATACCTTTTTCATCAAATACAGTAATAAATTCAAGATCGTGACGTTTACCGACTTCGTAGTCGTTCTGGTCATGTGCAGGGGTTACCTTTACGATACCTGTACCAAATGTCATATCGACATGATCGTCAGCAATGATCGTGATCTTTCTGTCGGTCAGGGGAAGTATTACCTCTTTGCCGATGATATCTTTGTATCTCTCATCATCAGGGTGAACCATGATTGCAGTATCCCCAAAATAGGTTTCAGGTCTTGTTGTCGCTACTGTCACATGACCGCTTCCATCAGCAAAATGGTAGTTCATATGGTAGAACTTACCGTTGACTTCGTCATGTTCCACTTCGATGTCAGAGAGTGCACCGTCATGCGTACACCAGTTGACCATATAGTTGTTCTGAACGATCATCCCCTCATTATAAAGATGGACAAATGCCTCTTTCACTGCTTCTTTCAGTCCTTCATCCATCGTAAAACGTTCTCTTGACCATGCCGGGGAGACACCAAGCTTTCTCATCTGGTGTACGATCGTACCGCCAGAGTACTCTTTCCATTTCCATACTCTCTCAAGGAAAGCTTCTCTGCCTAGTGCTTCTTTGGTCGTACCCTCAGCCAAAAGTTGTTTTTCTACCACGTTTTGTGTAGCGATACCCGCGTGGTCGGTTCCCGGTTGCCAGAGAGTTTTATATCCATCCATGCGCTTGTAACGTGTGATGATGTCTTGTAGTGTAAATGTAAGTGCATGACCGATGTGCAGACTTCCTGTGACATTTGGAGGAGGCATCATGATCGCAAAGTTCTTACCTTCTTCCTGGATCTCTTTGTTACCGTCTATTTCAAAGTATCCGCGCTCTTCCCAGATCTTGTAGTATGTGTCTTCAGTGGCTTTAGGATCGTAGCCTTTTTTCGTCGTTTCGCTCATTTTTTGTCCATCATAAAATAGTATAGCCGCGATTATAGCGTAATGGTGCTTTTTGTTTTATGGGCGTGTTTAAAAGAGGGGGGTTTTATTTTTTTTGTGCCATTGGATAATGGCATGCCATGCTTCTTCTGCATTATCAACATACATTACGATATCCAGATCATGAGGCGCAATGGCATCCTCTTCCTGTAAAAATTCAAAATCAATCATGCGGTTCCAGTACTCTTTACCAAGTAGAATAACGGGAATAGGGGGCGTTTTTTTCGTCTGTATCAGGGTCAAGACTTCAAAGAGTTCATCCAAGGTGCCAAATCCTCCGGGAAAGACAACCAGTGCTTTAGCACGCTGCATGAAGTGAAGTTTACGCATGGCAAAATATCGAAACTGGAAACAGAGTTCGGGTGTAATATAGGGGTTGGGAAACTGTTCATGTGACAGTTCGATATTGAGGCCTATAGATTTGGCACCTACATCGGATGCTCCCCGGTTTGCAGCTTCCATGATACCCGGACCCCCTCCTGTCATTACGGTGACATGGGTATCCTCTGGGGTTTTACCGCTTTGTCCCACCAGTTGGCCGAATTTACGCGCTTCATCATAGTAATGACTCTTCCTTACTCTACTTTCCGCTTTTTTAAGTGCAATGAGAAGTGCTTCGGAATGAGGTGAATTCTCCAACTCTTTTTCGATCTTTTTCAATGCCTTTATAGCCACATCAAATTCTACGATACGGGCACTGCCAAAGACAACGATCGCATGGTCCACACCCTGTTTTTGCATCTTGACCTCTGCTTTGAGATAGTCAAGCTGAAGTCTCACGCCTCTGGCTTCATTGGTATAGATAAAATTTTTATCTTCTTCTGCAATTTCATAGGAGGGATCATTCACGATGGCTCTGATCTGTTGTAATGTTTCAGAATACTTATTGGACTTTTTTTTCATACTGATACCTCTAGGAATATTATACATACTTTTTGAATGAATTCCTTTGAATACTTTTTCATGGTATAATTTTTATACTTATGAATAAAAGGTTTAGTATGAAAAATATAGCCATACTCTGTTCAGGTGGTGATGTTTCAGGGATGAATGCTGCATTAAAGCGTTTTGTTGAATACAGCATCCGAAAAGGACTTAGACCCTATTTCGTTGATAATGGTTTTGAAGGGTTGATAGATAACAGCATCTATGAGGCATGTTACGATGATGTTGCAGGTATCATTTCCAGAGGAGGTACCAAGATACGCACTTCACGTTCAAAACGTTTTATGGAAAAAGCGTATCGTAAACAGGCAATGGATAACCTCAAATCACATAATATAGGATATTTGATCGTTTTGGGTGGTGATGGTTCTTTCAAAGGGATGCAGGCATTGAGTGATGAGAGTGAAGGAGTGAGCTTTGCCGGTATTCCAGCTACGATCGACAATGATATTGCCGGAACAGAGTACTGTCTTGGGGTCGATACCGCGCTCAATGTCATTAAATCTGCCATAGACTCTATCAGAGATACGGCCTCTTCATTCAGCCGTGCATTTGTCATAGAAGCGATGGGAAGGGAGTGTGGATACCTGGCACTTGTCTCAGCTCTGACCTCAGGGGCAGAGATGTGCTTGATACCTGAAATTCCCTATGATCTGGACGATTATAAATTATGTTTTCAAAGACAGAGGATAGGGGGCAGAAAGTATTTTATCGCTGTGGTCTCTGAAGCGTTGAATAATTCAGAACAGATCGCGCAGTGGTTTGAAAAAGAGATAGGTATAGAATCCCGTATTACAGTACTGGGTCACATACAACGCGGCGGGAATCCTACCGTGTATGACCGTCTTATGGCCTTTCATTTTGTCACACAGGCCATAGATGGTTTGCTTGACGGAAATAAAAGCTCTGTTATCTGCTATGATAATGGAGGATTCAACCATAAAAAGATAGAAGATGTTGCTTATAAAAAATACGAGATCAGTCCAGAGTTGTTGAAACTTGGATCGGAATTCGGGTGAGATATATGAAATATTATGTATGGCTTCCTCTCGTACTATGTGTCAGTGCCTGTGCTGGCTCAAAGGGGAAGGTGATCGTAAAGATCCCGGAAGCTTCTGGGATAAGTTACTGTAGCAGTGATGATACACTTATTGTCGCGAATGATGAAGGAACGTACTATAAGATCGATCGAAAAGGAAAGATACTTCAAAAAAGAAAGTTGGGAAAGTATGATCTTGAAGGTGTCGTATGTGAAGAGGCACAGATGATCTTTGCGCTTGAAAATAAAGGAATGATGGCTGTTGAGACACAGTCAGGTGAAAAGAAGGAGATTCCTTTGGATACCATCTATCATGGAAGGAATATCTCTCTGTTTAATAAAAGATCAGGGGTAGAGGGCATTACGAAAGTAGGCAACAGTGTCTATCTTGCCAAACAATCCAAAAAGAAAAAGAGATCTTTTATCGCTGTAGTGAGATTGATGCCTTATCCTGCAAGGATCGTTGATGTACTTGAACATCATATCGCTGATACAGCAGGACTTACCTATCATGATGGGTATCTTTACATGGTGAGTGACAAAGAGGATCTTTTGATCAAATATGATCTTCAAAAAAAGAAAATAGTACAAAAAGTGAAATTGGAAAAGGGTGCCTGGGAAGGCATCGCTTTTGATAGCAAAGGAAATGTGTATCTTGCCGATGATAACGGCAGGGTAGTGAAATACAAGAAAAAGAAGTTGGGACTGTAACCCGGTCAAACCTCTTTTATCTGCTTTTTTCTTTTCTTACGTGCCACAGATGTTTGTATCTTGGATAAAAAAGTATATTGATCAAAGCACCTACCATGGCCAAAGCCGTGTCTTTGTGTGCATCCCATACATCTCCCTGGGTGCCGAGAAAAGCCATACCGAGTTCGGGATGAAGGATAACTGCTGCCAACCATTCAAGCATTTCGTAAAGTGATGAGATCGAAAGGATCACCGTAAAAGTAAAGAGCAGCGCAGTTTTAGCGGTGGTTGTCACCTCAAGGATCATTTCGAACAGGATCCTGAAAACCAGAAGTCCGAAGAGAAAATGTACCAAACGGTCAAAATGGTTCCTCTCAAATCCAAAAAAATGTGTAATCGCATTGAAGTGTTCCATTTCCGCATAGGTATAGTGTGATCCCAGAGAGTGTAAACTCGCAAATATCAGAAGAAAGACAAGACTTGTCAGTGTGTATTGATGTTTTTTATCCATCCATAAGATAAAAGGAAAGAAAATGAATACCAGCACATTTTCAATCAGCCAATCCTGTGGATACTTTGGATCGATCGCCATGATGGTCCAAACAATAATATAGATTGCAAATGCGAGTTTATGTGATTTTGGCATAGTACTCTCCTTCTCTCTTTAGTATTATATCATCAGATTAGAAATTCTTATTTAAAGAATCTGTTGAAGAGATAGAACAACAGCGATACAATGATACTGATCAAGATAGATGTTGTGATCGGAAAATAAAAAGAAAAATTCTCTTTTTTGATGGAGATATCACCGGGAAGTTTGCCAAGATTGAAGGGAAGTCTGTCACTAAAGAGTAAAACCATACCTACTATGATGATCACCATACCCATAAAGATAAGACTTTTTCCAATATCACTCATGATAACTCTGCTCCTTATTTTATGATATTATAGGATAAATCTTTTTTAAAGGCAAAAGGATGGATAGGATCATTATAAAAACAGGTGATATAACAAAAGAGAATGTCTGTGCGATCGTTAATGCAGCGAACATTTCTCTTATGGGCGGTGGCGGTGTAGATGGTGCCATCCACAGAGCAGGGGGAGCTGAAATCCTGGAAGCATGCCAAAAGATACGCCAGGAGAGATACCCTGAAGGACTGCCTACGGGAGAAGCCGTAGTCACCAGTGCGGGCAATTTACCTTCAACCTATGTCATCCATACAGTAGGGCCGATCTATCATCAGTGCGGTGAGCTTTGTGCAGAGCTGTTGGCTTCCTGCTATAGAAAATCACTTGAAGTGGCTCATAGACTAGGGTGTAAGGATGTTTCTTTTCCGGCCATTTCTACAGGAGTATACGGTTATCCTAAAGATAAAGCAGCAATGATTGCTTATGAATCGGTAAGTCACTTTTTGGAGGCAAACAAGGATATACATGTGCATTTTGTATTTCACAATGAGAAGGACAGAGCATTATTTATTAAAACGATAGAAGGTGAGCACTGAAAGTACCTGCTAATGTATTGTTTGTTATGATAAGAAAATATAAAGAATAAAAAAAAGGAACTATGATGTATCTTTTTGCTTCAGAGTCTGTTTCGGCAGGACATCCTGACAAGTGCGCAGATATCATTGCTGACAGTATCGTGGATACGTTGCTGCAACGTGATCCAGATGCTAAAGTAGCCACAGAAGTATTTATCACTGGAAATCATATCATCATAGGCGGTGAAGTGAGGACCAAAGTTCCTGTTGATCCTGCATTTTATGAAGAGATTGCCATCAAAGCACTCAAAAAGATCGGGTATCCTGAAGCAGGCTTTGAGAGAGGGGAAACCTTTTTCCCTGATGAGGCAGAGGTGCATGTCCATGTCAGTACTCAGTCACCGGATATCACGATGGGGGTAGAGAAAGCAGATCATGAGATAGGCGCTGGGGATCAGGGAATGATGTTCGGCTATGCCAGTATTGAAAGAGAGGATTATATGCCCAGTGCCTTTTCCTATGCCAGAGAGATCAGAGATGTACTCTATGCCTATGCGCTCAAACATCCCGAGACGTTCGGTGTGGATATGAAAACACAAGTGGTCATGGACTATGAAACCAAAGAGAACTTTGATCATTGCAGGCCTCAGCGTATTGCAAAGATCATCGTGGCTATTGCACATAACAAAGCAGTAACACAGGAAGAAGTAAAGCGTTTGGTCAAAAAGATCATCACAGAGAACGTAAAGTTTACAGCAGGGCATTTTAATGAAGAAGATATAGAGTTTTATATCAACAATACGGGCAGATTTGTGCAGCATTCACCTATCGCAGATTCCGGTTTGACAGGCAGGAAAGTAGTGTGTGATACGTATGGGGGATATGCGCCTATCGGTGGGGGCTCACAAAGTTCCAAAGACTATACGAAAGTGGATCGTACAGCGCTTTATGCGGCAAGATGGCTGGCTAAACATATCGTTGCTTCGGGGCTTGCCAAGAAGGCATTGGTACAGCTCTCCTATGTGATCGCGGAGACCAGGCCTTCTTCAGTCACTGTCGATACCCTGCATACGGGGTTAACAGAGCTCAAAGACGAAACACTCTCTCAGATCATCGCAGACAAATTCCCGCTTACGCCTAGATGGATCACTCAGAAATTTGGTCTGGATCGTCCAGGCAAAGAACGATTTTTATACGCCGATATCGCGGCAAAAGGCCAGATAGGCTATGCAGCGTATCCATGGGAAGTGTTGGATGAACTGGATTGGTTTAGCTCTTTAAAAGCGTAGCTACACGCTTTTAAATGGCACAAGAGGCATTGATCTTATACTGGCCGATGTCATTGCCTTTTATATCCATGACATGCACTGCACATGCCAGACAGGGATCAAAGGAATGTACGACCCGCAACACTTCCAAAGGATTGGAGGGATCGGCAAGTGTGATACCGATAAGCGACTCTTCATAAGGACCTCGGATACCTGAGGCATCCTTGGGGGAAGCGTTCCATGTGGTCGGAACAACGGCCTGATAATTGGATATCTTGGCATCTTCTATACTGACAAAATGTGACAGTACTCCTCGAGGAACTTCAAAGATACCATGTCCTTTTGCCTGTGGAGCAAGTGCTTCGAATACATACTTTGTCCACGTCTCTTCATCATAGTATTTGATATTTTCGATAAGCTCGCTGCAAAAATCAAAGATATGGTCACAACAGACCTGAGACTCTACTGCACGTGCCGCATTGCGTCCCAATGTGGTAGAAAAATCTATAAGCTCGAGACCCGTTGCATCCATAAAGTTCTGCATGTAGGGTTTTATGGTCTTAGATCCTTTGCTGTAGCCCATGATCATACGTGCAACAGGTCCGACTTCCATCGGTCTGCCTTTATAGCGAGGCGCCTTGACCCAGCTGTATTTACCCTCTGTTTTTAAGCTTCCATCATCATTCAAGTCCGTATAAAAAGGCGTGGTCTCTCCATCATACGGCGATAGGGGTGCATCCTGTTCGTACCAAGAACGTGATGCTTCTTCTGTGATGTACGCTTCATCAAACACATCTATAGTTTTAAAATCATGAGCATAGATCACGCCTCCTTCAAACAGCTGTTCTGACTTTCCGAAACGGTAACCACCGACCGCCATAAAATTACCGCTTCCCCGTCCAAAACCGGATTTTATCTCATGCTTATAAGCCTTGACTGCCATTTTCATATCAGGGATATAAGCGCGCTCAATAAAGTCACGTGTTTCTTTGAGGATGAACATAAAGTCATTCAGACGTTGAGGGTTAAGCATGTCTGCCACGCTTGTCACTCCACCGACCACAAGGTTTTGAGGGTGTGGTGTCTTGCCTGTAAATATCGCGATAGCCTTGCTCATCTCACGCTGGATATTCAAAGCATCGAGGTAATGGCTCATATGTACCAGGTTCTCTTCCGGTGTGAACCTATAGGCCGAATGCCCCCAGTAACCGTTGGCAAAAAGACCAAGCCGTCCTGCTTTGACAAATGAATCCAATTTTTGTTGCACACTTTTCAAATGTGCAGCTGAACTTAGATAGGGGTGTTCATGGTATGCTTTTGCAACCTGTGATGCTTTTTCCGGGTCGGCTTCAAGGGCAGAGACCACATCCACATAATCAAGAGAATGCAGATGGTAATAATGGATAATATGATCCTGAACAAAAAGTGCCAGTGTTACCAGATCTCTAATGATCTCTGCATTTTTCGGTAAGGCGATATTGTACGCATTTTCTACCGCACTGATGGAAGCACGGTAATGCACATTCGTACAGACCCCGCAAATACGCTGGGCGATCAGTCCGACATCACGTGGATCTCGCCCTTTCAAAATGATCTCAATACCGCGAAACAACTGTCCGGAAGCCCAGGCTTCAGTAACCACATTGTTCTCATCGACTTCGACCTCGATACGCAAATGCCCTTCGATCCTTGTGATCGGATCTATCACAATTTTACGACTTGCCATGATTTGTTCCTGCATCTTCTAAGATTTTTTTCGTTTCATCGTCCACTTCTCTGTGGTTTGCCAAGTGGTCAAATGCGATCTTTCCGAGTGCACAGCCGAAACATCCGTGTCCTGCCTGAACCGGCCAGCTTGTTCCCTCATTGAACTTCACCAAAGAGCAGTTCAGATGGGCATAAGGACCCTTGCACCCCATCTTGAACAGACACCAGCCTTTTTTTGCTCCTTCATCACCCCATTCCTCAACAAATTCACCAAGCTCATAATGGCCGCGTCTTTCACAATTGTCATGGATCCTGAAACCATAGGCCCATTCAGGACGGTTTTTTTCATCAAGCTTCGGAAGTTCACCGAACATGATGTAGTGCAGTAAAGTTCCTACGATATTGATTGGATTGACCGGACAGCCCGGAAGATTGATGATATCATCTCTACCCAGGGCTTCTGCAACGCCTACCGCACCGGTCGGGTTGGGCTTTGCCGCTACAACTCCTCCGTCAAAAGCACAAGAGCCTACAGCAAGCACGGCTGCTGCATTTTGTGCCACACGCTTGAGCAAGGTATGTCCTGTTTCACCCTTTGGTCCGATCCTCAGAAATTTTCCTTCCATTCCTAAAGGAACGGCACCTTCTACCATCAGGATATATCTTCCGGCATCATTTTCAATAATACTCTGAAGTACCGATTCTGACTTATCTCCCGATGCCGCCATAAGAAGTTCATGATAATCCAAAGAGATATATTTCAAAATAAGGTCTTCTACATTGGGGTGAGCGGACTTGATAAAGCCTTCCGAATTTCCCGTACAATCAGCCAGTTCCAGCCAGATGATCGGTATTTTGTTCAACTGTTCAAGACCTTGACCGACAAGCTCTTCATATTCCGGGCCCAGACGCATATTTGCAGTGATCATGGAGACCCAGCTGTTGTATTCCTTCTTCAGATCAAAGGCTTTGATCGCTTCTTGAAGGTTCTCATCTTCTATCTGGTTCTTTGGATGCAAGGCATTATATTTGTCAATACGACGCTGGACTTTTTCCAGTTCTTCTGTCTTTTTCTTTTCTTCCCGTTCCGCTTTGATACGTCGTGCCTCTTCGGGATCGACCGGAGTATCTATGATCAACTGCTCCACGTCTTTCTTGCAGCGTCCGCAGACCCTTCCGGCTTCACTAAAGGGCTTAAGTTCTGAAAAACTCTCAACACAGTGTGTCTTAATGATATCGACAAGGTCGTTCTTATAGCTGCCTACACAGCTGCAGATAAGTCTGCCACGCTTACTGACAAGACGATTGGAATAAAAAGAAGAGGTATCGATCTTTTTATCCTCTTCCATCATTCTTCTCAACTCTATCACATCAACGTTCGTATTGATACCGATAAAACGGACCAGCCTGTCCTTATTCATAATATACTGATCGATACGTTCTTCCTGCTTGGATGAGATCACAATATCTTCATTATCTTTATCTTTGGGATCATACAGTGTGGAGGTGACATCAGCAAGCAAAAAAGAACCGACTTTGAGTCCGTCAACTGTCACAAACTCTTTAAATCCTTCATCTTCGATCCCTAAGATAGAAGCTATAGCGGCATCTGCCTGAAGGGTACACTCCCTGACCCTACCGGCGATATAACCATCCGGCATCTGTGCGACTTCGCCAACGGCATATATGTCCGGATCTGAGGTACGCATATGTTCATCCACAAGGATGCCTTTGTCGATATCAAGGGTCCCTTTCGCACACTCAGTACTCGGCGAAATCCCCACTCCAAAAATAACAAAAGGATGATCTATCGTGTGTGACTTCATAATGACCTGTGTGATCTCATCGCCTTCGATCTTCTTATCGATGATCTCTTCTTCCAGTAATATCTGAACGCGGGAATCACTCTCTTCATAGATCCGCTTCATCATCTCTACTGCTACAGGTGTGAGTGCTTTATCATAAAGATGCATACCGCGTGAGACAAGATAGATCTTCTCAGGCCCGTCCAATCCGCAAAGCGTGTCCAGAAGCTCCAGCCCAATAGGGCCCACACCCATCATGACAACATTTTTGCCCTTGCTGCATTTAGCTATACATTCACTGTCGGCAGCACTTCTAAAGGTTCTGGCATTTTTGATTCCCTCAATGTCAAAGAGAGTTCTGGGATGAGAACCGGTCGCAATGATGAGGGTATCATAGCTAAAACTCGAATTCTTTGTGTAGATCCGTTTAGCTTCCTTGTCTATTTGGATGACTTCTGAATCAAGCTCAAGTCTGACGCCAGGAGGAAGGGGCAAGGCAATGTCTTTAATATCTGAAGTACCATTGATCAAGGAGCACAGATGGATCCGATCATAGGGAGGATTTGATTCTTTGGATACGATCAATATTTCATGCTTGGGCGCCTTCTCTAAAATAGAGTTGGCCATGTAAGCGGCAGCGATCCCACCGCCTATGATCACGATTCGCATAATATTCTCCGTTAAGCATATGATATAGTTTACAGTAACTTTCTTAGATAATTATAACAAATAAAATATGTTACACTAATATAGATGAAATAGAGGAAAAACCCATGACTATTCCAGAGTATCCCCATGCTGAAACGATAGACTCCTTAGCCCAAAATATGGAAATTTCGAAAGAAGGGTTAACCAAAGAGAGGGCAGAAAAGAATCTTTCAATGTATGGTTTGAATGAGATAACAGAAAAAAAGCATAATATTTTTATACTCTTTCTTTCACAATTTAAAAGTCCTTTGGTCTATGTGTTGGTAGTTGCAGTGATACTTTCTTTTTTTTTAGGAAATATACATGAAGGGGTACTGATACTGATCATACTCCTGTTCAATGCATTCATAGGATTTTGGCAGGAACTTAAAGCGCTTAGTTCTATTAAATCACTCAAAAAACTCACTGAAAGCAAAACACAGGTTAAACGTGACAATCAGATATTTTCTATCCCATCTTCACAGCTTGTGCCTGGTGATGTCATTCTATTGTCTGAAGGTGATATTGTTCCTGCCGATATACGTCTTTTTGATACCAATGGACTGGTCATCGATGAATCGATTCTTACGGGAGAATCTGTACCGGTAGAAAAAGATTCAAATCTTACTCTACCAAAAGAGACTCTACCCTATGAATTAGACAATATGGCACTATCAGGCACTACAGTAACAAAAGGAAATGCAGAAGGTTTTGTCGTATTTACAGCACAAAAGACTTATCTCGCATCTATTGCAGGGAAAGCAGAAGAAGAGTCTCCAGACACCCCTTTAACAAAAGCACTGGAAGTTTTTATAAAAAAACATATGCTTATCCTGCTTGTATTGATCGTGTTAACTGCTTTCCTCGCATATAGACAAGGAAGAGAAAATATTGAGATCATTTATCTCATCATTGCCGAATTGGTCTCTGCTGTACCTGAAGGCTTGCCTATCGTAGTCACACTGGTGCTTACGATTGGAGCAATGACACTTAGTCTAAGAAAAGTCTATATTCGCCACTTGCCTTCTGTCGAGACTTTAGGTAGCACTACGGTTATTGCATCTGATAAAACCGGTACTATCACACAGGGAAAACTCAAAGTAGAAGAGGTTTTTTCACTCAATGAAACATTCTCTCAAACCGTTTCAGCACTTGCAAATGAATCCATAGAAGGTAAAGGAGATCCTTTAGATACTGCCCTTGCACTTTGGCTGGGTCAAGAGTACCAAAGCATCAGAGCAAAATATCCCCGAGTCAATCTTTATCCTTTTGATACGAAATACAGATTGATGGCCAGTTCTAATATGATCCAAAAAGAGCACAAAATATTTGTTAAAGGGGCGTTTGAATCACTTAAGCAGTTTGCTACCAATCGGGATGATTTTGATACTCTGGAGAAAGAACATGACAGCTTGGCTTCCAATGGATTAAGAGTCATTGCATTGGGAACAGGAGAGCATACAACGGATGATATTGAAAAATGGCAAATTGAAATTGTAGGGTTGGTAGGCTTTTTGGATCCTCCAAAAGAGGGTGTTTTAGAAGCTGTACAAACGGCACAAAAGGCTGGGGTTAAAGTGATGATGATCACTGGGGATAACCCGCTTACAGCTGCAGCTGTTGCAAGATCAGTCAATATATATAAAGAAGGTGATCTGGTTGTTAGCGGCAAAGAACTTAACAGTATGAATGATGAGACATTAGAAAACATGTTGCCAAAGGTCACTGTTTGGGCAAGAGTCCTTCCTGAACATAAGTATCGTATCGTGAAGATACTGCAAAAACAAGGAGAGGTTGTTGCTGTTACAGGAGATGGTGCGAATGATGTTCCTGCCCTTAAAACAGCTGATCTGGGCATTGCTATGGGCGGCGGAACAGATGCAGCAAAATCTACCGCAAAAATGGTACTTGCTGACAATAATCTCTCTGTTATTGTTGATGCGATCAAACAAGGTCGCACCATTGCCAGTAATATTCGTAAAGCGATCTATTTTCTTGTCTCTACGAGTTTGGATGAAGTGATCCTTATCACCGGTGCGATCTTAATGGCACTACCGTTACCGCTTTATCCCGTACAAATATTGTGGATCAATCTTGTTGCAGACAGTGCATTAGACAAAACCTTCCCCTTTATGAAGGATGAAGTCGATGTAATGAATGGGCCACCCACCAAGCTACGCGAGCAATTTTTAGATAAAATACAACTCATACGTGTACTTTATGCAGCATTGATCATCAGTTCAGGTGCACTCTTGATGTATATATGGATGTTGGATCACTACGGTAAAGAGAGTGCAATCTCCACACTTTTCACGGCATTTGTCATTTCTACATGGATCAACGGATTACAATCTCTTAAAGAGCATGAACCTTTTTTAAAAAATATTAAAAAATCATTACAAATAAACCCCTATATATTTTATGGAATAGGCATAGGACTTGTACTGCAGACATTTGCTATTTATGTACTCTCCGACCTCTTTCATACACTTCCCTTAAATGATGAGTCACTTTTGATGATCGGTTTCTTGGCACTATGGGTATTTGGTATGATTGAAATTCGTAAATGGGTTGAGTATCTGTGGAAAAAGTAACTAGAATTTGAGGAGGTTTGTTCCTTTACATCTTACTTTATTATCGAGCGATAAGCATTTACAATATCTAAAAGCTCATCTGTGATCTCTTGCTGACGATGTACATTTAACTCTTGCATCAAAAGTTTTTCTCTTTCCTTGATCGCATTGCTTGCTTGTACCATGGCGTTAAGCCTTGCCTGGTTTTCGCTGGCAACTGACTCAATAAATGCTCTGTAGATCGAGGTATGCAGATACTCTTTGATGAGAGCGTGTAGGATATCCTCTGCTTGTAGATACAGGAGCGGCTTTTCTTGTATAGGTTGTTTATGAAACTTTGAGAAATCGGGAGGCAACACTTTTTTTTCAACGATATTGTAGCTTCCGGCTTCCAGCTCTGCATATATGAGATTGAGGTTACTAAAGTGTTCTTTTTCAAATATTTCAATCAGGTAGGAAGAGAGTTCTATGGCATTGATTTCGATAGCTTCAACATTTGAAGCGCCGTTTAGATAGCGACTGCATGATATCTTTCTTGATCTTGCCACCTCGGCACCTTTGGTGCCTATGATGATCGTAATAGAGTTGCCTTGGGGGATTTTTTCAAAAAAATTTAAAATATCTTCATTAAAAAAACCGCAAAGTCCCTCCTGAGACATGAAGACTACAAAAATAGTTTTTTTTGTTTCACTTAACTTTTCTTTGATCAGATATGGAAAAAGAGTGATGATCTCTCCAAAGGAATCTTCGATACTGTTTTGGTAAATACGTAAATTTGAGAGGCCTTTTTTAGCTGTTTGTACATTAAAATTGGCAAATGCCTTCATGGATGAGACGATCTCTTCTATCTCTTTTGCACTTTGGAGTTTTCTTTTTAGCGCAAAAGAGGGGATCATGACTGCCACTCTTTTGCATAGGCATCTGCAACCGTTTTCAATAGGCTTATTAAGTACTTGTCCATATGATCTGCTGTACTTATGGCTTGTAAAATATCTTGATGCTCCGTTTCCAAATGTAGACGGAATTTATCTATAAACAGCTCTACCTCTCCCAATGGCAACTTTTCAAGATAGCCTTCATTATGCAGAAAAAATATCGCTACCTGCATGGGCATACTGATATGTTTGGACCGATCCTGTTTCAGGGCTACCCTCAGTGCTTTTCCTCTGTCTATCAGTTTTTGTGTCTCTTTTTCGACTTTTGCACCAAATTTTGTAAATACTTCAACCTCCAGAAACTGGGAGTAATCAAGCTTGAGTTTAACCGCTATTTTTTTAAGCACCTCTGCCTGTGCTTTACCCCCGATCCTTGATACAGATTTAGCTATATCGATAGCAGGTAAAAGGCCTTTGTTGAACAGTTCCCTGTCAAGATAGATCTGTCCGTCTGTTATGGAGATAAGATTTGTAGGGATGTAGTCAGAGATCCTGCCTGATTGGGTCTCTATAATAGGCAAAGCCGTAATGGAGCCGCCCGTGTATTTCTCTGCTCTTTTACCTGCTCTCTCTAGAAGTTTTGAGTGTATGAAAAATATATCTCCGGGATATGCTTCACGCCCGGGCGGAATTTCAAGAAGCAAAGAGATGCTTCTGTAGGCATCTGCATGTTTGGTCAGGTCATCATACACGATCAATACATCTTTCCCCTGATCGGCAAAATATTCGGCAATCGCAGCGCCGGAGTAGGGTGCTATGAACTTCATACCCGGCGACGTATCTGCGGGTGCGGCAACGATGACCGTATGTGAAAGTGCATCGTTTTTTTTCAAGTCATTGATCACTCTGGCGATCTGCGCTTTCTTCTGCCCAATAGCGACATAGATACAATAGACATTTTTATCTTTTTGGTTGATGATAGTATCTACGGCAATCGAACTCTTTCCCAGAGATGCATCCGATATGATAAGTTCCCTTTGCCCTTTTCCAATGGGTATCATTGCATCAATGATCTTGATCCCGGTATATAGGGGTTCTTTGACAAAATCACGCTTTATCATTTGAACGGCCTCTTTTTCTATGGGGTAGCGTTCTTTTGTTTTTACCTCTTGATCAGCATCGACCAGTTTGGAGAGAGGATCGATCACCTTTCCAAGAAGTTCGAAGCCTACAGGGATGGAGATGCTTTGGTCGGTGCAGCTTACCCGATCTTCGACATCAAGAGAGGTGTAATCACCCAAAACAACAGCCTGTACAGAGTCTTTTTTGATATTGAGTGTCAAAGCAAAAAGATTGTGTGGAAGCTTCAGAAGTTCAAAGTAAGAGACAGTGGAGAGATCTCTGACCTCTATAATACCATCGCTAATACTGGAGATATACCCTTCTTCTTTGGTGGTAAATGTTGAAGTAAACCGTTGAGAGACACGGTAGAGTTTTTTAAATGTTTTATCGATATGCTCTTGTGTTTCCATATTATAACTCCTTCACAGCTTCGTCTTTTAACTGTTCCAAAGTTTGCCGGATCGAACCATCAAGTATTTTGTTTTCTATCTCAAGTTTTATGCCGCCTATAAGTGCACTATCTACAAAAGTCTCTAGAGAGGCTATTTTTATATCCAGGGTATGCTCAAGCGTCTCTTTAATTTGATGTATCGTTTTTTCTTCTATGTTTAGTGCCGTAGTCAGTTTGATCTTGCACTCTCTGGTTTTTATCTCTTTTTTAACTATCTCTATCTCGTCTGTATCTGCACGCTTGAGTTCATCAAGAAATTTTTCGATCAGTTTTTGATGCATCTCCTCATCTATCAATTCCTCTGCAAATCTTTTAATATAGTCCATGCCAAAATAGACACTTCGCTCTTTGATAGTACTTTCTACTTCTTCCCTCTCAAGCTCCAGAATACTTTCTTGTTTGAGCCTCTCTTTCTCGATCTCTTTGTCTGCTTGTTCCAAGAGACGCTTTTTCTCCTCTTGCGCCTCTTTTCTTGCAACACTGAGCTCTCTGTCTTTTAAGATATCTATCTCTTTTAATTTTTCCTGATACGCCTGTTCCTTCTCTTCTAGGTTGTTCTCACCGGCTTCTATCTCCTCTAAACGTTTACTGAGAAGCTCATCTCTCTTTTGAATTACTTTTTTCAAAGGATTGAAAAAGAGTTTGTATAAAATATACAAAACGACAAAAAAGTTGATGATCTGAAAAGCAAAAGTCCACCAGTTGAACATAAGACTTATTTCCCGACTAAATCTAGCAGAGGGTTGGCAAATAAGATGATCAAGGCTATAACCAGTGAATAGATCGCCACTGATTCAACCATCGCCATACCAACAAACAGCAGACGGGTGATCTCGTTAGCCGATTCAGGCTGTCTTCCTATGGTCTCTATGGCTTTAGTGAGGGCTTCTGCTTCACCTCGTGAAGGTCCGTATCCTCCTATTGCGATCGTTAAACCTGCAGTGATGATCGATACTGCAACGATTATAGTCATACTATCCATTTTTTTTCTCCTTAGTTGATTTGAGTTCTTCCACCTGGATGCCGGCAATAATGAAGATATAGGTCAACAGCCCGAACAGAAAAGCATGCAATACATCTCCCACAATACTAAGCAGTATCATAGGTACCGGCACTAAAAAACCTACCAATGCGATAAGGATCGCAACGATCATTTCCCAGCTTAACATGTTTCCAAAAAGCCGTATGGCCATCGCAAAAATTCTTGAAATATCTGCAAACAAGTTAAACGGAAGCAGAAAGATCGAAGGTTCGATGTATTTTTTGAGATAGCCGCTAAAACCGCTAAATTTGATCCCATAATAATGTATTGAAAAAAAGACTATGACCGAAAGTGCGGCTGTTGTACTCAAATCTCTTGTAGGATTATGAAAATAGGGAATGAGCGATATCAAATTCATAAAGCCCACATAGATCCATATTGTACCGATAAATGGCACCAGTACCCATGCAGAGATATTGACAGAATTCTCCAGAGTCTGCTCTATGGCGATAACAATTCTTTCTGCAAAGATCTGTATTTTTGGTGGATGTGAAATGGACAATTTTCTAGTCGTGAAATAAGAGATAGCCGTCAGTATAAGTATAATTATCCAAGTGGTAACTAAGGTATCAGTTATGGGAATTACAAGAGAAGCGATTTTAAATTCAGATACGATCTCAGGAAATATATTTTCAATCATAATAATCTCTTATCACTTTATTTAAATTGATGATAAGATAAATGCGTTTTAGAATTGCTTAAAAGAAAAGAAGGCGACTCATTTGGTTATAATGGGATAAAAAAGATATAAAGACGCATCATGACCGGTAAAATAATAGCTTTAAGTTCAACCATATGCGATATCTACTTTGAAAAGGAACTGCCTTTTATTTATGAAGCACTTGTGTTGAAAGACAAAGACAAAACGCTTTATTTTGAGACCCAAAAACAGATAGATGAACATACCGTTCGCGCCATAGCTTTGGGGTATATGCAGGGTGTAAAAAAGGGAGCAGAAGTAAAACGTACCTATGAACAAATAAAAGTTCCGGTAGGAAAAGAGACATTGGGCAAGGTCTTTGATGCACTTGGTTTAGAGATCGATGGAGGAAAGAGCAAATTTTCAAAACGTCATACTATCCACAGACCTTCTTTGCAGATAGCTAAGCAGAGTGGCGGAATTGAGGTCTATGAAACGGGTATTAAGATCATCGATCTGCTCTCTCCGTTCATCAAAGGGGGTAAAGTTGGACTTTTTGGCGGAGCAGGTGTAGGAAAAACCGTTTTACTGATGGAGTTTATCTATAAATCTATCTCTTTGCATCAGGGAATCTCTTTGTTTGCTGGAGTAGGGGAGAGGATCAGAGAGGGGCATGAACTCTATGAAGAGATGAAAGAGTCCGGTGTGATGGATAATACCATTATGGTTTTCGGACAGATGAACGAATCCCCGGGAATTCGCTATATAACACCTCTGACAGCACTCACCATGGGAGAGTATTTCAGAGATGAAGAGCATAAGGATGTACTGCTGCTTATCGATAATATTTACCGTTTTATTCAGGCAGGACAGGAGATCTCTACACTGCTTGGAAGAATTCCTTCTCGCGTCGGATACCAGCCAACCCTTTCCAGTGAGATCGCCGAACTTGAAGAGCGTATTGCTTCCAGCAAGGAGGGCTCTATCACATCGATACAGGCGATCTATGTACCTGCTGATGATATTACTGATCCCGGTGTTGCTTCTGTTTTTGCCCATTTGGACACCTCTATCATACTCTCTCGTTCTCGTGCTTCAAAGGGTCTCTATCCCACGATAGATCCTCTTGCATCGCATTCAAAACTTTTTGATCCCTCCATTATAGGAGAAGAGCATTATGCGGTTGCAAAAGAGGTAAAAAGCATCCTGACAAAATATAATGAACTACAGGATGTCATCGCGATGCTGGGTATGGCTCAGCTGGGACATGAAGATCGTTTGACTGTGATGAGGGCCAGGAAACTGGAAAAATTTTTAACCCAGCCGTTTTTTGTCACGGAAGCTTTAAGTGGGAGAGAGGGCAAAAATGTTTCCCTTAAAGATACGATCAAGGGATGCAAAAAGATCATCTCAGGTGAGATGGATGAGATAGATGAGTCTCTTTTTTATATGATCGGAGCCATTGATGAAATCAACCTTTGATGCCACGATCATCACCCCGCAAGCTATAAAAACCGTAGAAAATATCTCCTTTTTCAGAGCAGAAGATAAAAGCGGTTCATTTGGTATCCTGCCTAGACATACAGCATTTCTAACCGTCCTGGAGTCCGCCATCGCAATAGCAGTGATAGACAATAAAGAGCATTATTATGCCTATAACGGCGGAATTCTCTCTTTTAAAAATAACCATTTGAAGATCATGACACAAGAGTTTGTAGAAAGTGATGATCTAAACAGGCTTTTGGATAGTATCACATACTCTTTCAAGGTGCAGGAAGAGAAGGAGCGTCTATTTAGTGACAACATAGAAAATCTGCAAAAGGCATTTATCAAAAAATTGATTGAAATGGAGAGAGATATTGGATAAAAAAACCCAAAAAGAGATGTTTCAGGACAATATTGACAAACAAGCTTCCTGGCTGAAGAAATGGCGAAAAAAAGGTATTTTCTGGGAAAAGGTCATGATCGTCGGTGCAATAGGCTGGATGATCGCCCTGCCTATGGTTCTTGGCGGTTATCTGGGTACCTATCTGGATAAGCATTATGAAGTAGCAAACAGCACTTTCTCCTGGACGCTCACTTTTATTATTTTAGGACTTTTTGTTGCGATATACTCTGTCTGGAAAGTTTTTTTCTATAAAAAATGAAAGCACTACTTCTACTTTTTACAGGGATGCTTATAGGGACTTTCTATTTTGGACATCTGTATCTTCAACTGCAACATTTGAAAAAAAAGCATAAGATCCCGTTTTTTTTTACGTTTCTTGTTCGTTTTTTATTGTTGAGTATCATATTAGGTATGCTTTTTTATCACTTTAGCTATTTAGCTATTTATGCATTTTTTGGGTTCATTATCAGCAGATATTACTATGTATGGATACGTCAATAAAGCATGCAGTCATATTGCAATAAAAAATGAATATCCATAAGGGTATTTGGTCTGTAGAAGTCTTCAATATCCTGCAATATGATTTATTTCACAACTCATTTATTTTCCTCTCTTTGGTTTGACATTTTTATTGATGTTCTTAAGTTGTGCTATTAAGTTTTATAATAGTAGAATATAAATAGTTGCATAGTACCTTTGTGTTAAAATTTTTGAAAGAGGTGTAATCATGAAAGAATTAAAAAGGATATTAGTAGGTTTGGATGTCATTGAGAAATCAAATCATGTTCTCAAAAGAGCATTAAGTGTAGCCAATGAACACAAAGCTGATCTGTTTATTGTTCATGCAGTACAGACACCTTGGCTTGGTGTACCAAGCTATTTTGGTGGTAAAGATATTGAAATCGATAAAGAGAACATCACCAAAAGTATAGAAAAAAAGATCAAACTATTGAACCGAGAGTTTAAGGTCAACTGTTTTGTCTTCGTTAGAGAGGGTAATCCCCAGGATATCATACTCTATGAATCAAAATTAAATCAAACAGATATGATCATCATAGGTGCGCACAGTAAGGCAAAAGGGCGAAAAGGTTTCTTGGGTACGACTGCACAAAAAGTAGCTCATTTAAGTCATTTACCTGTTCTGATCGTTAAAAACAGTGCAAAAAATCCCTATAAGAACATCATTGCACCAACAGATTTTGGAATGCAATCAAAGCAAAGTATCTTATTTGCAAAAGAGATCTTTCGCAATGCAAAGATCAATGTGGTCAATGCCTTTGATACTATCTATATGGAAGGACCTTACGCTGTAGTAGGTCGTGATCTGTCACAATACAATGATGTAGCCAAATCCTGTGCCAAAAGTGATCTAAAACATTTTATGCAGGAAGTCTCTGTCAAGAAGGGTAAAGTGATCGATGGTGAACTTTATACGAAAGAGACACTGGTCACGTATATAAAGGAGGGACAATATGACCTTGTGGTTATAGGATCTCGCGGTACAGTAGGCTTGAATGCGCTGTTGGGAAGTGTGGCAAATTATATTTTAAGAGAAACATCTAAAGATGTCCTGGTCTATGTACCGTAGATACATACTATACATAGACACACATATTGAAACAAAGGGGTAAAGTATGAAAAAGAGAGATGATCTGGACTTCAATGAATTTGAGAAAATACTAAAAGAAAAATTGGCACATATCGAAAGTAATATTGAACAGCTTCGATCAGAACTTGACAGTGTCGGAAGTGACGATGGGATCAATGATATGGAAGATCTTGCATCACTTCAAAGTCTCAGCAGTAAAGACAACATGATCTTAGAGCAGCAGGAAAATGAGCGAAACGAGACGCTGCATGCCCTTGCAAAAATAAAAAACGGAACCTACGGTATATGTGAAGAGAGTGCAAAACCGATACCTGAGGAACGATTAAGGGTGAACCCCATTGCCAGAACCAAGGTGTAGCAGACCATAAAAAAGAGCATACGATAAACAATGATGATTGTTTGTTTGCTCGCCTGTCATGCTTACGTAAATGTACTTTAGAGAGAAGGGAGATCTTCAGATGAAAATTGGTATTCCTAAAGAGATAAAGAGTAAGGAGTACAGGGTAGGAATGATCCCTTCTGGAGTGAGATCGCTTGTTGATGCAGGACATCAGGTCTATATACAAAAGGATGCCGGAGAGAAAAGCGGGTTTCCCGACAGTGACTATCAGCAGGCAGGCGGGGTCATTTTTGATGATCCCAAAGAGATATTCGCAATCTGCGAAATGATCGTTAAAGTGAAAGAGCCTCAGCCAGAAGAGTATGATAGTCTAAAATCCGGACAGATACTCTTTACTTATCTACATCTTGCCCCCAATCAAAAACTGACAGAGATACTTCTTGAAAAAAAAGTGACGGCCATAGGCTATGAAACAGTTCAGGATAACGGAAGATTACCTCTGCTTTCACCCATGAGTCAAATAGCGGGCAGAGTGGCCCCCATGGTCGCTAGTTATTTTCTTGGAATGCATAACAGTGGGATGGGTGTATTGATAAGCGGTTCAACCGGTATACTCCCCTCTAAAGTCCTGATCATCGGCAGTGGAAATGTAGCTAAAAATGCGGCTCAAGTCGCTTCAGGAATGGGTGCTGATGTGATAGTGATGGGAAGAAATCCACAGAGTTTGAGATCCATAGAAACGTCTATGGGTGCGAATGTCTCTACACTCTACTCCAATGCCTATAATATGGAAAAGATCCTGCCTATAGTGGATATCGTGATCGGTGCAGTCTATGTTACCGGTGAAAAGACACCGCAACTCATTACCAGGAAGATGCTTTCTTACTGTAAAAAAGGAGCAGTGTTGGTTGATGTTGCCATAGATCAGGGAGGATGCATAGAGACTTCAAGACCTACAACCCATGACGACCCTGTGTTTGAGGTGGATGGTGTACTGCACTACTGTGTTGCAAATATACCAGGAGATTATCCTCTCACTGCGACACAGGCATTGGCAAATGCAACGATTCCCTATGTAAAGAAGATCGCAGATAAGGGGTGGAAAAAAGCATGTTTGGACGATGCAGCCATCTACAGCGGTGTCAATGTAGCAGGCGGATTTGTAACGGATGAAGCCGTAGCCGATGCACACCATATGGAGCATCACAAACTAAAAGAGATCATGTACGATTGTGCAGAATTTGGAGATACATTATGATAAAACCACTTACTACTGACAAACTGTATAACCATTGTGACCTGGCGTTATTTGATTTTGACACGACTGCAGAACTGAAAAATCCCAATGAGATCATAGGACAGGACAGGGCACTCAAAGCGATCAGTTTTGGGATAGGTATCAAGAAAGAAGGGTACAACCTTTATGCTATGGGAAGGGTTGGCAGCGGAAAACATAAAGTGGTAAAAAAGTTTATCCAGAGCCAGGCAAAAGATGAAAAGAGACCGGGTGACTGGTGTTATGTCAATAACTTTGAGGACCCCAGAAAACCGATCTATCTCAAGCTTGAATCTTCTATGGGAGTAGAGCTTAAAAAGGATATGGAAGAGCTGATAGAAGAGTTAGAAACGGTCATCCCCTCTATCTTTGAAAGTGAAGAGTACCGTATACAAAAACAGGCCATTATAGATAAACTGACCGAGGCTAAAGAGAAATCTCTCCTGGAATTGAAAGAAAGAGCCAAAAAGAATGATATTTATATCAACTACACTCCAGCAGGCTATACACTTTCACCTATGAGCGATGATGGAGAAGTACTTGGAAAAGAAGAATATCAGGCACTCAGTACGCAAGAGAAAGAGCATATACAGGAGAAAATACTTACATTCAGGAATGAACTTGAAAATATCGTTCAAGATATTGTGATAGAGAGTAAAATACAGCAAAAAGAGATCCGGGAACTTGAAAGAAAAATGACCAAAAAGGCCGTGGATACAAGTATCAACGAATTAAAAAAGAAGTATCGATCTTATGAAAAGGTCGTAGCGTATCTAGAAAGTGTAGAAGAAGATATTATAGATAATTCACAGGATTTTTTAATCTCTGCGCAAAACAATCTTGCAACGATGGGAATGAACTATTCCAAACAGAGCGGCATCTTTAACCGATACCATGTCAATGTCATCGTAGCGCATAAAGATGAAGAGGGTGCACCTATTGTTTATGAAGATAATCCAACCTATACAAATCTATTTGGTGAGATAGAACACATTGCTCAAATGGGAACCCTTTTGACCGATTTCAACCTGATCAAAGCCGGAGCACTACATAAGGCCAATGGGGGATATCTGATATTGGATGCTTCAAAGGTTTTACTGCAGCCTTTTGTCTGGGAAGGACTGAAAAGGATGTTGAGATCTTCTGAGATCCGAATAGAACCGCTTGCACGTTCATTGAGTTTGATCAGTACACTTTCTTTGGAACCTGAGACCATTGAACTGGATATCAAGATCGTACTGATAGGTGATAGATTACTCTATTATATTTTATATAATTATGATCCCGAGTTCAGGGAACTCTTTAAGATCAATGCCGATTTTGAAAATGAGACAGAGAGAAATGATGAAAATACTCAGCTTTATGCCAGAATGATAGGTATGATCGCAAGAGATAACGGCCTTTTGCCACTGGATACACAGGCGGTCGGTAAGGTCATAGAATACAGTTCCCGTATGGCAGAGGACAGCGAAAAACTTACCACACATCTGGCAGGTTTGAGCGATCTGTTGCATGAGGCTGATTTTATCGCTTCACAAGAACAGATGGACCATATTTCAAAAGTACAGATAGATCAGGCCATTTTGGAGAAGATTGAAAGATCAGACAGGATCAAAGACAGGATGTATGAAGCGATCCAGAGAGGAACGATCCTCATAGAGACCGAAGGATCTGCTATAGGTCAGATCAATGGGGTTGCGGTACTTGATTTTGGAAATTTTTCCTTTGGCCATCCGTCAAAGATCACAGCATTGACGCGGCTGGGTAAAGGCGGTGTGATCAATATAGAAAGAGAAGCGAAGCTCAGTGGACCGACCCATGACAAGGGTATCATGATACTATCAGCCTATCTGGCTGCTACCTATGCAAAAGATTTCCCTTTGAGTATGACTGCAACACTGGTCTTTGAACAATCCTATGGAAAGATCGATGGTGACAGTGCATCATGTGCAGAGCTTCTTACGCTACTCTCATCATTGAGTGAAGTAGGGCTTGATCAGTCCATTGCAGTGACCGGCTCAGTCAATCAAAACGGTCAGGTTCAGGCAGTCGGTGGGATCAATGAAAAAATCGAAGGCTTTTTTGATGTCTGCAACTTGGTCAAGCGCAAAAAACACCATGGGATCATCATACCGGCATCCAATGTCAAACATCTGATGTTGAAGGAAGAAGTGCTGGAAGCTGTAAAAGAGAAGAGATTCAAGATCTATGCGATTGAGAGTGTGAATGAAGGCCTGGAGATACTGACAGGTAAGAAAAGCGGTATAAAAGATGCGAACGGTTATTTCCCAAAAGAGAGTATCAATTACCTTGTAGAAGAGAAGTTGAAACTTTTTGCCAATAAGAGCAAACAAAAAAAGATATGAGAAACTGATGATCATCTGTAGCTGTATCCTGCATCTTGAACTGCCTTATGTCCAATCACTCAAAGGTCGCAGAAGCGTCACAAACAGTATGAAAGAGAAACTGAAAGCATTTAATGTCTCTGTGATGGACATCAGTGGTGAATATGCCAAAGAGGCTGATATTGCTTTTGTTTTTCTCTCTCCAAATGCGCTTAAAGCCACACAGTACCGTGAAAAGATCGAACAAATGCTTGAGAGGAATTTTTCAGAATACCATTTTGAACTGGAGTATGAAGAGATCTGAATCTGCACAATACTACCATTGCCTATCTGTGTGACCATGCCGGTAGACAGTATAAAGAAAAATGCCTATCCCTATCAAAAACCCTGCGAGAAAAAGTATCCATGGAAAGTCTGTAGGCGTATTCTGATCAAGTACAGATGAACCGGGTATCATAAAAGAAACAATAATGAGCAGTGCTGAAAAGATCTCCATCATGATAAACCCTCTGTCAAAAGTTAAAAAGCTGTTTTGATGATTATGAAAAAGAACGGTTGTCCCGGCATATATGAATCCTAAGGATACTAGAACCGGTGCCCAGACGGGTCCAACCCAAGGTGCAGGGATAAGAAAGAGTATATCCCACGTGTTCAGATTTTCAGGCCAGGCAAGAAGCAGTTTCAAAGAAATATAGTAGAAGATATCCCAGAAGCCAAAGAGTACGAAAAAAGCTGCAAACCGGCTTTGCACTCTTTTGTATGCTAGCGATACGGTCGTCCAGATCAGGAGCAGTGTTGCAGCTTCACGGAGCAGTTCGGTCAACAGAATACGATCCTCTATGATGACCAAAGGAAATGCAAAACCTTCAGGATAGTAGATCTCACGCAGATAAACAACCACGGCCGCCTCCATATATCCAAAGACAACACCCCATATGATCAACCATAATAGCTGTTTTAACATCATCATCCTTTCTTTGGTTAAGATTCCAATACCTGGTCCAAATAGGCCTTCATATGTCGGTAATGGTCACCCCTCCAATAGATACGGTCACAGGTAGGACAGTATTCAAAATAATCAAAATACTTTTTGACCTTTTCAGGCAGCCGATCCAGCACCTTCTCTTTTTCAATCACTTGCAGTGGAGTATTGCAGACGATACATCGGCTGAAGGGAAAGGGGTGCACTTTTAGTTTATAGTGGTCTATCACTGTTTTTAATTGTGCTTGCGTCTCTTTTGCCTCTAAAAAAAATACAGGAGCTTTTTTACGTTGTGAAAGAGAACGGTCTCTGGTAAGAATCGTACGATCCTCATCATTTGCTATTTGCAGCAGCTCATCATCTTCTATATGTTGAAAGTAAAGCGTGTCAATACCCAGCAGTCGAAGATATTTTGCCAGCTTTCCAAGATGGCAATCTGCAATGAACTTTAGGCTGTTATGTTCAGCAGAATGATGAAAATTTCGCATTACTTACGAGGTGTTTCTTCTTTTCTTGCTGTCCATTCTGAAAGGTTTCTTGGAATATCATCAAGTTCATTTTTCAGTTGATCCCATGCTGCATAGTCAGTATCAAAAGCCGCTACATCTTCTGCAGCCAGTTCTGCACTGGCATACTCACCAAGCAGTTCCTCTTTCATCCAGAGTTGATAAAGCATATGGCTTATCTGCCGTATTTCAAAGGTTCCAATGTTCGTATTGTATATATAGTTTTTCATCTCAGACCTCCATAATGTAGTTAAATGAGATTTTTACAGCCACTAAGATAATTAAGATCTTTGGCATATCACATATATTTTAGCACAAAGAGATTGACATTTCTTTTATTTATTTGTTAGTATAAGTATTAGTTGTCCTTGATATTGATTGAGAGGTGAATACGATGAAGCGCTTACTTTTTTTACTACTTATTATATTCTTTCCGATTATCGCCAGCACTTCTACGGTCATAAAATTAGAGATAAAGGGTGCAGTGGGGCCTGCTAGCAGTAACTATCTTAAAGAAGGCATGGAAGCTGCAGTACAAGGCAATGCCCAAATGATATTGATTGAACTTGATACGCCTGGAGGCCTTTCTACTTCTATGAGGGAAATGATACAGGAGATCACGAACAGTACATTGCCGGTGATCACTTATGTCTCTCCCAAAGGTGCACGGGCTGCAAGTGCGGGAACCTATCTTCTCTATGCATCTCATGTGGCTGCCATGGCACCCGGAACCAACCTTGGTGCAGCCACACCGGTCAGTTTGATGCCCGTACCAAAAATGACAGATGTAAATGCAAGCACACCTTCATCACTTGAGAAAAAGGTCATCAATGATGCTATAGCATACATTAAAAGTCTGGCTGAACTCAATGATCGCAATATCACATGGGCAATGGAGGCGGTAAAAGAGGCTAAAAGTATCTCGGCCAAAGATGCACTGCGTTATCATGTGATCGATATGATGGCTGAGAATAGCTTTGAACTCTTGAACAAACTGGATGGAACACGCCTTAGAGTCTCCGGAAAAGAGCTCATACTCAGTACAAAGAATGCTGTCATACATCCCTTTGAACCTGACTGGAAAACACAACTCTTAATGACCATCACCGACCCCAATATCGCCTATATGCTCTTACTCATAGCCATATACGGGATATTTTTCGAATTGGTCAATCCTGGCGCCATATTCCCCGGAGTGATAGGGGGAATATCGGGTGTGATCTCCTTGTATGCCTTAAATATGCTTCCTTTTAATTATGCGGGATTGCTGCTGATACTCTTGGGTATTGCTTTTATGGTTGCCGAAGTGTTGATCGTAGGGTTTGGTATACTGGGGATCGGCGGAGTGGTCGCTTTTGCCTTTGGTTCACTGCTTCTTTTTGATACCGATACACTGGGAAGCGGGGTCTCCATTCCACTTATTATTGCCTTCACCTTGGTGAGTCTGGCTTTTTTTATCTTTGTGATACGTTTTCTTATTAAATCAAGGTCTGTCAAAATAGTCACCGGCGTGGATGAGATGATAGGTTCCACTGCTGAAGTCCTTGAAACCTCTGAAAAAGGATACCGTGTCCGTTGCCATGGTGAAGTATGGTTTGCTGAATCTGACAGTGTGCTCGAGATCGGTCAAAAAGTGCGTGTAGAGAGTCTATCAGGACTTGTGCTGCACGTCAATCCAATAAAGGAGTAAATAATGTTACCTATATTACCAATGACGACTGTCTATATCGTCGTGATACTGATCATTTTTTTGGCTTCAGCCATTCGAATCTTACGTGAGTACGAACGTGCAGTGGTGTTTACACTTGGACGCTTTACCGGGGTCAAAGGCCCAGGACTTATCATATTGATACCTTTTATACAGAGAATGGAACGGGTGGATCTGCGTATCATTGTTCTGGATGTACCAGAGCAGGATGTTATTTCTCATGATAATGTTTCTGTGAATGTCAATGCGGTCGTCTATTTTCGCGTGGTTGATCCTGAAAAAGCGATCATACAGGTAGAGAATTTCTATGCTGCGACCAGCCAGCTTGCCCAGACGACCCTGCGTTCCGTACTTGGCCGGCATGAACTGGATGAAATGCTGGCAGAACGGGAACAGTTGAATTACGATATACAGGAGATACTTGATAAACAGACCGATACCTGGGGAATCAAGATCTCCAATGTAGAGATCAAGCATGTAGACCTTAATGAAAGCATGGTACGGGCCATTGCCAAACAGGCGGAAGCAGAACGTGAACGACGTGCGAAAGTGATCAATGCAAAAGGGGAACTCGAAGCAAGTAAGAATCTGGTCGAAGCGGCTAAAATTCTCAGTGAAAATCCTCATGGCATCCAATTGCGTTATCTTCAGACTTTAAGTGATATATCCAATGACAAGACCAATACGGTGGTATTCCCTTTTCCCGCAGATTTACATCAGTTCATGAAAGGGATGGTAAAAGAGTAACTAAAGCATAGTTTATTAATAGATACTTTTGTTTTTTATTAAAGGTTATTATTCTTGAACAGAATTGGAAATGGTAGCATTATGGAGCGTTCATTAAAGGGTAGAAGCATGGTTTCATTGATAGCTGTATTTAGTATCTCTTACATAGTACTGTGTCTTTTACTTTTTATTTTTCAGCGCCAGATGATTTACTTACCCACCTCTGAAGTAAGTGTTCCGGGTGTAAAATATACCATACTGGATACAGGTGAAGTACGTATCAAGGTGTGGACACTTAACCCAGGAAAAAAGAAAGCACTTATCTACTTTGGAGGCAATGCTGAGAACGTTGCATACAACATCAATGATTTTCAAACACTTTTTTCAGACCGTACAGTCTACCTTGTCAACTACCGAGGTTACGGTGGAAGCAGCGGATCACCTCATGAAGAGGGGCTGTACAGTGATGCCTTAGCCGCTTACGATCATTTTATTAAACTCCATAGTACGATCTCGACCATGGGACGCAGTATCGGGGCGGCTGTTGCAACATATTTAGCTTCCAAACGTGATGTAGAAAAGCTTATACTTGTGACACCTTTTGATAGTCCCGTGAATGTTGCTAAAAAACACTACTGGTTTTTCCCGATCGATCTTATTTTGAAGGAACGGTTGGATACTGCTGGAAGGGCTGCTAATATCACTGCTGATACACTTATCATAACAGCGGCCAATGACAGGATTATTCCTCATAGGTCTACCCACGATTTTATTAAGGCTTTTCGCAAAACACGGGTAGAGGCTGTAACACTTGAAAATACCGGGCACAACACTGTACATCGTCATCCCGATTACAAAAAGATCATTACTTCGTTTATGAGATAGGTTTTAAAATTTAACATCCAGTATTTTGATATTTTATTGTATTAAGTATTGTCCTGGGTTTTAAAGAAACGTAATACCTCTTCATCACTTACATCATACCAGTTCTCATAGACTTGGGCAACCGCATAAAAAGGTACAGGAGATTCCAATACGATCACTGCGTCAACCATTTTAGAAAATTTTTCTATCGTTTGACGTCCTGCAACAGGCACAGCGATGATGATCTTTTTAGCGTTTGCTTTTTTACACAGTTCTACTGCAACATGCATGGTCGACCCCATTGCAATACCGTCATCGACCAATATCACTGTTCGTCCTTTTATCACAGGAAGCGCTTTCCCTGCTCTTAGTGTTTGGATACGTCTTTTTATTTCAAGGTCTTGTTCTGCGATGATCTTTTCGATCTCTTTATCAGATACGGAAGAAGCAGCCCGTTCATTGATATAGAGTGAACCATCTTCTGCCATTGCGCCAAAGCCGCTCTCTGTATTGTGAGGGAAAGGGAGTTTCCTGGAGATCAGTAGCGAAAAGTCTGTATAAAGTGCCTGGGAAATCTCATAGCCCAGCTCCACACCACCCCTTGGAATTGCAAATACCAAGGGGGATTCTTTTTTATATGTCTGTAGAGCTTCAGCCAGTTTTTGACCGGCCTCTTTACGATCTTTAAACATGTATGCTCCTTTACTGTGATAGTGAACAAGAGTAACTAGTCACATGATTCATTGGTACAAAAACGACTTTCTATACCGTCACTGCCGCTAAAATGGCTCCAGTCGATATTGGAAATGCTGGATATTCGTACTTCATATTGTTCTTTGCTGATACCTTCATAGGGCATTTGTATATAAGCACCCGTATCAGAATGCGGCAACATGGAGACCGATTTGATGACAGGTACGAACTTTGAGAGCATATGTTCGATCTGCATACCCTCTTTGGGAGGATCAAAATAGATCGTACAACTGACCATATTATCGCTCCATTCACGCTGTAACAGGGCTAAAAGAGAGAACTGCTCCTCTGCTGGAACATCTCTGGCTTCTCTTGTTTGCCCCTGATAGATCGGAAACTCAAATACCGTTGTATGGGTACTGTAGTGATCCTCTTCATACGGTACCCCTGCCGCTTTGAGTATGTGACAGATAGGTGAAGTGTTACCTACACGTATACGGCGTATGGCATACTGAAATGTCGGGAAGTGCATCCCTGAACTACAGCCGACCAATTGACTGATTGTTCCTGAGGGTTTCACTGTTGTCACTCTGATGGACACAGGAATATCTGCTTCTTCTGCCAATGCCTGATTGACAGAACGTACAAGGCTGTAGCCCCTTTTCAGTCTAGAGGTTAGATCGGCTGTGCCATCTCTATCAATCATCTCTGCAATACCGGATATACTGACACCGATCCGACGGTTTCGTGAAATGACCGCATTGGTTTCAGGGCGATGTGTCATAAGCAACGAGACTGTTGAAGCGTAAAACGTTGCATACTCCAATGCTTGATAAAAATCATCTTCGTTCACGCAGCGCGATGGAAAGACTTCGGCCAGGTTACAGAGTTCAAAACTCTCTAAAGCAATTTCAGAGCAGGGGTTTGCCAGCGATGCATAGTCTTTGGACTCCTCACTGTAACGTGCATATTTTTGAACATTGATCAGGTTCATGATGCCCGGTTCCCCATTCTCTCGAATATGTGCAGCGATCACCGGGAGTTTTTCAAGATCCTCTGTTTTAGTGAGTATGACCGTATTGTTCGAGACCCATCCGATCTCAGCACGTTCCGGGTTTTTTCTATAATCCTTCAATTCCAGAAAACTTGTATCATCGACCGATCCCAGTGCTATTTCCGCACTTCTTCGTACATTCCCAGCCACAACACAGACACCGATCGCATTCATTATATCAGCCACACAGCGGGTACTATCGATATTTCCATGACAATAGTCATCCAAATAGTTTTCAATACGATGATGTAACGCTTGTAACGGAGCAGGGCCGGATGCAGTGCCTCCAAAACCATGGATCGGTGAACCCTCAGGTCGGATCAGGCTGTAATCAAATGAAAACCATGGTGCTTTTTTTGTATAGCTCTCGATCAAGAGTTTGACGGATTCTGCCCAACCCTCTCTAGTGTCCGGAATGATATAGCTCACTGGATCTGTTTTATTCGGTATAGCAACACTGTCACCCTGCCATGCAGTATTAAAACCAACGCCAACCCCGCACATCAGCATATCCATGGTCCATTCTGCTGCAAGCGAAAGATCCGTTGTATCCACAGCACCGCAATTGTTCAATGCCGCACTTCCTCGTTCATAAATATACTCTGTGCCCATGATCCAAAGACCTCTTCCTGGAGGAAGCCACTGCATATCGAACATGGATAAAGCAAGTTTTTGAGCATAATCCTGCCATTTTACTTCATCCCAGACAAGCGCGTTCGAAAGGTAATGATCTTTACGGATTGACAGCACACCATTGATCACACGAATGACCGTATCTGCCCAATGTTCCTGTGATCCATCCGCTTTGATACGGCTGTAGGTACGGTAGTAGACTGCCTCGCCAAAGCCACCGAAACCGAACTTTTCTTTTTTAGCAAAGAGTTCATTACAAAACTCTTTTTCTAGCAAAAAACGTTCTTTGACAACTTTTTTTGAGTGGATATTCTCTTTATTTTTTCGACTCATAATACAAATACTCTTTGATCGCATCCATAAATGCGTTCAAGTCTGACGGCTGCCTGGAAGTGATCAAGTTTTTATCGATGACCACTTCCTCATCTTTATAGGTTGCACCAGCATCTTTAAGTTCTTGTGCAATGCCCTTGTATCCTGTTGCGACTCTTCCTTCCATTAAACCGGCTGAAATGAGAATCTGGGGACCATGGCAGATAGCTGCAACCAGCTTATTATGATCAAAAAAATATCGGACGATCGCTAATGCTTTTTCTTCTTGACGTATTAAAGAGGGACTTTTACCTCCAGGAAGTATCAGTATGTCATACTGCTTTGGGTCCACTTCATTAAGGGTTATGGTTGCATAGACATTAAACCCGTTTTTTCCTATGATAGCACCCTTTTTGATAGAGGCGATATCTACATGTATCCCTAATTCCCTAAGAGATTGATAGGGGATTTTTAACTCAGAATCTTCAAAAAGATCTGCACTGATGATCAAAGCTTTCATATATTCCTCCTCACAAAATAAAGTGACAGGTTAAAGGAAGTATAACATATTACTGTGTCTAAATGATTATTATTCATTGACAAGCATATTAAAAAGTTATATACTAATTAAATAACATCTAATACACAAAGGAGCAAAAATGTTATTAACGAAATTTGACCCGATGAGAGATTTTAGAGATTTAGAAGAGAGAATGGCAAGTGCATTAAATTTGCCGGAGATCGGTAGCGAACTTTCCAATGTTTCCGGTTTTTCGCCATCTGTTAATACAAGAGAAGGAGACTATGCCTATCATGTAGAAGTAGATCTTCCTGGTGTAAAGAAAGATGATATCCATGTGGATCTCAAAGACAATGTTCTGACTATCTCGGGCGAGAGAAAAAACAAGAAAGAGGTCAAAGAGAAAGATTACTATAAGAAAGAGAGCTCTTATGGTAGATTTCAAAGAAGTTTTACATTGCCGGATAATACAGATGCTGAAAATATCGAGGCAAATTGTAAAGACGGTGTACTGGAAGTCGTGATACCGAAGATAGAGAGAAGTAAAAAAGAGACGAAAAAGATCAAGATAAAATAGCCTTTTCCCAATGAAGAGGAGTATACTCCTCTTCATGAGAGATGTATGATACTATTTGTATATATCGTATGCGACTATGCACTTTCTCCAAGATTATCGGTATCATATGATCGATAGGAGCTTTTATGGTACTGCATTATATCCCTAACATATTAAGTCTGTTTCGTATCTTCGCAGCACCATTTTTACTGCTTTCAGGCTGGTATGATCTACCCATACTCTTTTTTATACTTTTGGGAATGATGCTGCTTTCAGATCTGCTTGACGGTATCATTGCACGTAGGATAGACCATACCACTGAACGGGGATCAAGACTGGATAGTTATGGAGATATACTGACCTATCTGAGTACTCCTTTGGCAGTCTGGTGGCTTTGGCCGGATATCGTGAAAGAAGAACTTTATTATATCATTGCAGCGATCGTTATCTATATAGTGCCTGCCATTTTTTCTTTTTTGAAATTTGGACAACTTGCCAGTTATCATACATGGATCACTAAGATCGCTGCAGTACTTATGAGTGTAGGTGTGGTGATGCTGCTTGGATTTGATAATCATCTTTTATTTCACTCAGCAGTTTATTTTTTGGTGCTTGTCATGGTTGAAAATATCGCGATCACCTTCATACTCCCGAAACAGAAAAGTGATATCTATTCTGTTTGGCATGCATGGAAAGAGAGATCATAGGGAAAGGAGAAAATGGTGCAACTGACATTCTTGGGGACAAGTGCTGGAAAACCGACCAAAGAAAGAAATATCTCTGCACTTGCATTGGAATTTGAACAAGACAATAAGTGGTATCTATTTGACTGCGGTGAAGCCACACAGCATCAGATATTGAAAAGCAGGCTTTCGATCGGAAAATTGGATACGATCTTCATTACCCATATGCACGGTGATCATTATTATGGTCTTCCCGGTCTGTTGAGCTCAAAAAAACTGGATACCGCTTTTAGACCTCTTACGATATACGGTCCGACAGGCATCAAAAAATTTCTTGAGTGTGTGATAGATGTTTCTTTTGAAAATCTTGGATATACGCTGGAGATCATAGAGTTCAAAGCAGAGGAGACGTTTACGTTTGAGAAATTTTCATTAAAGATCCTGGCACTTGAACACTCTATAGAAAGTTTTGCGTTTTATATTAAAGAGAACGATATCACCAACAAACTCAATGAAGAAAAATTGAGATCCATCGGTCTGGAGCCATCGCCACTGTATGGTGAATTACAAAGGGGAAATTGCATTACATTTCAGGGTAAAAAGATTGAACCCAAGGAGTATATGCTTCCACCTGTAAGGGGAAGAACATTGATCATAGCAGGAGATAACAGCAGGCCGGAAATACTGGGCAGATACCTTGAAGAGATCGATCTCTTGATACATGAGTGTACGTACACGCAAAAAGACTATGATCATCTTCAGGTCAAAGTGTTACACACGACCGCAAAAGACCTCGGAAAAGCAGTTCAGGAAAGGCATGTCAAAAATGTGATCGCTACACACATTAATCCGAGGTATAGTAACCATGGTGCGGACGGCGTAGATTCGATCTATGGTGAAATAAAACAGTATTATAAAGGCAGAGTATTTATAGCCAACGATCTGGATGTCTATCGTCTCAGTAAAGATGGCATGGTTGAAAAACTGTAGCTATATGAATGATCATGTAAAATCATTTAAGATAAATAGTAGAATTTCAAATGCGATCAGAATAATGATGATCCATTCTAAAATACTGCTGTGTTTATGGTTCTGCTCGTCCGCAAGAATGGCCAATACCTCCTGCATGACATTCAATTTTCTATTAAGAATTTCGATACGTGGCTGCAGCTCAAGATACTTTCTCATACTCTGATAGTAAATATCCAGTTCAGGATACTCCCAGAAAAATTCCGGTGTATCTAAAAATTCAAAATGTAAATAGATGTTCGATTTTGTAATGAAAAGACGGCCTCTCTCTTTGGCTATTTCACGTCTGCTCATATTGACACGACCATTTTCAGCAAGTTCCAAAGGAATATGCTCAGTGAGTTCCAGGGCTTTTTTAATCGAATCTTCAAAGTTCCCCAGCATGATAGATTGCTCAATGGCATAGGAGATGGAAAGCTTTTTCAATTCATCATCAGAATCGATATAGATAGTGTCTAATTCAATTTTAACAGGCTGGATCGGAGAAATGTGATACTGGTAGTCTTCTAAGATCTTGATCGCACCGATTGAAGAACTGATCGTTTTCAGAAAGTACTCTTCATCGTCAAAATCCCAGAATATGATCACACCATAGTTAAACAAAAAACAGAGATCGTTGTCTTTTTCAATAATGAGCACATCTTTTAAAAGTTTTGCACGAAATGTACCAAGCACTTCTTTTCTGATCAGGTCAAAATCAAAACCATCGGTAAATTTATATGCTTTTATGGTCCCCATATATCGGTCCTTTACAGTTTATAAAGTATATTATAGAATAAAAATGCCTGATATCACTAAAGTACACATATTTTATTTTGCTACATTGTCCGATCTTAGTATGTAGGTGAATTCATCCTTATTGTTGTAACCGATCACATGCTTATAGCTTTTTAGCGTTTGATGGTCTATGAAATGTATGATAGGTGTAAATCCTGTATCAAATTCTTTTGGAAACGGATCTTTCTCTTTATTGAGAATGAGAGGGATATAATTTTTTTGTACGATCTCATTGATCTCATTTTTAAGCAGGACTCTTTGCTCAAATTTGCGACACCAGGGACAGAAATTCGATACCAGAACAAGCATGATGTTTTTTTGTAGTTTTTTTGATTTTTTGACCGCTTCATCATAATTTGTTTCATAATGCATTTCAGAAGCAAAATTCTCTTCATTGATCACTACTTTTGAGATCTTTTTATTCTCTTCCAGATATTGTTCCGAGAACTTTAAAAGCATCGTATCAAAAGTATCTTCAAATGCATCTTCCGGGTCATCACCCTCTTTCAATACAAAGTGTCCCATATCCTGATAGGTCAGTGCAAATGTTTTCTCATGGTTGTCCAAACGTTTTACCTCTTCTCCTATGAGCAGTTGAATATTGATCATGGTACTTCCATTGATCGGTGTTTCATTGACCAGTACAGCTAAGGATCTTGGGTCATAACCTTTGGAGTCGATCTTAAGATCATCGGTCATTGTCTGTAGGTTTTCCATGATCATACTTTTATATGATTTTGGAATGGTCTTACCGGATATTTCAACCACCAAATAGACTTTGTTGACACCCGACAAGGTAAATATTGTGGATGCGTTCAATAGGATATTGGTAAAAAATACCAAAAGAAGGATTTTATTTAATTTCATTGGGGTTTACTCACTTTATTGGCTCTGTAATGTATTGTTTTTGTTTTTGGATTTTCCGGACCTCTAAATGTTGTATCCTTCTCATCCCAGTTCAATTTTTTTGCCTGTTCTTCATACGGGGCCCCAATGAGATAAAAAATGAAATCCCATATTCCAATGAAAAATTTCTTTATAAGCCCGAATACATTTTTCATGACTCTCCTAGCCCAAATACATTTGAAAGGGTATTAATATAGTTAAAATAGCCTGTAATAGAAACAGCTTCAAGGATCTGGATGTCACTGTATCCATACGCTTTCAGTGCATCTATTTCTGATTTAAGAATTTTATAGTTTTCTTTGCCTGAGGCTTTGATACAAAAGTTCAATAAAGCTTTCTCACTCTCTGGAACATTCATGGCATCTACTCCATGAAGCACCTCTTCTATACGCTCTTCAGACATACCAAGCATTTTTGCAATGCCTTTATGGACATCTACACACATTTTACAGCCATTCTCTAAAGAGATAAGCAGGGCAATGGATTCTTTCGTATCATAAGAGAGAGTTGTCTCATCCAGAAGGTATTTCTGTATCATTCCATCAGTTGCAAAATAGATCTTTTCATCCAAAGCCAAAAGCTTAAATATATCACCTAGTTGTCCGGTCTTTTCCAGTATGGGTTGTGCTCTTTTTTGAATCTCCGGAGACATATCCTCAAATTCGGGTAATTGTATGTGTGCCATTTTTTTCCTTGATGTAATGAGTGGTCTATAAACGTAAAGTTTAACTTAACGTTTTGAATTATATGCTATCATTCTTTAAATGAAAGTTAATCGTAAAAGGTGAAAAGATGGAATATAAAATATCTGAACTTGTTGCAAAGACAGGGGTCCCTAAATCAACCATTTTGTATTACATTAGAGAGGGCTTACTTCCAGAAGCAAATAAGATCAAATCCAATGTACATCGATATAGTGATCAACACATAGAACTTATTCGGTACATTAAATACATGCAAGAAGAGATAGGCAGCAGTAATGAACAGATCAGGTTTGCACTGCAGAATCAAAATCAGTCTCTCTCCACTTCAGCAACCATGTTGCAGCCATTGATGAATACACTCAGTGATATCCCTTCAGATGCGAAACATTTTACCAAAAAAGAGTTTATTGCGCATTACAATGTCGATGCTACGCTTTTAGAAACGCTTTTAGACGATGGTATAGTGTTACCTATACATGAAGATGATTATACAGACAGAGAGGCAAGTATGATCAAGCTGGTAACGTATTTTAAAGAAGTGGGTGTGGACTACAGTGTTCTAAAGGCATATGTAGATCATGCCAAGGCACTCAGTGAACTGGAGTATCAAATGCAAGCCAAGCTTTGCAGTGTACGTGATGAAGACAACTTTTCAATACTATGGAAGATCATGTTTGAAACATTATTTAATGCAAAACCCTATCTTTTTAACCGTAATACCTATCATGTTTTACTCAATGCAGTGAAGAGTGAGGTGAAACCATGATCCTTAGACACACTTTTCTGTGGTGGATGCAGAGTGGAGTGATGCTTCTACAATTTAAATAAGTATACATCTTTTTTAGTATCAACGACTCTACATATATATTACACACAATTTGGATACCTTGGATAGATGAGTAATGTGTGGAGGTCTAAAATGAAAAAAGGTACATTCACCGTAGCAGCTGTACAAGCATCTCCAGTATTTATGGATTTAGATGCAACGATAGAAAAAGCTTGTAACCTTATTCGTAGATCGGCTAAAAAAGGAGCCGATATAGTTGTTTTTCCTGAAGCATTTGTACCAGGTTATCCTGATTGGATATGGCAGGTCCCGCCAGGCGAAATAAAACTGAACCAAGATCTTTATGCCAAGTTACTGGAGCAGTCTGTGACCATCGGCAGCATTGAGACTGACCGTTTATGTGAGGCTGCAAAACAAGCCGGTGTTTATGTCGTGATAGGTATCAATGAAAAAAATTCGCAAGCCAGCAGTGGAAGTATCTATAATTCACTGCTCTTTATCGATCCAAAAGGAAATATATTCGGGCATCATCAAAAACTTGTTCCCACAGCGCCGGAACGTACTATTTGGGCCTATGGGAATGCAAGTACTGTGAAGGTGTATGAAACAGACATCTGTAAAGTGGGTGGCTTGATCTGTTGGGAAAATTATATGCCTTTGGTACGTTATGCACTCTATGCAGAGGGTATAGAATTGTATCTTGCTCCTACCTATGATGAAGGCCAGACCTGGAATGCATCTATGAGACATATCGCAAAAGAAGGCCGATGTTTCGTTTCCGGTTGTTGTATGGTGCTTAAAAAAGAGGAGGTTCTTAAAAAACTTCCTCAACTGAAGCCATATTATAAGTCCGTGGGAGAGTTTATAAACAAGGGCAATAGTGTCATAGCAGATCCAAATGGTGAAGTCATTGCAGGTCCACTACATGCCAAAGAAGGGATACTCCTTTCTGAAGTAGATCTACATATATTACTTGGATCAAAATGGAATCTTGATGTTGCCGGTCATTATGCCCGACCGGATGCCTTTGAATTAACTGTAAAAAAATGAAAAGCTTCTGTGAAAGAAAAGATTCATGCAAAGATCAACTAGTAAATTTTGTTGAATTTGGCGAATAGGGGATGGTGATCAGAAAGCTTATGGTTTCTTTCTATACTCTGTTCAACCAGTTCAATGCCTCTGTAAAAAATAAAATCCAAATGATTTCGCATAAAAGACTTGACCCTATCACTTTTTGAAAATGGCACAGGGGCAAAATGTAGTTCTTTCATTTTATTGTGAAGGAATTTCATTCTGTTTTTATTCCATGAATTAAAATCACCGGCAATGATCATGGCTCCATCATAATCATCGATGATCTGAATCATGTTGTCTATCTCTTTGTAGTAGTGTCTGCTTTCTCTAAAATTGATCGCATGAAGATTTAAGATCCATAAAGGAGAACCATCTGCAAAAGCGTGCTTGGTCAAAAGTAGACTTTTACGTGGACCGAATATGAGCTCTTTACCATGTGACAGGAAAGGCTTACTGTACTCTGTTCTACACTTACTTGCTGTTAAGACACCATAAAAAGTTGAACCTTTTTCCAAATTTGCCGCAGCATTGAATGTGAGACTTGGAAGATTGAGTTCGGTATTGTGTTTAAAATCAGCTTCCTGAAATAAGTAGAAGTCAACAGGTTTCTTTTTGGAAAATTCTTCAATATAGTTACTGAAGGAAAAAGTATCATTGTTCTTATGCACATTCCAGCAAAGCACACTGAATTCATCTGGCACAGTATCATCGCATACGGTATGAGAATAACTGTGATGATGCAGCGATGGCTTAATGATCAGGGATTTTAATTCGTTTAACATAAAATAATTATAGCATTTTTTTCGTTTACCATTGAATTTTAAGATTCAAGAATGCATCATTACGGGCGGGTAGGTAAAAAATTCATTAGTACAGGATGAAATATTTAATCCAATACTTCTCTAAGTGCCTCTTCTATGGTCGGGTATTTGAAGATGAAGTGATGTTTCAATAATCGTTCAGGGATCACACGTTGCCCTTCGGTCAGTACTGTTGCACCTTCTGAAAAGAGCAATCTCAGGACAAATTTCGGTAAAGGTATCACTGTGGGTCTATGCAGTATTTTACCCAGTGTTTTGGTGAGCACTTTGTTTGTCACAGGATTTGGCGAGCAGAGATTGAAAGTACCTTTCAGGTCATTGTGATCGAATACGAACAAATAGGCATTCAGAAGGTCAGATATATGTACCCAGCTGAATGGTTCACTCCCATCTCCTATGGTCCCTGCGATACCCAATTTGAAAGAGGGCAGCATTTTAGAGAGTGCGCCTCCACCTTTGCCCAGTACTACGCCGAAACGATAAATGACGACCCTGGTAAAATCATCCGCACGTCGTGCTTCAGCTTCCCAGTCTTTACAGATCTTCGCTAAAAAATTATCTGAGTAGGTATAGTCTGATTCACTCATCGGACCATCGGTGGCATAAATACCGATAGCAGAGGTAGAGACAAAAAGTTCCGGTTTCTTTTTCATGTTTGACATAGCCGTTACGATCTTCTTTGTCGTGATGATCCTACTGTCATAGAGGACTTTCTTATAGGCATCATTCCACCTATGGATGATCGGTGCACCGGCGAGATTGATGATGATGTCTACGCCTTCGAGGACTTTGGTGATCTCTGTGATATCTTTTTGGGTATCTTTTCTGCCTAAAGGGAGCACATCAAAGCCTTCTGCTTTGAAATATGATTGCATATACGTCCCTATGAAACCGCTGCCCCCAGTAATCACTATTTTTTTCATTACAATAACCTCTTTTATTTTTGAGTGTTTTGAGTGTAAAGAAAGCATGTTTGACAACATGTATACACTTTTTATCAGACCCATGACTTTATTATTTTAAAGATGTTTTATGTAATACTTGTGTATTTTAAATAAATAGATATTATGATCAAATATATTATTCTATTAACTATTTAGGTGTAGAATGATAAAAAGGATAGCTTATGTCTCAGTATATTAAATGGTTTAAGGAACTTGGTATGGAGGATGTTGACCAGGTCGGCGGTAAAAATGCTTCTCTGGGTGAAATGTATCGAAATCTGACTCAAGAAGGGATACGTATCCCTAATGGTTTTGCGGTTACTGCAGAGGCGTATCGAACTATACTCGATACCAATAATGCCTGGGAGAAATTGCATGCCCAGTTTGAGGATTTAAATCCTGATGATGTCGTCCAACTGCAAGAATGTGGAAAGCGTTGTCGAGAGATAATCCATGCGTGTAAACTGCCTGATGATATAGTAGCACAGATAAGTGATGCTTACGAAGCACTCAAAGTGGAATATGGTGAAGAGGTAACACTGGCCGTAAGAAGTTCGGCAACTGCCGAAGACTCCCCTAAGGCGTCTTTTGCAGGACAGAATGAGAGTTATCTGAACATTCATGGCTTAGATGCACTTTTGGATGCTTATAGGCGTTGTTTGGCATCTAATTTTACAGACCGTTCCATACATTACAAGTTTGACCATGGGTTTGACAACATGAAAGTCTATTTGAGTGTGGTTGTGATGAAAATGGTAAGAAGTGACATTGGTGAGAGCGGTGTCATGTTCTCCATTGATTCGGAGACAGGATTTAAAGATGTTGTTTTCATCAACGCAGCGTACGGCTTGGGTGAAAATATTGTCCAGGGGAGTATCGCTCCGGACAGTTTTTATGTGCATAAACCTACATTTAAAAAAGGGTATCGTACAGTACTCAAAAGAAGACTTGGTGATAAAGTACTCAAAATGATCTTCTCAGAGGGTATCAGTCAGGATAATCTTTCCGTTGCGTACACGAAGAATATTGATACCACTGAAGAAGAAAGAGAGAAGTTCTGCATTAATGATGAGGATGTACTGCTTCTTGCAGAGTATGCGATTAAAATAGAAGATCACTATTCAAAACAGGCAGGATATCAAAAACCGATGGATATGGAGTGGGCAAAAGACGGTGTGGATGGACATATTTATATCGTGCAGGCACGTCCTGAAACTGTTGAGTCAAGAAAAGAAGGTAGACATCTTGAAATGTATCATCTTAAAGAACGTAGTGAAGTATTGCTTAAAGGTCAAGCCGTAGGTACAAAGATCGGTTCTGGAAAAGTATGTAAGATCGTTGATGCAAGTAAACTGAATAATTTTAAAGCGGGTGATGTACTGGTTGCAGAAACGACCAGCCCTGACTGGGAGCCTGTGATGAAAATTGCTTCTGCTATAGTAACCAACAGCGGAGGAAGAACATGCCATGCGGCTATTGTCTCAAGAGAGTTGGGTATTCCAGCGATAGTAGGGGCTGAAAATGCGATAGCAATGTTAGAGGATGGTCAAGAGATCACCGTAAGTTGTGCGGAGGGTGAAACTGGGTTTGTGTATGAAGGTATTTTGGATTTTGAGATCATTAAAACGGATCTTAGTACGTTACCAAAGATCAAGACACAGATCATGATGAATCTAGGTAATCCAGAGTTGGCATTTTCACTCGCCTCTCTCCCTGTAGATGGTATCGGTCTGGCAAGAACGGAATTTATCATCAATACTTCTATTCAAGTGCATCCGATGGCACTGATACATCCTGAAAAAGTGGATGAACAGACACGAGAAAAGATCATGCAACTCACTGCTGCGTATGAAAGTCCTACATCTTTCTTTGTAAAAATACTTTCTGAAGGAGTAGCGAGTATTGCATCTTCGGTCTATCCTGATCCCTGTGTGGTGAGAATGAGCGACTTTAAATCCAATGAGTATGCTTCATTGCTAGGAGGGGAATTCTTTGAAATGGATGAAGCTAATCCTATGATCGGTTTTCGTGGTGCCTCACGATATACACATCCGAATTACGAAGAGGGGTTTGCACTGGAGTGTGTAGCGATGAAACATGTGAGAGAGGAGATGGGTTTTGACAATGTCATTTTAATGATCCCTTTTTGCCGTAGAGTAGAAGAGGGACAGAGGGTATTGGAAGCCATGGAGAAATACGGTCTTAAGAGGGGAGAGAGCGGATTGAAGATCTATGTTATGTGTGAGATACCGAACAATGTGATACAGATCGATGCATTTTGTAAATTGTTTGATGGTATCAGCATAGGTTCTAATGATTTGACCCAATTGACACTTGGGGTTGATCGGGATTCCGAGATCGTTGCATTTGACTATGATGAACGTGATCCTGGCGTCATGAAGATGATAGAAATGGCAGTGGAGGGTGCAAAACGTAATCAACGACACAGCAGCATCTGCGGACAAGGACCTTCGGACTACCCTGAGATGGCAGAAGCTTTGGTAAAACTGGGCATAGACTCTATAAGTTTGAATCCCGATACAGTGTTACAGACGATCTCTCATATCAGCGAACTCGAATCAAAGCATCACTAGCCACTTTGCAGATCAGTAATAGGCTGCGATGATCGCATAACAGACAAAGAACATCAGGTGGGACAATCCTTCGAAGTAGTTGGTCTGTCCCTCTTCTGTACTTTTCCATGCCAGAATAATGGTCATGATCAATGCACCGATCTGCAGAGGGTTAAAATCAAGGAAAAGATCGATCCCACTGATGTGTGCCAGTCCGAGCAAAATGGGTACCGTGAGTAAGATCGAGACGACAGAGGCACCCATGGCAATATTGACCACCCTTTGTATCTGGTCATTTTTGGCTGCTTTAACAGCTGTAGCTATTTCGGGGGCAACGGCAATGATCGCAATGATCAATCCGGCCAGTCCGGCTGATATACCAAAATCTTTTGCCATCTTGATACCATCCGTTGCAAACACTTCTGCGCCGACAGAGATGATAGCGATAAGGAGAAAGATAGTAATGAAATTTCCTATATTATTAAATCTTTCAAAAATATAAACGCTGGTCACTTCCTCTTCCTCTTTCCCTTCTTCCTGCCGTTTTCTGAGTCTGAACATTCTGCTTCTTGCAGTCGCCTTGAAGAAGTGTGTATGGGTTCTTGTCTGAAAAATAAAAATAATGATATAAAAAAACATCAAAGCAACAGCAATGATGATACTCACCTCTTTCAGCACGGATTCCTTATGCTCAGTCTGATTAAGCAGGCTCGGCACAAGCAGTGCAAGGGCTGTCACCAACAATATAGTGGTGTAGGTACTGGAAGTCTCTTTGTTGTGTTCCTGCTCTATGAATTTCAATCCACCGATAAATACGGCAAGCCCCAAAAGTACATTCATGTCGACGATCACAGCGGAAATAATACCGCCTTTGACAGTCTCTATGACTTTTGGATCATGTAAGGCTTGGAGGAGAATGATATACAGAAGAATGATCTCAACGATGACTGCGCTGAAGGTCAGGACAAAACTTGCATAGGGTTCTTCAAGTCTTTGTGAAAGTATTTCTGCAACTTCTGAAACGGTGAGTGAAAGTGTGGCAATACCCAATGCTGCAAACGCAGTAGCCAGATAACCGTTCCCAAGTTGATGAAAAATGATCGCTGCCACTATAGCGATCATTCCTACGATAATATCCCAATAGTCTTCTATAAATTCTTCTAAGCGTGTGTCAGTTGTGTCCATACATTCTCTCTTTTATAATAATATGATCGTTGCAAGCCCAAGAAAGCTGAAAAACCCTACTACATCGGTTACTGTTGTTAAAAGCACAGTAGAGCCTATGGCCGGGTCTACACCGAATTTTTTGAGGGTCAGGGGAATGACTGCACCGAAAAATCCGGCAGACAAAAGATTCACTATCATAGCCATACCTATGACGATACCAAGCATAGGAATTTGGAACCAGATATAAGCGATCAGGCCCATGGTCACAGCATACACAACGCCATTCATCAGGGAGATGAAGACCTCTTTAAAAATGGTCTTTTTTGCCTCATCTGCTTCTATATCTCCCAGTGCCATCTGTCTTACTGTTACCGTCAGTGTCTGTGTTCCGGCATTGCCTCCCATGGAAGCAACGATCGGCATTAAAATGGCAAGTGCGACCAGGGATTGAAGTGTCGCATCAAAAAGTCCGATGACCAGGGATGCGGCAATCGCCGTTAAAAGGTTTACCCCCAGCCAGACTCCTCTTGCCCGTCCGATCTTCCATATGCTCTCTTCTTGTTCCGCTGTATCATTAACACCTGCAAGGTTATAGATCTGTTCTGTTGCACCTTCCTCGATGATATCATAGATGTCATCCGCAGTGATACGACCCATGAGGATTCCCCTTTGATTCACTACGGCGATCACACTGAGGTCATAGTTGACTACCGTTTCGATCACATTTTTTATCTCATCATGCGGATCTACAGAAATGGTGATCATTCCTTCTTCGATGACATCCCTGTAGAGTTCTTTCGGTCCATGAAGAATAAGATCTTCCAGAGGTATCATACCGACAAACTTTCTCTTATCTGAAACAACAAATACATGATGGACATTGTCTATCTCTCTGTTCGCTTTCATCTTTTTGAGACGATGTATGGAAGCACCAATGGTTTCATCCACATGTGCTTCAAAAACTTCTGTCTGCATGTAAGAGCCGGCTTCATGGTCTTGGTATGAGATCAGTTCTTCTATCGTATCCCTGTCCTCATCTGAAAGATTGGACATGATAGCATCTGCTTTTTCTTCATCCACTTCTTCAATGTGTTGTATCAAAACCGCTGCATCATCCGTATCGAGCGATTCAGTCAGTTTTGCAAGTTTTTTAGGACCGTAATGTGTATAGAGCTCTTCCTGGAAGGATTTTGGCAATTCGACAAGTACTTCGGCTAAAAGTGTACTTGGAAGTTTATTTAAAGATGCCATATAGGTATCTTCATTGATTTCTCTGATCTCTATGAGCAGATCAGCGATATCAAAAGGGTGTACCCCAATGTCTATTCCCTCATTATAGTGCTGTATATGTTGTTCTAACGTATATAATTTTTGTAAAAAATCTTCATTCATTGATATTTTCTCTCTGCTGTAAGTGGCGTGCATTTTTAAACCTTGATCTACTCTCACTGTAGGTCTTGATCTATTTACTTTTTTAACATTTTACTGTCCTGTAAGATATAAGATTATATCTTAGTATCGGTTATATTTTTGCTTATTATCACTGTATAAAAAAGAGATATATCAACTATTTAAGCATTTTTTTTAACTCTCTCAAATAGATAAAAGCCTATAAAATTGTGCTTTATACTAAAAAAAATCACCTGTAAGAATCTAAGCTCAAATCAATACATTAAAAAGTAAAATAAAGATAGATAACATAAAGGAATTAGTATGGCAACAGTAACTTCACACGGAGCGGCTAAAGTGGTAACCGGCTCCTGTCATTTGCTTGCGATCGAGCACGGACCGCGTATACTTATTGATTGCGGGATGTTTCAAGGTCCTGAAGAAGAGCGAAATTATTGTAATTTCGGGTTTGAACCTTCCGAGATCGATTATCTTCTTATTACCCATGCACACCTTGACCATGTCGGACGTATACCCAAACTGGTCAAAGAAGGGTTTAGCGGGGTGATCTATGCAACGGAAGCCACACGTGACATAGCTGAAATTATACTCCTTGACAGTGCCAAGATCATGAAAGAGGATTTTGAGACCAATTACCGCAAAGCACAGCGAAAAGGTAAAGAAGACGATGTCAAGGCACCTTTATATGACGAGGATGATGTCGAAGCAGCCTTTGATCTTACCTGGAAATATCCGGAGTATGGCAACACTATGATCATTATTGAAGATATTCTTAAAGTGACCTATCGCGATGCCGGACATATACTTGGTGCCGCCTTCATTGAGATCACCTATAAAGAAGACAGTGTAGAGCAGACCATTGTATTTTCCGGTGATATAGGCAATGATAAGAATTTGGTCATGAAGAATCTGGCAAAGTGTCCTTATGCCAATTATCTCTATGTAGAATCTACCTATGGGGACCGTAATCACAAAGACCTTGATGCGAGTATCGTAGAGTTTAAACGTGTGATCATCGATACCCTGCGTGATTGGGGTAATGTACTGATCCCTTCGTTTGCTGTGGAACGTACACAAGAGATTTTGATCATTTTAAAAGAGATGTATGAGAGAAAAGAACTGCCCCATTGTAAGATCTTTTTAGACAGTCCTATGGCCACACGTGCGACTGAAGTCTACAATAACTACAGCCATCTTCTCAGCAAGCAGTGTCAGGAGTATAAAGAAAGAGATGGAACCGTCTTTGATTTTGAAAGTCTTGTCTATACACCCGATGTAAAAGGATCAAGAGCCATCAATGAAGTAGATACCCGTGCCATTATCATTGCAGGTAGTGGTATGTGTACGGGAGGAAGGATCATTCATCATTTTAAAAACAGACTCTGGAATCCTAAAAATGCCGTCATATTTGTCGGGTATCAGGCGATTGGAACTTTGGGACGCCATATCGTTGACGGTGCACGCTGGGTCAAGATATTTAATGAGGATATACTGATCAAAGCAAGTGTGCATACGATCAACGGTTTTTCAGCCCACGCAGACCAGGAGGGGATCATCAAATGGATATCACAGATGGAAGATCTCTATCGTATTTATCTTATACATGGAGAAGAGGACAAACAGACTATTTTGCGAAGTGTGATCGAAAATGCACTGGATAAAAAAGCACATATCGTAGAGAATGAGGAAGTGATCTATCTTGGATGAACCAAAATCTGATTCATGATATTTTAAGACAGATATAAAGTGTCTAAAAGTATGGCGTTGATAACGTTATAACGATTGATATTGTTCATGATATCTGAATTAATAGGTGTTATTGTTTAATAAGAATTGATCTAAAATAGGACAATGCTATCATGAATACATTGAGTATTGACTTGTAATGAAGGAAGAAATGATCATATCAATGAAATGCTCTATTGTTTTGGTATGTCAGATATTACAGGGATTGGTAATTTAGTTTTTTTGTCTTTATAGATTAAGCTTCCATCTATTATTTCTTATTATAGTTTAGTATTGCACAGATCATATTAAGAGGGTTTGATACGGATGTGTCTAAATTGAATTCATCCAATAGCCTTAAAACTGCTGTAGCTGAATCATTATTATGATTAAATAATAGTGATTTGCTTTTCTGGAAGAGAGACGAAGAAAAAGGATGACATATGAATTTACAAGAAGAGTATGAACAAAAGGCGCAAGCAAAACTGAACGAGCTAAAAGCAGAGATAGAAAAATTACAGGCCAAAGCACAAGGTGCAGAGGCGGATGCGAAGATCAAATATAAAAAAGAGATAGAAAAACTGAGTATACTAAAAGATGACTTTAGTAAAAAGCTTGAAGCACTCAAAGAAGCTGGAAGCAGCAGTTGGTATGAGATGAAGTCAGAGATGGAAAAACTGAGCAGTACGGTAGAAAGTACTCTCAGATCAGTGATCTCTAAATTCCAATCATAAATGCATCATATTTTTATAAGGAGAAGCTATGCCGTACGATACACTAAATGATCTACCTGATTCGGTAAAAGAAAACCTCCCAAAACATGCACAAGAAATCTACAAAAAAGCTTATAACAGTGCATGGGATGAGTATGCTGACGCTGAGGATAGGTATAATAATGATAGCCGTGAAGAGACAGCCCACAAAGTGGCCTGGGCGGCAGTAAAGCAAAGTTATGAAAAAAAAGAAGGCGAATGGATTAAGAAATAGATTCTTCGATTTTTATTTTTATTTAAAGGGTAAAAAATGAAAAGAGGAATTTTCGGCATACTTCAGCACGGATTCATTTTGCTGTATCTCTTCACCATTCTGATGAGTTCTATGGAAATGACCCGGATTTCTCATAGTACTTGTACTGGCTATTATATTCACGGTATTTTATAAGGAGCATGTTATGCCTTTGCACAACTCTGATATCGAAGCTATCTTCAAGGAAGTGGCAGACCTGCTTGAACTGCAGGACGCCAATCCTTTCAGAGTACGTGCGTACAGAAATGCTGCAAGAACCATAGGCTCACTTCCATATAGCATTACAGAGTTGGTAGATAACGATAAAAACCTAACCGAACTCCCCGGCATTGGAGATGATCTTTCCGACAAGATCAAAGAGATCTGCAAAACAGGTAGTTTGAAATTACTTAAAAAACTTGAAAACGGGGAAGAAGGCTATTTACATGAACTGTTGAAAATACCTGGGCTTGGTCCCCAAAAGGTTAAAATACTCCACAAAGCACTTGATATTGAATCTATCATGGATCTGAAAGAAGCTGCAAAAAAAGGTACAGTACAAAAACTCAAAGGGTTTGGAGCAAAAAGTGAAGCAAATATCCTAAAAGAGATCAAACGCTTTAAAGAGCGAAGTCTAAGAACCCCTTACCACATTGCCCGACAGATTGCCGAACCGTTGATATCATACCTAAAGGTGAAAAAGGGTCTCAAAGATATTAAAATTGCAGGAAGCTATAGACGTGGCAAAGAGACAGTGGGAGATCTGGATATCTTGCTAAGCTGCGAAAGTGGAACGGATTTTATTACTCATTTTGTAAACTATGAGGATGTGGAAGATGTTATATCACAGGGAAAAACCAAATCGACAGTGATACTTAAGTCAGGAATTCAGGTTGATCTGAGGGTAATACCTGAAGTCAGCTGGGGAGCAGGTCTGTTTTATTTTACCGGTTCAAAAGCCCATAATATCGCTGTCAGGAAGCTGGCGATGAAAAGAGATTTGAAAATCAATGAGTATGGTGTATTTAAGAATGATGTGCGTATTGCAGGAAAAAGTGAAGATGAGATGTATGCTCAGGTAGGTCTGCCCTATATCGTTCCTGAATTGAGGGAGAACAGAGGCGAGATCAAAGCTTCTGCTGAAGGTACACTTCCCGAACTTATCACCCTTGATGATATACGTGGAGACCTGCATATGCATACTAAAAAGAGTGATGGTCACCACTCTATAGTAGAGATGGCACAAGCGGCCATGAAAAAAGGTTATGAGTATATCGCCATTACTGAACATTCCCAGCATGTCAGGATAGCCAGAGGAATAGACGTAAAAGAGCTGGAAAAACAAATGAATAAAATTGATCTGGTCAATGCCAGGATAGACGGGATAGAGATTCTGAAAGGGATAGAGGTGGATATTTTGGAAGATGGATCACTAGATCTTCCAAATGAGATATTGAAAAAGCTTGATGTCGTCATTTGTGCTGTACATTATCGATTTGATCTTTCCAAAGAAAAGCAGACTCGACGTATTATCAAGGCGATGGAAAACCCGTATACCAATATCTTGGCACATCCTACAGGAAGATTGATTGGCGAACGTGAGCCTTATGATATCAATATGAAAACGATCATGAAAGCAGCTAAAGAAAACAACTGTTTTTTAGAACTTAACAGTTATCCTCTCCGACTAGACATAAACGATCACTACTGCAAGATGGCTAAAGAGATGAATTTGAAAGTGGTGATAAACAGCGATGCACACTCTATAGATGGTTTATATAACATGACATTTGGTATACAGCAGGCAAGACGGGGCTGGCTGGAGGCTGAAGATGTGATCAATACAAAAAGTCTTGAAAACTTCAGAAAACTTTTGAAAAAAAGCTAAATAGTTTTTCCCTGACTTTGTAATGAAAAATGAAGACAGACAACAACAATGCTAAGATATGATAGTGATACACTAGCTATCTGTGACACGAAATCTTCATCAACATCTAAAAAATAGAAGATCCTATTTTTTCTTTTCTTTTTTAGCTTTTTTTTCGGCGTTTTCTTTTTTCTTATAGTCTTTAATATGCTTTTTAATTTCTTGTTTCAGCTCTTTTTTGAGCATGCTGTCCATCTGTTTCTTAATGTACTTTTTAACTTGTTTCTTTTCAATCATACTTCATCCTTTTTCTATTTTAGGCGATTTAATACTTTATAGCCTTATTACTATGATAGGACAAAAAGACTTTTATTTCTCTAAAACCTCTTCTGTATCAGATAATGATGATCGGCCTGTTCTTAGATATAAAATGAGATACCCGACTATAGCAGAGAAAAACGACCCGAGCAGGATGGCCAATTTGTCTGCATAGTGATAGATCTGTGTATCATTATAGGCCAGGGTATCTACAAAGAGACTCATGGTAAACCCTATACCTGTCAAGACACTGACCCCGTACATTAAGACCCAGTCACTCCCTTTGGGTAAAGAGGCAAGTCCCATTTTTATGGCCAACCAGGAGAAACCGAACACGCCTGCTTGTTTACCGATAAAAAGACCAAGCATGATCCCTAGCGGTACAGGACCGGCCATCTCTTCTATGGAGATACCTTTGAGATCAACACCGGCATTCACAAATGCAAAGAGCGGCAGGATCATATAGGCAACCCAGTTATGGAGGTCATACTCCATCTCTTTTGCCATGGAGAAGTGATTGCCTTCCTTGTTTTTGGAAGAAAGAGGGATCATAAACGCAAGTGCAACACCTGCAAGTGTGGCATGTACACCTGATTTGAGTACGGAAACCCATAGAATGATCCCTACGACGATATAGGCTGATTTAATGGCGACATGCATACGGTTCATAATGAAAAGTATCAAAAGTGAGATCGCGGCAATAGTAATGGAAAGGGTTGAAAGTTCACTGGTATAAAAAAATGCAATGATCAAAATAGCTCCCAGGTCATCAATAATAGCCAGTGCCATCAAAAATACTTTTAAAGAGACAGGTACTCGCTTCCCCAAAAGAGATAAAATACCTAAAGCAAATGCTATATCTGTAGCCGTAGGGATCGCCCATCCGTTCATAGAAAAATCTTCACCTCTATTGAATGCCATAAAGATCAAAGCAGGTACGATCATACCCCCTAATGCAGCGATACCAGGTAAAGCGATTTGTGAAAGAGAAGAGAGATGTCCTTCTATCACTTCACGCTTGATCTCAAGTCCTATCACAAGAAAGAATACTGCCATAAGTCCGTCATTGACCCATAAAAGAAGAGGTTTGGCTATCTGGAGATCTCCAAAACGTATCTCAACAGGCGTATGTAGAAAACTTGTATAGAATGTGGACATAAAAGAATTTTCCAGGAGCAGTGCCAATACCGTGGCAATGATCAGTAAAATACCTGCTGCTGATTCTTTTTTAATGAAATCCTGAAGAAATTGTGTGAACATGATTTTAACCCTCTGTGATAAATTTCATTATTTTAACGAAAATTTACTAATCAATATAAATAACAGATCAATATTGACAATTATATAAGAATGAACTAGAATAAGAACAAAGGAGTTATCGTATGAAAAAAAAGATAGAAGAAGTCATAGAACATGTGCAGAGTTCAAGTAAGGTATCTGAAGAGAATAAACCGTTGATCCTGGAGAAACTCAAAGAGTGGAAAGAAGAAGACGATGCCATTGCAGAGGTCTCTGTGCGGTTTGAAAAGTGGTGGATGGAGATGGAACCTATCTTTGCTGAACTGGGTTGGATATAAGTTGGCAGAACTATATACACAGTATATCTATGAAAAAAGATGGCAGAAAACCAGTGAAAAAGATGCACTGCGTATGATTGCAGAAGAGATGCCTGAAACAGATGCCCAGTCGACGCTGAAGTATATCCTCTCTCAGATAGAAAAAGGAAAGATCATTACACTGGGTGAGTGCCGGTTCAGTTCCAAAGAGATGTAATACTTGATTCTTAGAGTGAATATCTCTATGTATTTTGTATATAGAAGATACGCTATACCTTAAAGGAGGGATTATGAAAGATTTTATGAGTGAGGTTGCTGTTCTTTTTTCTTATCCTAAAAATCTCATAATATTAGCCATTAGATTGATCTTGGCCTATGGATTTGCTACACCGGCTTTACTAAAGATCAATAATCTGGAAGATACGGTAACGTGGTTTGACAGCATGGCTATACCTTTACCTATGCTATCAACCTATCTCGTTTCAAGCATTGAAACCATGGGAATCATCCTTCTGTTCTTGGGACTCTTTACCCGTTATATATCTATATTGCTTTCATGTGTAATGATCGGTGCCATATTTTTCGTTCATATAGAAAATGGATTTTCTGTTGCAGACAATGGATTCGAGATTCCACTTTACTATCTACTGTTTCTACTGTTCCTTGCCAGTGTTGGTGCAGGAAAATACAGTTTAGATAAAGTATTGTTCAAGGATGGTCTCAATGACTAAAGAAGATCTGTTCTCCTATTTTCCTCTTTTTTCTGCAGACTGGGGTGTGTTCGTTAAACTTTTCCTGATCATATTGATAGTGATACTTATCAATATCGCTATTTATGACAGATTTATACAAAGAAAAAACCAGCTTCTTATTAATTTCCCGCTTATAGGGCGTATGAGATATATTTTTTATATGTTACGAAATCCAATGCGTCAATATTTCGGTGATGAGACATTTTATGATTCTTTTGAAAAAATCGATTGGATCAATAAAGTGTCACATGGTGAAAGTCCTTATTTGTCTTTTTCACCTTCAAATCCTTACGGTAATCAAAAAACACTTTTTAGACACGCCAACTTTGTCAATGAACTGCATGAAGTACAAGCAGATTTTTCTGTACGATTTGGTGAAAACAGAAAAATACCCTATGAAAGTAAAAGTATCATAGGCAGGTCAGCTATGAGTGACGGGGCGGTCTCACCGGAGGGAACAAGAGCTTATGCGCGTGGTGCTTTTAATGGACAATTTCCTATCAATACAGGTGAGGGCGGTCTGACCTCTAACTTCCTTGCCACACTCAACTTCAAAGATTGTGAAAGTTCTTATCTTGAGATGAAAGAGGGAACATGGTTTGCCAAGTCTGTCTATAGGTTCATGAGGTTCTTTACCAATAGAGAAGTTTCCCAACGCCTTTACCGACGTATGGTCGTACGACAAATAGATAGGGGTTCTTTCATTTTTGATAGAAGCAGTTTGGTCTATTTCCGTATAAATTGGCAGAGTCCGCTAGAGACATTTCCTGAAACTGTGGCTGAAGGTATACCGGACATAACGTTCCAGATGGGAAGCGGACTGTTTGGTGTAAGAGATGAAGAAGGAAATTTTAGTGACGATCTTTACCAAAAAGTGATGCGTTTCTGTCGCATGACCGAAGTGAAACTTGCACAGGGTGCAAAACAGACCGGAGGTAAACTTCTTGCCACGAAAGTGAGTGATGATATTGCATATTATCGAGGGGTTCCTGCACATAAGGACCTTGTAAGCCCTAACCGTTTTCCTTATGCTACCGATATGGAGACTTTCTTTGACTTTATTGAACGCTTACAGAAGCTATCAGATAAACCGGTCGGGTTTAAGATCGTTATTTCATCACGAGAGTACTTTGAGACATATGCCCAAGCGTTGAAACAAAGAGTGTCAGAGGGGAAGGATATTGCAGATTTTATCACGATAGACGGAGGTGACGGCGGTTCTGCAACTGCACCCTTGGAGATGATGAGTAAAATCGGTTTACCGATACGTGAAGCACTCCTTATAGTCAATGAAGTGCTCAACGAGTATGAACTAAGAGAGCATATAAAGATCATTGCAAGCGAGAAAGTACTCACGCCTGATGATGTGGTCGAACTGCTTTGTCATGGTGCTGATTTTATCAATATAGCCAGAGGCTTCATGATCGCGGCAGGCTGTATACGTGCGAGGGAGTGCAGCGGTGCGAACGGAAGGGACTGTCCGGTAGGTCTTAATACCATGAATGAAGCAAAAAGAAGCAAATATCTTGTCATAGAAAAATCAAAACACATCGCATTCTATCATCATCAACTTCTTCATGGTGTCCGTACACTGCTTGCCGTGATGGGTAAGAGACACATCAATGAGCTCAGTATGGATGATGTCATACTGCGTTCTAAAAAAAGAGAAGAGAAACAACCTCTCTGTTCAAGTAAATCATAATAAAACTATACCACTCTATAAGTGTGATGTTATGCTTCACACTTCCTTCATACTTCTATTTTATACTTCATTCGTAATTAATACATATTCTAAAAGGATTAACATGAATACAAATAATATTAAAGACAGAAGAAGTTTTTTAACTAAAATGCTGGTTGCAGGTGCAAGTGGAGTCACATTGCTTTCATCTTCAGCCTATGCAAAGAAAGAGACTATAGATACTACTGTGGTGCTTACTGAAGATCAAAAAGATATGCTTTTCTATATATACCAGGAAGAAAAAGTAGCCAGAGATGTATATATGACACTAGGTAATATTTATACAGATGAAAATACCTTTGCTTCTATTCAGTTATCAGAACAGAGACATATGGACTCTGCAAAAGAGCTGTGTGAAAAATATGCTGTAGATACTTCTGGGGTAGATGAAGATGCTGTGGGAAGCTTTGTATTGCCTGTACTGCAAGAGCTCTATGATACCTGTGTGGGTGAAGGTGAAAAATCACTTCTTGATGCACTTAAGATCGGTGAAATGATCGAATACACGGACATAGAAGATCTGGAACATGCGGCTGAAGGTATGCCGGAAGATGTTGTAGCTGTATTTGAAAGCCTTAAAGAGGGTAGTTTAAGTCACCTTGATGCATTTCAAACAGCGATCGAAAGAGCATAATCCATTATGCCCATAAACAGTAGCAGGACTTTTTCATTGTTAGAGCCCAGTGATGTACTGGCTCTCTACTATACATCATTGTATAGTGGGGATCTTGGTACGGTCAAAGAGTTGATGACAGAGGGGTCATATATTATGACTCTGGAAACATTCGGTTTAAGGTTGGCACTGCGTGACCAGGAGTTCAAGTCACAACTTAAAAAGATAGAACACGATGAAGATGCATTGGCAGAGGTTGAAAACAAGCTCTCTTATGATCTGATCGACAGAAGAAACTCCCCTAAAATAGATATAAAGTCTGTATCTTGGAATGGTGAAAATAGACAGACCATCGACTATACAGAAGATGGAAAAATGAAGAAACTGTACTTTTCAAAAGAAAAGGACGGATGGAAGATCAACTACTATGCAGGACGTAAAGTAGAGTAAGTATGCCAGTAGGCCTCGGTGAGACAGGGTAGCTGATGTAAAGAAAAAGCCTTGCTATTATTAAATGATTCAGCTATAATGAATATATCAAAGATGATTTAGAGTTTCATCTTAGGCATGATTTTTATTGCTTACTTACAGTTTACAGTATTATCCTCCCAATAGAACACTCCACATTATATTTTGAACATTTCAGTAATGATATGTATTAACAACTAAAGGAATTGCAATGGCAACTCAAGTAAACGGAACCGTAAAATGGTTCAACAGTGAAAAAGGTTTCGGTTTTATCGAACAGGAAAATGGTGGTAAAGATGTATTTGTACACTATCGTCAAATCAATAGCAATGGTTACGACCGTGTTTCTCTTAATGAAGGTCAAAAAGTGACTTTTGAGATCGGTGAAGGTCAAAAAGGCCCGCAGGCAGAAAACGTGACTGGTCTTTAAGACCATCGATGGACAGATTGATCTGTCCATAGTTTAGAGAATCTTCGAAATCACCTTCTTTTTTTAGATTTATCCCATTTACACATACCTATTTTAGCGCGGAATAGAGCAGTCTGGTAGCTCGTTGGGCTCATAACCCAAAGGTCGTTGGTTCAAATCCATCTTCCGCAACCAATGAAATAAAATACAAGGAGAAAATATGTCAATAGACACAATAAATATATCTAAAATGATTAAACTAAACGTATTGATCAGACTTTTAAATAATAATGAACTATTTGATGTTGCCTGTTCAAAATCAGGGTTATCAACAAGTAATGCCACATACCTTTTGGATAAAAGCAACCTGATTAAACAACATTTACACTTATAACAACAACTACTTACATCTTATGATTTAGATTTCTGTTCTGACCACACTAATCTAAATGTACTTCCTTTAGAAGGCTCTGATTCCAGTTCGATCTTTATATGGTACTCTTTACAGATCTGATTCACTATATCAAGCCCCACACCAAATCCGCCATGTAAACTGTTCGTGGATTTAAAACGATCAAAGATACTTTTCTGATCTTCTTTTGAAATACCGATACCATTGTCTTTTACAGAAAAGTACTGCTCGGTCAAATTCACTTGGATCTCACCGTTTTTTCTGGAGAACTTTATCGCATTTGACAGAAGGTTGTCTATAAGCAATATGAGCTTGCGTTTATCCATATGGATCGTCTTGGATTTTAATGCAGTATTGACCTTTAAGCCTTTGAACTGTATCAGTGTATCCATATATTTGATTCTTTCAAGGATCACCTCTTTGACATCTATGGGTGTGTCTTCATACTCTATATAGTCATGGAAAGAAGCAAAAGAGAGGTCCCGGTAAAGACCGGAGAGGGTTTTGGTTGCTATATCTATACGATCCAGTGAACGAAGCTGTTTCTTGTCGAGATTGTGTTTGTCCATATGTTCGTAGCTCATGAGTATCGTACTGATGGGCGTATTCATCTCATGGGTGGCATCTTTCATGAATTTTGTGAGAGAGGCTATGGATCTTTTGATAGGGGACAACATGATCTTTGCCAATAGCAGTGCAACAAAAAGTATAAAAACAAACCCATAAAAAGCTATGAGACCGATCTGTTCAATGATCTCATTTAATTGATCTGTATCAAGAGGCTTTTTGATCACTATGTATTTTACGTCAAGGTATTCCTTATTGAGTGTCTCTATAAGATAGTATTCATCGTTGTCCGCATAAAATAGTTTGGAAAAATCAATGTCATCCATGAATGTGGAAGCGATGAGTTCGCTTTTGTTATCATAGAGTGCGATACCATACCCCTCTTCATAAAACGTGAACTGCTCACTTTTGTTCATGTGGTAGTATTCCAATTGTGCATTGATACTTCTTGCTTTGTATCGCATTTCCAAATGCATCTTATCGATCAAAGCATTCTTTTGATCCATATAATAAAGGTATCCCACCCATGTGGCTAAAATACTGAGAGATCCCAGGTAGACCACCATGAAAATAATGACACTTTTGGTACTGGCCTTCATCAGTCTGAAGTTTCCATTTCAAACCTGTAACCCAGACCTCTAAGGTTCTGTATCATATCTTTGGTCAGGTGTTTTCTGAGGTTTTTTATATGCGCTCTTAAAGATTCAGCTGAGGCGGTTTCATCGTAGTCCCATAGTACATCATACAGACTTTCAAAGGTGACGACCTCATTGGGATGCTTCAAAAAGTGTTTGAGCAGTTTCAGTTCTTTTTGCGGCAGGGAAACACTCTCTCCCTCTGTATGAAGTAATTCTGTATCTATATCAAAAGTGATATCCTTATCTATCTGGATCATGTTAGAACGTTTTTGAGCAAAAGAACGCTTCTGGATATTTTTAATACGCAAAAGAAGTTCGGCAAGTTCAAAAGGCTTCTTGAGATAATCATCTGCACCGCTTTCAAAGCCTTTGGACACATCCTCTATGTCATTGAGAGATGTCACAAATATGGTAGGGGTCGCATCACCATTGTCCCGCAGTATTTTCAATAGATCAAAACCTTTGATCGCAGGTACATTGACATCGAAGATATAGAGGTCATACTGTGTCTCATAGGCTTTATCGAGTGCTTCTTCTCCATCATAGACAAGATCCAGTTCAAAATCATTGTCTTCAAGGTACTCTGACATGATATCTGCCAAACCTATATCATCTTCCAATAATAAAATTTTCATCGATACTCCTGATATTTACTATGATTATAGCATACTCAGGAAACGTGTAGTTCATACTCTTTTCATACTTTTCTACTATAATTAAATAAAAATCAAGAAAGGTGCTAATGATGAGATGTAAATATATACTTCCTACACTTTGTATATTTGGCACCATGTCACTTCATGCAGAGCAGAAAGGATTAGGTAATATCCTTCAAGAAGCAGGGCAGAAGAAAGCACTGAGCAAACCTGAGCCTCAGAAAGAAGCGTCTAAAAAGAAGACACGCTTTGTTTTTAAAGATGAATATAAATCGAATGGTATAGGATCAGGAAATAAAGCTGAGGACAAGAACAGATCAGAAAGTTATGACTATGACAACAGATCAAGATTCAAATTCAAATTCAATGACGGTTCGGCACAGGGTAACCTCATGAGCGGATATGGAAATGCAGGCATGGGTGGCTCTTTGGGTGCTGGATCCATGGGCGGCGGTTCAGGTAACGGTGGCGGAGGAGGTCGAAGATAGACCTCTTTTCCTTCATAGATGCTTCACACTCTTATTTTATACTTTGCATGTAACACATAATATTACATTCAAAGGATCTTCCATGAAAAAAACTTTATTGACACTGGGTGCTGTAGCACTTTTGGCCACACCTTCTTTATTTGCTGCAGAAGAGAGTTTACAGCAACATCTTAGAATGGAACAGAAACTTCAGAAAGAGTATCAAAAAAGAGTAAAAGACGGCAGTGGTGAAAAAAACCAATACAAATATAACTATCAAAAACAGTATGAGTACAAAGGTGCAAATCCAAATAGATCAAATACAGGATCCTTGGGTGGACAAAGAGGTGGTGGTAGCGGTCGTCGCTAAAACAACGGCCATTTAAACAATATTCTACCCGCGGGTATTTGTATAAATACCCGTCCTCCAGATCACTCTCTTGTTTTACCGTATCTGCTATTATTCCCGTTCAACTTGTGATAGAGCTCGATCTTTGAATTGACATTATACTTACTGAAGATGTTCTTCATATGTGTCTTAAGGGTATTGACAGATATCTGCACTGCTGCAGCGGCTTCAGGATACGATGCACCTTCCCGTACATAATATATGATCTTCTTTTCCTTCGGTGTAAGCTGTTCCAGCTTTTCATCTATACGCACACATTTGGTAAAAAATGTATGGTTTTCACTGTTATAAAGCGGTTGCAGTATGATCTGAAATGCAGTTTTGACCGCTTGGAGCTTTTTGATGTTTGCTTCAACATCAGACTGGAAGAAAAAACAGATATATCCGATGGTCTCTTTGTTGTCATAGGCAAATACCGGCATCATAATGGCCTGTTTCATCTTGAGCTCATCCCTAAAGTCAGCCGCTTTCTTTTCAGATAAAAAAGCATTGAAGACCTTACAAAGTTCGGTGATTTTATAGTAATGTATTTTGGAAGAAAAATGTTTCCTGAAAGTGGCTGCAAATTTTTTCCACTTAAAGTGCTTTTTATCGAAAGCGTATTTCTTCAGGAGATGCGCAAAGTGTCTGTGTCTTTCAAGTACGTAATCTACCTGAACCTGTTCATTATGATGCATATATACGGTGATGATATCCGCACCCGATTTTTCAAGATAAAAATCAGTATGCTGATGCAGCAGCGGTTTGATGTTCCTGCCGTGGATGATACATGACTGGAGTTCTATGATCCTGTGCAGGATCTCATGGTCGTCTATGGTGTACATTTGCTAGCACTTTCAAAATTTTTTATAGGTTATTCTACCATACAAATATTACAGCTTGTTGGAAACCATACAGTTCATTTCCCTATTGTAGGCTATGGATATAGGCGGCTAGTTCATCAAGTTCCTCTTTGCTGTGTTTTTTGATAAACGCTTCTTTTGTACTTTTAACAAAACCAATGGACTTCCTTTCTCCAGATGCGATCTCAATCATCGCTTTTTCTATGCTTTCAACCGACATGCCATTGATCGCTTTGGATCTGCCCATCGTCTTTATATCCCCGCTGGTACCGTGGCAGCTTGCACATTTCTGCACATAGATCGTTTGTATGGGTGAGGCAGAAAGAAAGCTTGCTGTAAAAAGTAATAATCCTGTTTTTCTTAACATTGTAGGTTCCTTATTTTCTAACTTCTTACTTAATTATAGTGTTATTATGCTAAATCAGATGGTTATTCATTCAAAAAATATTGATTGCACGCTACAATAAAACATTATGGCTTTATAACCGTTTTATTTGAAAGGGAGGATAAAAGATGATGAAAATGAATGCAAAGAGTACTGTAGCAGTCGGGCTGCTGGCACTTGTAGGTCTGACCAGTGAAGTGAAGGCTTTGCCTGCATTTGCTACGCAGACGGGCATGGACTGTAAGGCCTGTCACATGCAACATATAGAAAGACTTAACAAGTTCGGTAGAAAGTTCATGGCGTCAGGGATGACCATCAGCCAAAAGTTCACAGATGAGAACAGCAGCGGTTCGGACATCAATCCGTCAGTGATGTTCAAGTCCATCTATGAAAAAACAGATAAAAAGCCGGGTGCATCAGGGAATGTGAGTGACAACACTGAAACCAATGACGGTATTTTGTCTGTTCCCAGAACGGCTTCATTGTTTGTGGGGGGAAGGGTAACAGAAGATTTCGGTGCGCTTCTTAACCTCTCCTATAAATCCCAGAGGGACAATGCCATTTCGGGAAAAGCGGTGTATGCAGATGAGATCGAAGACGGCTACATAGGTCTGTCTGCCTACTCTACGGCAGACTTCGGTCCCTTCTCGGGTATGGAGATCTACAACTCCGGTCTCTACAAACCGTTCAGAACGTTCGACATCAGAAGACTTTCAAATGCCATTCAGGCGACGGAGATAGGCAGCGGAGCTGCAACAGGGCTTCAAGCCTACTTTGACAAAGACGGTGCATTGGCGGACGGTGACCATGTATTCGCGACAGTGGGTATGTATGCGCAGGGGCAGGACAACAACCAACTCGAACTCACGAGCAACCTGCTTCCTATATTCAGACTGGCATACGAGTATCCTGTAGGCGCGTACAATCTTATCCTGGGCGGATTTGCGATCGCGGGGGGAGAGACAACATCTGATCTGAGTGCGCTTCGCGTCGAACGTGAAACGTACGGGATGGATCTTATGGTCGAAGGGTACATTGGAGACAAAGAAGTGACGTTGACAATGAGCAAGGTCTTTAAGAACGAAGTGTCCTACACAGGTATAGGCGCGGGGACATCCAGAGAGCTTGACAATCTGGACAATGAAGCCTTTTCCGTAGGCGGTCAAGTGAATCTTACTCCGGATTTCGGGGTGAAACTCGCTTATCTTACTTTGGATGATCATTATGATTATGCGGATGGCGGGAAGGGAGAGCTGAAGAAGGTCGATGTAAAAGATATAGACAACGCCATCACGGTGGGTATGGACTACTCGTTCAAGTACTACCTGCCTATGAAGCTTTCCGTAGAACACAGCTGGGCGAAGCCGTCCAAAGCGGGCATCGAGGACTACAGGGACTTACTCATCAGTTTCAATATGCTGTTTTAGGAAATATCACCCTTTGGGGTGATGCACAACTAATATGATTTATGTTATATTATAGGTATGATTTATTAGATCATAAAATCAAAAGGAAGTGGAAATGAAAACAAATATGGTAAAAACAAGTTTGATCGCAGCAATGCTGTTGGGCTCGAGTGCGTATGCCGGTTTGATAAAAACTGATGCAGACATAAGTGATTATAAGAATACTGTGATCGTACCAAGTACACAATTTGGTTTTGGCGGATGGAATTTGGATAACGTTAATGTCAAAATTGTAAGTATAGATGACTTTAGTACTGCTCTTGATGGTACCGATTTTAATAAAACAACGGGTGAATATTCAGAGATGTCAATTGGTATGTCTTTTGAATCTGAAATCAGTACAGGTGGGGAAATAAGAGGTCTACTGCACGGTAAAGATTGGCCAGTGGGTGAACCGGCAGGTATAAAGGTCATCAATGGTGATGTGAACGTTAGTAATGGAAAACCTGAAAACTGTATAATAAATACATCATATATTGGAGAAGATTTAAATGATAGCGCGAGTCATTTTCTTAATGATACTGATCCGTTACCTGTAATTTGTTCAAGTCCATTCCAGACGCACAAACGTTTCAAGGTCAATATGCAGTCAACTTCGGTCGCAAATTACAATACGACCACTCGTTATGGTCAGCCTATCGACCTGGTTTTTAATCTTGATACTGAAGATCTTAGCAATGTAAATACTAGATACCAGGTATTCTCCAAGATAAACAACTATACGGGTATGAGGCTGGATGGATACAAGATAGAAGTCATAAAAGCTGATGGAACTGCAGATGATAATCTTACACTTTCTATAGGCCTTCTTGAAAATAATACTACAGGAACTCCGGAAGATATTTGGGATGAACCAGACATGGCAAACTTTTCTCATGGTTTATGGGGTCCAAAAGATAAACATTTCCCAACTGATGGATTTTTTGACAGTAAAAGAGCAGGTTTTGTCGTAGATAGAGCAGGACATAATACACCAACGCTTGTAGGAGGCCCTACAACTCTGGGAAGTAATTATGAAGCTCTCTTTGGCATGTGGTTGCCATCAAAATGGGCACCGTACGGTATCTTCTATGATCATGACTCTGATCCGTTAACAGATGCTGACCTTGTAGCATTTTGGGGTACTGCACCAGATGCAGCTGAAGGTACAGCTCCTGCATGGCATAAAGGACAGGCTGATAACTGGGCTGAACCTACAGCAGAAGAGTTAGATGCTATGAATATAAATGAAGAAGGTTCCCAATATTCAATCGGTGTGATCGAAGATACCCTTAACTTGGGATTGAATTATATAGTGAATGTTGGAAATAATCAAGATATCGATGGAAAGTTTACTATCCGTATTACACCTCGTGTAGCAGCTGATCAGACAGCTCCAAGCTATATTGATGCAAATGGTGATCCTATATTGCCTCCGGAGCTAGTTCCAGCACCAACTACAACGGTTGTTAGCAGCGGTGGCGGTGGTGGTTGTACTTACAACCCTGACAGCAAAAACTTCGATATGATGTTCCTTGTGATGATGGCACTTGGACTTCTCTATCCGTTCAGAAGAAGATTTATCAAATAATCTTCCCTGTGAATAAAACACATATACAATTGGGAGCGGCTGTCCTGGCTGCTCCGCTATTTGTCCTTCTTCATAATAGTCTATTTCAACACCAAATCTTTAATGTTGATCTCTTGCACTTCGATGTTACATCTCTGTTCTTTTTGATCGTATTTTATCCGGTAGTGGAGGAGTTGGCTTTTCGTGGGGTGATCCAGGAGTTTATCGCTGCGAAGACAAAACAGTATCCATCTTTCTTGTATCTATCGGTAGCGAACATTGTGACATCACTGCTCTTTGTTGCGATGCACTTTGTACACCATGCACCGTTATGGGCAATGCTGGTATTTATACCGTCTTTGGTCTTTGGGTATTTCAAAGAGCAGTACGGACACATAGGTGCCAGTATCTTTCTTCACATGTTCTATAATGCGTGCTCTTTGTTTTTGATCTTGTAGATTAGAGGCACATTGCCTGTTTGATCTTTTCCTGATTGAGCTTTTTGATGAGCTTTGTGGAAAGTTCACCGTAACGCTCTTCATCAAGATTGAGCTCAGTCATTATCTCTTTTTGTGGTACTTCTTCTGCCCATGATCTTAGGAGTTTGAACTCTTTTTTGGTCAGTTTGACCTTGAGTACTTCTAGCAGCTCTTCTGGATCTTTAAGCGGGTGTACAAGCTTTTTAATGTGTTTTTCTATCTCTTCGTTTAGTGTAGACAATGTTTTTCCTATTTTGAAATTTGTAGTATGAGAAGGTACCCGATACCTGCAAGCAGTATGGTACCAAAAAGGTTAAGCGCCATGTTGGCAAAGGCATGTAGGTAATGTCCTGCTTCAAGTAAAAAGAAGCTCTCTATAGCGAAGGTAGAGTAGGTGGTCAATGCACCGAGTATACCTGTCACTAAAAACGTTTTTACATGAGGTGACAGTGAAGTGTTCATATGGAAATAAGCAAAAAGCATACCTATGATCATACTTCCTATGAAATTCACTGCCAATGTCCCTAAGGGAAGGGCATGTATAAAATGTTTATTGACCGCTCCGTTGATAAGGAGTCTCAGTGTTGCCCCTATGGCACCGCCGCTAGCGACTGCAATGATTGTTGCTATACTCATCATCAATAACCTTTTGCATGTTCTCTCTGAGTGTATCAAACCACTCTTTGTCATTACTCTCTACAGTAAAACTAGGTAAAAAAGTATATTTTACGGTGCCGCTGTGGGCTGTTCGGATATGTTCATTCAAGACCCATTTGCTGCCTGTAATAACGATGGGCTGTATACGTAACCCCAGCTTCTCGGCTATGAGCTTTGTGCCTTGTTTAAAAGGAAGTAAAGGCTGTTTGTCGGTTCTTGTACCTTCAGGGAATATCGCTACAGGACGATGATAGACCTCTTTGGACTCTTGTACATCTTTGATGAGTTTTATCAAACCGGCTTTATTTTGACGGTCAAGAGAGATCATCTCTCCGTGACGTAAAAGATTGCCGAACCAGGGTGTCTCAAAAAGCTCTTTCTTCGCAACCCAGCGCAGATGGTTGTTCTGTAAAGCTTCAAGACCGATGATATCGACGATCCCCTGGTGGTTCATGACATACATATCTGCACTGGCGTCCATCGTGCCTTCCTGGGCCAGTCTGCCACCCATCATAAAAAGCGTCAAACGGTTGATGTGATGTACAATGGTACTTTTGTACTTACCGAACAACATTAATGCAGGTATCATAAAAACAGCGGTATTAAAAGAGATGACAAACGCACCCCAGTAAAACCTAATGGTCGCAAAGATCTTCATTTTTGACCCATCCTATGATACCTTCTTTGTATTCCACTTTTTTAAAGCCTTCGCGTTCACTCAACAGCATAGTGTCAAGCTCCTGGTCTATCTTCGTACTGACAGTACTGGTCTGTGTCGGTAAAATATAAAGAGAGGCACCCTGTTTTACACATATTTTTTTATGGGGAATATAAAACGTCAGAAGGGTGATAAGAGAAACAACACCAAAAACAAGATAGAAGAAATCTCTTCTAAATAAAAACATGATAAAAAAGAAACCGACCAAAGACATGAATGTATACTTTTTCAGTTTTTCAAAGCTGTCTTCCTTAGGATTCAGGTCAGACTGAGTCGTCACCGAAGCATCCACCACTTCCACAGGAACTTCCAAAAATTCATACTGTCTTTTGATCGTGTTAAAATAGGTAAATTTAAGCAGTTTTTCTTCTACAGGAAGCACCACGTAAAATTCAGCCTCTACTTTTGCAAAATCACGTTTGACATTCTCTATGCCGGACTCCTTCACATTGTCCAGTTTCATATCTTCAAGGTTGGCTTCAAAGGCTTCTATGGAGAGAGTGACTATATGGCTTTTCTCATCATAGTTTGAGACTTGCGAATTTTTTACCTTCATATCGGCTGCAAGTACGTGACAGAACCCTTCATGTGGTTCAAGAGACTCTATACGGACCGTATTGGGTCCAAGTGAGTGCTCACCGCTTTCAGAAGAGATGAAGAGTCTGGGAATACGTATATCTGCATTTGAAGCTTTAAAATAGAAAGTATAGAAACTATCGGGACCATTGTGAATGGTAAGCGGTTCGTTGAAAAGAGGCTGTATTTTACTTGATCTGTCAAAAATGAATTGACGTTTACTTTCAGTTTCTTCACCGGGTGCGATAATGGTTACCGGGAAGAGTTGGTTTTCATATACCTTTTTGGGCATATAACTATATTTAAATTCGTTCTGTGCGCTGAGTTGGGCAGTATAGGTGAATAGCAGTGCTACAACGAGCCATACAGAACGAAAGTGTTGCATTATGCTTCAAAACCTTGAAGCATACGTATACCGTCTTCACTTCCAAGTATCGCTTCTAAAGCACGCTCAGGGTGAGGCATAAGACCAAATACATTTTTGGCTTCGTTACATACACCGGCAATAGAGGTCACAGAACCGTTGACCACTACAGGATTACCTTTTTCATCTGAATAACGAAGAAGTATCTGTCCGTTGCTTTCAAGCTTTTTAAATCCTTCCTCATCAATATAATAGTTTCCGTCGGCATGAGCGATAGGGATGTTCAACACTTCACCTTTCTCACATTTATTTAAAAATGCATTGTCATTGTTGATGACACAAAGCGATTGGTGTTTGGAGATGAAGTGAAGATTGTTGTTGCGTTTCAATGCACCAGGAAGCAGTCCCGCTTCTGTAAGGATCTGGAAACCATTACAGATACCAAGTACTTTACCACCGGCCTCTGCATACGCTGACACGGCTTTCATCACAGGTGAAAATCTGGCGATAGACCCTGAACGCAGATAATCACCGTAAGAGAATCCACCAGGTACAACTACAAGATCGATCTCTTCTGGAAGTTGTTCACTTTCATGCCATACCAGCTCTGTGGCATGTCCTAGCTTTTCAAAAGCATACTGCGTATCAAACTCGCAGTTTGTTCCCGGAAATCTTAATACTGCTACTTTCATATTAGTTTATCTCTATTGTATAGTCTTCAATGACAGTATTGGCAAGAAGTGTCTCACACATCTCTTTTACTTCAGTTTCAGCTGCCGCTCTATCTTCAGTGTCAAGTTGGATGATGATCTGTTTACCGATACGCACATCAGATACTCCGGCAAAACCTAAAGAGTCAAGCGCATGGTGCGCTGCTTTACCTTGTGGATCTAAAACACCCTCTTTTAAAAATACATTTACTACTGCTGTCATTACTATTCCTTATCTGTTTTTAATTCTGTCTAATACTTGTCTGTAGGCTTCAGTGAGTCCGCCTAAACCTTGTCTAAATCTGTCTTTGTCGAGTTTTTCGTCAGTATGGGTATCCCATAGTCTAAAGTTGTCCGGGCTGAGCTCATCGATAAGGATGATATTGCCATTTTTATCTCTACCGAATTCGATCTTGAAGTCTACCACTTTAATGTCAAGACCCGCATAGAATTCAACAAGCAGTGTATTGATCCTTCTTGCCATGAAACGGATATAATCAAGTTCGGACGCATCATTGACCAAATTCAAAATAAGACAGTGTTGGTCGTTTAATTTAGGATCTCCAAGAGCATCATTCTTATAGTCAAATTCAACCAGCGTGAAAGGAAGTACTGTTTTGTCTTTAATGCCAAGGTTCTTACTGAGACTTCCTGTAGCAATATTTCTTACGATCACTTCGATCTTGATCACTTCGGCAGCCTTATGCAGCATGTTATTCTCATCGATCGTATCTACATAGTGGGTAGGGATACCTTTTTCATCCAGATATTTGAAGAGTTCTGTTGATATTTGGTTGTTAAGGGCACCTTTGCCTTCTTCTGATGATTTTTTTTCACCATTAAATGCAGTCAGGCTATCTTTAAACTCAGAGATAAGAAGATTGTCATCTTCTGTTTTCCAGATTTTCTTTGCCTTACCTTCATACAAAAGTTCAGTCTTTGGCATTATATTTTTCCTTTATTTGTGATAATCAAAGCTTTCAAGATGTCTACAGCACTTTTAAGTTGCAGATCATTATAGACCTGATCTTCAGTGATGATCGTATCATCTATCTCGGTTGCATTGTTTTCTGTATTTTCCTTGTCTGTCGATGACTTGGTCGTGTCATGGTCTATCTTGGCGAGCTCGTTCTGTAAGTGCTTTTTGAGATCTTTTTCTTTCAGCATGACAGCATCTTCTATGAAATCAATTTTCCCAAGCGGTACAGTAATGTCAGGGGTAACACCCACTGCTTGTATGGTACGTCCGCTTGGAAGATAGTAACGTGCAACAGTAAGCTTTAAAGCCTCATCCTCACCTACAGGCATAACTACTTGTACAGAGCCTTTTCCAAATGTCTTTTCTCCCACAAGCACAGAACGGTTAAGATCCTGAAGTGCCCCAGATACGATCTCGGAAGCAGATGCAGATCCTCCATTGATAAGAATGACCAGTGGTGTCTCTTTATCTGTACCTTGTTTGGTTGCTTTATACTCTATATTTTCGCTGGTCACTTTTCCTTTTTGACTGACGATAACGCCCTCATCAACAAAAAGGTCTGCAAGTCCGACAGCCTGGTCAAGAAGACCACCGGGATTATTTCTTAGATCCAGGATGATACCCTTGGTATTTTTGTGTGTATTGATAGCGTCTTTCACACCCTCAACCACTTTCTGATCAAAAGAAGTGACATGAAGATAGAGTATATTATCTTCTATGGTCTTTGCATAAACAGACTGAATTTTAATGATATCTCTGGTGATCTTCACTTCGAGAGGTTTGGTTTCCCCTTTACGGATGATCGTTAAGACCAAAGAGGTTTTAGGCTTCCCTCTCATCAGTTTTACAGACTCATCGATACTCATGCCGATAGTTGCTGTGTCATTGATCTTCAAAATAATATCACCGGCTTTGATCCCCGCTTTATCTGCAGGTGTGTCACTGATAGGGGCGATCACGGTCAGTGCACCGTCTTTCATACCTATGGAGATCCCTAGACCACCAAATTCACCTTTTGTCTGTACGGAGAGGTCTTTGAACTCTTTGGTATCCATGAAAGAAGAGTGGGAATCGAGATTGACCATCAGTCCTTTGAGTGCTTTATCTACAAGGTCTGTTGTATTGACATCATCTACATATTGACTCTCAATGACATTAAGAATTTGTGTAAACTTGATGTAGGCCTCGAGCTTTTCTTTTGCTGTAGAGGGTGCATGTGTTTTTGCAGCAGTATCTTTGGCTTGAGCAAATGATCCGAACATGTATGCCACACTTAAAGTGGTTACAAGTCCCGCAACAATAACTTTTTTGCTTTTCTTAATCATTAAGGTCGTGTCTCCCTATGAGAATTGGTTTATAATTTTATTTAAAAACATCTAAGAGGTTGCTTTGAACGCTCTGTATTACTATACATAAGGAAGGTTAACCATTTTTAAAAGTGGTATGACCAACTAAGGAGATACACTCTTCTTGACCACACGTTTCAATTGTTTCAGTGCAGCGGCTGAAGTGTCACCTCCATAAGAGATGGCTTCATAATATCTATCCACCTCTTTTAGTGCACTATTGTCCGGATGATCTTTCATATATCTCAAGAAGTATTGGTGCATGGTTTCATTTTTTTCTCTGATATACCCTTCTTTTTTGAGCTTCTTTACAAGTGGTTCAATGATACAAAGTATTTTATGTGTACAGCGGGGACGGCGGAAATACACAGTGATGCTGAAAGTGATCAAAACCAGGGCCAGCAAAGAGAGTACAAAAAGTAAGACAAATCTTGGATTATCTTTGGCGTATTGGATCAGTTGAAGTTGACGGATATGACTGTAGTAGAGTATCCATGTCTCTACCTGATATTTGACATACATGAGATAGAGATTCGCACTTTCCATGAATGTCTTATTTTTTTCACGGGTATTCGTACCTAATAGTTGGGCTGATTCCACATCTATCGATGATGCGGTACTGGTCGTTTCAAATCTCACCCAGTGCCCATCGAGATAAAGTTCAGCCCAGGCATGAGCATCACGTTCTTTGACAGGAAGATAGTTCTTCAGGCTGTTGGCTTTGTCTGCTCTATATCCTGTAACGATCCGGGAAGGTATGCCTGACATACGGGCCATGGTTACGAAAGAAGATGCAAAATGTACACAGTAGCCCAAACGCTGGTCAAATAAAAAACTGTCTGCTGTGTTATTGATATCAAGTGCCTTGGGTTTTAAACTGTAGGTCAATGACTGTTTTTGAAAAAACTTTACAAGAGCAGAAGCTCGTTTTTCAGGATCTTCAAATCGTTTTTTTATTTTTTGTGCTTCCTGGTACGTTCTGGGATTGCGTGTTGGATCAAAATGTGTTGAGGCATCAAGCGTAACTTGATCTAAATTATCATGCAATGTAGGACTTAATGCAGAACGTGCAGCATAATGCAGTGGGGATTTGATAGGCTTTTCAACGGTACTTATGAGATCTCTGTCCATCTCCGAATCGTTGACTGCACGTACTGGCATATCTAACAGATAGATCCAGTGTTTTTGTGTAGGATATAAAGTCACTTTATAGTCTACTGTTTCTCCCTCTATAGGATCATCGGTTCTGTTTTCCCTTTTGATATAGGAGGGAAGTGGTTCCCAATGGTCTTTTTTATCCACATAAAGCATACTTCCTCTGAAATAGAGTTTGTCAGACGAGGGGATCTCTTTATCAAAACCCACTTCCATGACGATACGGTCTGAAGGGACCAGCAGAGCCTTGGAATCCAGGAACATGGTGCCGTCATGTCCCATACGCTGTATATTTTCACCTTTAAATCCATAGTCTGCATGATCAAATGAGATACGAGGAAAGAAGATAAAAAGTACAACCACCCAGGGTAGAGAATACATGAACATGACCATGCCTGCACGGAAGCTCTCTATCATATCGCCATCCATTCGTTGTGCCAGCAGCAGCCAAAGTAGAAAGAAGATTTCAACGATGACATAGGAGAGCATGAGAATGCTATGAAAGAAAAACAAGGACAAAGCCAGGAACAACATAGGGGAGAGGAGCAGGTAAAAGTTGATCTCTCTTGTCAGTCTTTGCATGGAAACCACGATGATCAAGACATAAACGAGTAACTCGAGAAAAAGTTTTAACCGTGAAAGGCCCCTGAATGAGAAGAGACCATACAATGACAGGTAGAGTGCTAAAACTCCCATCAAAAAGACAAAAAGTATTAGATATTTATCTGCAGGTGTTTTCTTGAAGAAGAGCAACAACAGCACCATGAAAGAGAAGAGCAACATCGGTATTTTGAGTATAAGCATCAACGGCAACAGCACGATGATGTAGGCAGTGTCTAAAAGCGCTAAAGAGGAGAGTTTAGTATCTTGCAAGTGTTTCAAGGATAACATCTGTACGCTCCTTTGTTGAATGTAAGACTCTGTTTGGCATCTGTATCATGAAAGGCAGGTTCTGTTTTTCACACTCGAGTACCCATAAACAGAGCTGTGATAAACGCGATTCATCATTGACTGCAGCTGTGTAAAAATTGAAAACCAGTTTGGGTGTCTGTGTCTCTTTACTGAAGACCTTGACCGATATCTCGCCTTTTGCCACCGATGCCCAGTGGATATGGGAAAGTTTCTGTGACCCATCATAGACACGCAATCCGTCAAACTCCTTCTCTTCCCCGTAAAAGTTCTCTTCCTGTTGTAAAAAGGAATGCAGGGAGATGCCTTTGGGCTCAGGATAGACTATGGCGTTATACGCATCCTTTATTTTCATGACCAAACGTACTGTAGAGAGAGGATACTTACTTTCCAGGTAACAGCCTTTATGGGTGAAAGTGCCGCGTTTATCGGGTAGTACGGGCAGCTGCACGATCGTTGATGTGTCACCCTTAAGCGGCCCCAATGGTATAGAAGTATTTTCATGGCGGAGGATGACAGACCATGATGTGTTCGCTGAATTATTCTGTATCTGCATAGAAAGATGACCTTCCTGATGTGCAAACAGACGTCCTGAACGTATATAAGAGGCTTCAAGGTGCCCAAGATTTAAAATGCCTATGGGTCCTGCGGAAAATGCAAGAGAAAATACAAAGAAAAGCGTAATATATACGAGATTGAAATCATGCATATAGGCTTCTAAAAAAAGCCCGAAAAGCAAAACCACTACAACGATACTGTATCGTGTAGCATGCTGGTCTATGCGTTTATATATCTGAGCGAACGTGCGTAAAGATTTCATGATGGATACGTTTGGCTGTGGTGGGACCTTCTTTAAACTGCAGGCGGTGTGAGCAGACGACAGAAGTGACCGCCTGAAGGTCATCAGCTGTTGCGTAAGTACGGCCCTGCAGCATGGCCCAGGATTTGGCCATGGCGGTCAAAGACAATGCCCCACGTGTAGAAAGTCCATACTCGAACAGTCCACTCTCTCTCGTATAAGCGATGATCTCCTGAAGAAAATCAAGCAGGGTTTCACTCAGTGTGACCTCCGAAGCCTGTTTCATGTAACCTTCTATCTTCTGGGGTGTCAATAGGGAATCTGATAGAGTGGAACTGTGTCCTCTTTCACCTTTAAGGATCTCTCTTTCTGAGTCTCTGTCAGGATAGCCAATGCCGAATGAGCACATAAAACGATCCAGTTGGGAGGTCGGTAAAGGAAAAGTACCTGCCTCCTCATGAGGATTTTGAGTGCCAATAACAAAGAAAGGCATGGGCAGTGCATGAAGTGTTCCGTCTATACTGATGGACCCTTCTTCCATAGCCTGAAGCAGGGCAGACTGTGTTTTAGGCATGGAACGGTTGATCTCATCAGCCAAAAGAAAAGAGGTAAAGATAGGCCCTTTTTTAAAGATAAAAGCACCTTCTTTCTGGTTGTAGTAGTTGACCCCGAGTATGTCCGAAGGGAGCATATCAGAGGTGAACTGTATACGTCCAAAGTCAAGTCCCAGGACCTGGGATAGATGTTTTGCCAACGTGGTTTTACCCACACCGGGGATATCTTCCAAAAGGAGATGCCCGCCTGCAAAAAAAGTCGCCAAGGATAAAGCGATCGTCTCTTTTTTACCCACTAAGTGGGATTCTATAGCATCAATGAGAACGGTAAATTCTGAAGCAATTGTGTAATTCATAGGGATATCATAACGTAATTTACTTTGAAAAAATTTCTGAAATATCAGAATTCCTATAGATCGATCTCAAATTGTTGCAACATGTTTGCACATACACTACACGGGAAACATGTATCTTATAATGATAAATCCTATAGATAACACTATATAAATCATTTTATTAAATAAACTTGACAAGAAGTGACTAAAGGTTGTATAATAATTCAAATTTAAATCATTTTAAGGAGTTATTCTATGAGTATACTGGAAAAATTAACCAACCAAATGCAAGGTACAATAGAATCGGGAGTATCATTAGCACTACATAATAAAAACCAGGAAGTTCAACCTATACATTTGTTATGGGCACTGCTTACGAATTCAGGGTCTATTTTACACCAGGCGCTTAATAAAATGAATGTTGATAAGGCAGCCATTGAATTAGAGACAAAAAGCATAGCCAACAAATTGCCAACAGTCTCTTCAGTGACCAAAGAGAACATTAAACTTTCACAAAACCTGGTACGTACTTTACAAAATGCAGAAGGTGTAATGACTGCGAACGGTGACCAGTATCTTGCTGTAGATGCATGGCTTATGGCAAATGTAGGAGAGAGTTTTATCCGTGATACCATGTCAAAATATCTTGATATCTCTGAATTTGAAAAGACTTTAGAAAGTATAAGAGGGGGTAAACAGATAGACTCTCAAAGTGGCGATGAAACCCTTGAAGCACTTGCTCAGTATGGTATAGATCTGAACCAAAAGGCACTGGATGGTCAACTTGATCCTGTGATTGGTAGAGATGAAGAAGTACAGCGCATGATGCAGATACTCATACGTAAAACGAAAAATAACCCTATTCTTATAGGGGAACCGGGTACAGGTAAAACGGCTATCGTAGAAGGATTGGCACAAAGGATCGTCAATAAAGAAGTACCGCTTAGTCTTCAAAATATGCGTGTCATTTCATTAGACATGAGTAGACTCATAGCGGGAGCAAAGTATAGAGGTGAGTTCGAGGACAGGCTCAAAGCCATTGTGGATGAAGTCAAAGAGGCAGCCAATGTCATCTTGTTCATCGATGAGATCCATACGATCGTTGGTGCGGGAGCAAGTGAAGGAAGTATGGATGCTGCAAACATCCTCAAACCGGCCCTTGCACGTGGTGAGCTTCATACGATCGGTGCAACCACACTTAAAGAGTATAGAAAGTATTTTGAAAAAGATACGGCACTGCAAAGACGTTTCCAGCCGGTAAAAGTCGATGAACCTAGCATCAATGAAGCATTACAGATCCTTAGAGGTATCAAAGACAAGCTGGAAGCACACCATAATGTCAATATCACAGACGCTGCTTTGGTTGCCTCAGCAAAACTGAGTGACCGTTACATTACAGATAGGTTCTTGCCGGATAAAGCGATAGACCTGATAGATGAAGCAGCAGCTGAACTCAAGATGCAGATCGAATCGGAACCTACAGACCTTTCAAAGTCCAAACGTGAGATATCGACGCTTCAGGTTGAAAAAGAAGCGCTTAAAATGGAGGAGAGCGATAAAAACACTGCCCGTCTGCAAGAGATAGAAAAAGAGTTGGCAGATCTGGAAGAGAAACGTGTATCGCTCCAGAATCAATTTGACAATGAAAAAAATGTCTTCAATGAGATCGCTGAGATAAAATCAAATATCGATTCGCTTAAAACGCAGGCAGAACATGTAAAAAGAGAAGGTGACTTCAACAAAGCTGCAGAAATCGAATATGGTCAGATCCCTGCACAAAAAGAGAAGTTAAAAGGTCTTGAAGAGAAGTGGACGCAGATGATGTCTGAAGGTACACTGCTTAAAAACTCTGTGGATGAAGAGATGATCGCCAGCATTGTAAGCCGTTGGACAGGTATCTCGGTCAGCAAGATGCTGCAGGGTGAAAAAGAGAAGATCCTTGCGATAGAAAGTATTCTCAAAGAAGAGGTGGTAGGGCAGGAAGAGGCACTCAAAGCTGTCGCACGTGCCATTAAACGTAATAAAGCAGGGCTGAGTGATATTAACCGACCTATCGGTAGTTTCATGTTCCTTGGACCAACAGGTGTAGGTAAAACGCAGGTCGCTAAAACGCTTGCAAAATTCCTGTTTGACTCAGAGAAGTCATTGATCCGTATCGATATGAGTGAATATATGGAGAAGCATGCTGCCAGCAGACTTGTGGGTGCACCTCCAGGATATGTGGGTTATGAAGAGGGTGGACAGCTGACCGAAGCAGTCAGAAGAAAACCTTACTCGGTAGTCCTCTTTGATGAGATAGAAAAGGCGCATCCGGATGTCTTCAATACACTCTTGCAGGTACTCGATGACGGACGTTTGACAGACAACAAAGGTGTTACAGTCGACTTCAAGAATACGATCATCATTATGACATCTAACATTGCATCTGACAAGATCATGACGATCACAGATAAGGAAGAGAGAAGGGCAGCGGTAAATGATGAACTGAAAAGAAACTTCAAGCCGGAGTTCCTTAACCGTCTGGATGATCAGGTGATCTTTAATCCATTGGATCTTGATGCGATCACGAGCATTGTGGATATTTTATTTAAAGGTATCCAAAGTAAACTTGCAGAACGTGATATAACCATCACACTGACAGATAATGCCAAAGCATATATTGCCGAAGCCGGTTTTGACCCTGTCTATGGTGCCCGTCCGTTAAAAAGAGCGCTCTATGAAGTGGTAGAGGACAGACTTGCAGAACTGATACTTGAAGATAAAGTGGTTGAAGGTTCATCTGTAAGCTTTGATGTTGCCGATGGTGAGATAGTCGTTCATATCTCTTAATCCACTTCAAGAAAGATTTTTTGGGTTATACCTTTGCATAGGTATGGCCCTTCTGATGATCGGCAGCCATCATACTATATTCAGAGCCTGGCTTTAAACTCTGTTTCTTTCTCCTTTTCCCTCTCTTTTTGATACTTTCTAAAGGCCCTGATATTTTCTAAATGCTCGTCGTAGGTCACCGTAAAGTTATGTGAGCCATCTTCATTTAACATAAAGAAAATATAGTCACTTTCTTTTGGTTTCATCGAAGCTTTCAGTGCGTCTAAAGTGACCGTGCTGAGGGGGTATGGCGGTAAGCCTTTATGTTTGTATGTATTATAGGCACTCTCATCACTTTTGATGCGTTCTGGGGTAACGATAGTATGTGCATAAGGGCCATAGTTAAGCGTACCATCCATTTGTAACCTCATACCTCTTGCAAGACGGTTATAGATCACTGAAGAGATCAGTGGCATCTCTTCTATGGAATTGCTCTCTTTTTGTATGATAGACGCGATGATATGGACAATTCTCAGTTCCATCAGTTCTGGTGTTGTTGTAAAATATTCTTCTACAAAGGTGTTTAATTTTTGTCTGGATTTATAGAAAATATATTGCATCGTTGTATTTTCATCTGCTTGACGTGCAAGGGTGTAACGTTGAGCCAGTATATCTGCTTCTTTAAAACGGGCAAGTCTATGGTAGGTGTTTAAAAGTTTTTCCTGATCCAGTTTCATATCATTGGCAAGACGTGCAATAAGTTCCTCCTTCGTATCACCTGCATAGACCACCACATCCATCAGTTCATCTGTTTTTTGTTGATAAAGATGTTGAAAAAATAAAAGTCGCCCCTGTTCAGCAGGTGCAACACTGTACCATCCAACCTCGGGTGTTTTTCTGAGCTTTAACATCAGTTTATCTATCCAGGTGACTTCATACCCGTTGGTTTTAAGTGTGTTGACTACGTCATCTATGTTTGACGAGGAGATATAGAACGTTTTGGTCCCTTCATTGACCGGAATGAAATTATAGGTAAGAGGAACCAGTAATAGCAGCATGTAAAGTTTAAAATAAAGAACAAAATTTCTGTATAGATCTGAAAGTATCTTTTTCATAAATGAATACCTATGACTTTATAGTTGTTTTTATTTGACCATTATAACAAAGTTGTATAATTTGGTATGGATATATGTCAAATTGTCATAGATATGAGTTTTATAGAGATGAAAAGTACCTAAAAAGGAGAGATATCCATGATTCCGTTTAATCATTTGGGTTGGATATTTAAATTCATCGGACCAGCTATTTATCCACCTAAAGTACGAGAGTCTCTTTGCAGTTTTTTAATACCGCTTTCAGAATCTGCATCGGTGTTGGACCTTGGTGCAGGCACCGGCATCATGAGTGAGTTTGCCTATGCATGTAGAAAGGATCTTCAATTTACAGCGGTTGATCCTGCCGAGGGTATGTTGAAATATACTGCTGAATATATACAAACACATCAAGGCCATGCAGAAACACTGCCTTTTGAAGAAAATAGTTTTGAAGCGATACTCATCGGTGAAGCACTGCATCATTTCAGTGATATTGAAACATCGATAGAAGAGATCGTACGTGTACTTAAGAAAGAGGGAAAACTCTTTATCTATGATTTTGATTCCAGTACCTTTATGGGCAAACTGATCTGCAGGGTAGAAAAAATACTGGGTGAACCCGGAAACTTTTTCACACCCGGTGTATTAGAAGAGATACTTAAAAGTCATGGTTTCTCAGTAGCTATATCTCAGTACGGCTGGCGTTATACTATTGATGCACAATTGAAACCATCATAAAAGTATAGAGCCTATACATATTTGGCTAAAAAGGCATTGAGCTGATTTGCAAAGGCATGGGCGTCTTTTGGTCCAAATGCCTTGGGTCCCCCTGTCATCTCGCCGCTCTCTCTAATGCTTTCCATGAGGTTTCTCATGGCCAGGTATTGTTTAATGTTATCTACACTGTAGAGTTCACCTCTATGGTCTATAGCATGGGCATCTTTACTTATGATCCTGTCTGCGAGCGGTATGTCTGCAGTGATGACAAGATCACCCGCCTCGCATAACGCTACGATATGATGATCCGCCTCATCGGCACCCTGATCTACGATGATGGTTTCGATGTGTTTTGATTGACCGATATGGATCTTTTTATTGGCTATGACCTTGGTGGTTAGGGCCAGACGTTCTATACTCCGTAGGACGATGGGTTTAAGAAGATTTGGAAAAGCATCACCATCGATGAAGAGGGTCATAGGATCTCTTTGACTCTACCGACTTCACCGGTATTTAAACGTACTTTGATACCATGGGGATGGGTAGGGGAATTGGTGAGGATCTTCTGTACTTTTCCATAGGTGAGTTTTCCTGTTCCCTGATCCTCTTTTAGTACCACAGCGACATCCAAACCATATTTGATATTTGCCCTTTTTTGACCGCCTGTCATTTGTTAACCCTTTGGTTCGTAGTTTAGTATTTTTTTGACTGTCTCTACTGAACAAAAGAAGAGTGCATCAAACAGTGGGTTTAATTTTGTTTTATTCTCATCTATCGTATCAAAAGGCTGAAAGAAAAAACCCGGTCCATCTTCTTTATGGGCAGGTGTTACATGAAAAACAATAGGTTTTAAAGTACGTACGACATTCAGTATTTTTTTATAGTTCTTCTCATCAGGAGCTGGCAGAAAATTGTCTTGGGCACTCTCATTTACACGTGCTTTAAGCAAGAGTTGAAGCTTGTCATTAAAGATGACCTTGTTCCATTTTATCGTCCCCAGCTCCATATCAAATTGGCTGTTGCCTGCCGTAAGGGGATGGGGTTTTGTCTCACGTATGGCTTCCAGGAGATGAAGAAAAAAGTTCTTTCCTCCAAAGTTTTTCGCACACTGTAAAAGCTGTTCATGATAAAGTTTTTTTTCATCATCTGTTAAAGCGTTGAAGTCACACATAGCATTACCTTCTATTTTTATGCAATTATACCCGAATTTAGCGTTTCACTATATTATACGTTCCGCAGATGCGGTGGGTGCCCTTGACATTTACTGCACTACAATGGAAGATGCGAGTCTTCGTATTCCATAAAACTATCACACAGGATGTACATAGATGGACACACCGTTGCTACATGCATGGTCAGCAGTTAGAAAAGAAAAAAAGATGCAGGGCTTTCATCGGACGAAAGAGCAAAGGCCGGATTCCTTCAGAATTTAATGAAGAGATTTTAGATTTTTCATCTACACAATAGTTACACTTTTATATTCTATGATACAATAAAATGAAAGGATTACCATGTTAAGTAAAACACAATATTTAGGGCTAGTTACGGTAGCGTCTTCAACATTGTTCTTCTCCGGATGTACAACCTATAACTCAGGTTACTATGATACCGGCTATTACGACCCGGTTCCCTACTCTAGTGTTAGAGTGTCTCTTTCTAGCTATAGTTATCCATATTATTATGGTGTACCATACTACTATTTCAATGGTATCTACTATTACGGTGGATATTACAAAGATGGGTATTACTATTATGGAAATAGAAAATTCCGTCATGGACACTATTATCGCAATAAGTATCGTTTCTACAATGGACGCCGTTATCGTGCAGTAGAGGGTAAGTATGGATATTATAGAAGTAAAGCTGCCTACCAAAGGTCAAGTCACTATAGAAACCGTGACCGTAACCGCAACACTAATAGAGAGTATACAAATAGAAGAATCAATGACAGAGATACTATAAGAACAACGACCAGAGTCAATCAAAATGGGGAGCGCGTTAGAGTGAAAACCAGGGTAAACCAGAATGGCGAACGTATGAGGGTAAAAACCAGAGTCAATCAGGATGGCGAACGCGTTAGAGTGAAAACCAGGGTAAACCAAAATGGTGAACGTGTGAAGGTAAAAACCAGAGTCAAACAGGATGGTGAACGCGTCAGGGTTAAGACAAGAGTGAACCAGGATGGAGAACGTGTCAGAACAAAAAACAGAACAAAAACTAATGAGTCGGAAAATAGGTCTAGAAGAGAGTAGCGTACTTAGAGATAATTCAGTATGTTAAGGTGTTCCACCTCTTAGCGAGGTGGAGAAATAAACTTATTTTAGTTTTCCGTTCCCGTAGTGTTCGAAAAAGTAGTTCGTAATGATTTCTGCATCTTTATCGGTGATCGGTGCTTTAAAGTGCACGATCATTTTATCCACTTTCCCACGCCAGAATGCTTTAGACTGTATTCCGCTATTGATCATGTATCCAAAAGAGTGACAAGTAAGACAATTAGCTTGTACCGCGTCAAAACCTTTACCCATTTTTATAGGAAAAGGTACATAAGGAACCTCTACTTTTTCTTTCACTTGAGCAAAAAGTGGTGTAGCAATAAGCATTGCTATTAATAATAATTTTTTCATGTCCAATTCCTTATACTACTTCTACGGTAACTTCATCGATACCATTATATTTATATCCGCCATGATTCCATTTGATATCCTTTGCAAATGGCTGTTCCTCACCTATCTTGTTGATCGCTTTGGCCATGAACGTCACTTTTCCAAATGTGGTTGGTTTATATGCGAATCTAAATGCTCTATATGCATAACGTCCAAGTTTACCATCATCAAGAATAGCTTTATCCCATGTTTTTCCACCATCAGTTGAAATAAGTACATCTTGTATACCATGTCCATCGTCCCATGCTACACCACGCACTACAACATGAGAGTTGTGAGATAAAATAGAGTCTGTAGTTGGATAACCAATGAGAGATTTAACATTCATCTTTTTAATAGGTTTTGTTTTAGGGAATCTTTTCTCTGGTGTTTCTGACTCAGTCTCATTGTCTGGAACACGATAAGCAACATCCATGAAGAAGAGTTTCTTGTATTCATTGGTCACTGTGATGTTAGAAAGCATTTTTACCCATGAATCAGAGTAGTATCCTGGTAATACAAGTCTAAGAGGGTAACCATTGAGGTATGGTAGATCTTCACCGTTCATTTCATATGCCAAGATAACATGGTCATCAAGTTCACTTAACTCAAGTTCACGTACAAACTCAGGTGTTTCATAGTAAGCAGCTCTTTCTGAGCCATTAAATCCTATCCACTTTGCTTCTTTTTTGAGTCCTGCCTGATCAAGAATGTCACGTAAACGAACACCTTTCCATGTTGCACATCCCATAGCACCTGAACCCCACTGGATACCACCGGCAATAGGTTTAAATGCGGAGCGGCTGTTACCACCACATTGAAGCACAGCTGTTACTTCTACCTGTTCAAATTTTGTTTTAAGGTCATTGAGTGAGATATGAAGTTCTTTCTCTACAAGTCCGTTGATATGGATGGTGTAGGTATCAGGATCTATATGTGTCGGGATATCCGGCATATGCCAACGCACAAAGAACTGATCGTTTGGTGTCAGTACAGAGGTAAATACCTCTCTAGGTGTTTCTAACAAAGGAGGTCTGTCAGAATACATGATCAGTGGTCTTTTTTCAGGAAAAACAACCTTTGATACTTGTCTATTATCAATAGGTTGAGTTGTTTCCCCGGCTTCTAGCGTACTCGTTCCTACAGCTGCTGCACCAGCAGTGACTATAGCTTTTTTAAAGAAGTCTCTTCTTTCCATAACATACCTTTCAGTTTAAGATAATAAATCAGATTTATTATTATCCTGATTATGGGAGATTCTCTCTTAATAGATACTGAAAACAGGGCTTTAAGCGGGCTAAATGTATCTTTTTACGTAGTTATACCTATTATCTCACATTTTATTATCAATCATATTTACTTATGAATAAGAATATATTGATAAATGTGATTTAGACAAATATCTTACTCCATAGTATTATAGGATCGGTCACCGGCATCTCCCAGACCGGGAATAATAAACTTATATTGATTCAGACCCTTATCAATTTGTGCAATAAATACATCTATGTTTGGATGTTTTTGTTTTAAAACAGCCATGCCTTCCGGTGAACCGATGATATTGAGTGATAGGATCTTTTTAGGTGATTTTCCTTCAATCACAGAGATCGCATCACAGAGTGACCCTGCAGTGGCTACCATGGGATCAACGATAATAACAGTTTTACCTGCACACTCAGGTATACGGTCATAGTAGAGAATGCTCTGGTGGGTATTTTCATCGCGTTTCATGGCTAGAAATCCCGAAGATGCTTTTGGGAAAAGTGCTGTGACAGATTCTATCATAGGAAGACCTGCACGCAAAATAGTGACAAATATGATATCTTCTTCTTTAATAAATCCAAACGCTTCCTCACCTTGCCATGTCGTAATGGTCTGATCATAGAGTGTTTCATTTTTCAGTGCTTCGTAGACAAGAAGTCTGGACAACTCTTGAACGATATGTCGAAAACGCAATGCATCTGCTTTTTTTTCTCGTAAATGGTTCAATAAGGTTTTGGCAACAGGATTGGAGAGTTCATAGATCATAATGTACCTTTCATTTTAAATACTTTATTATAGCCAAACTCTATACGGTTGATAATAGTATTAGTACGACCTATTCAATAGGGTTTAAGAAAGAGTTATGATAGAATTAGATGATATAGAGTGTACAAAGGTTTGAGATGGCAACAAAAAAAACAAAAGATACACCGAAAATACAGCAGTCCAAAATCGGATTTGATGATATTGTAGGGCATAAGCATATTAAAGAACGTCTGAAGGGTATTATCAAGATCATTAAAAATCCAAAAATGCTTGAACGATTTGATACCCCCATTCCTAAAGGTCTGCTACTCTATGGTCCAGTAAGCGTTGGTAAGAGTATGCTTGCAAAAGCATTTGCAAAAGAGGCAGGACTCTCTTACCTGGAGATATCAGGTTCGAAACTTTTTGAGCTGGAGTATATCAAGGAAGTATACGACATTGCCTCTAAAAAGGCCCCCTGTAGCGTGATATTGGAAGATATTGATATCAAAGGCATTATGCAAGGAGCCATTACCAATGTTCCCTTCTCTGATATTGCCAAAGTAATGGAGAGCTCAGATGAGCGGGTCTTTACATTTGCTACCGCTGAGAGCCTTGATGAGATCGATCCTATACTCACTTCATCGCAAAAGCTTGATTTTTTGTTGGAGGTTCTGGAACTGGACAAGGATGCGAGAAGATTTTTTATAGAAAAGATCATGGAAAAACCTCATGATCCCAATATAAATGTCGAACGTATCGTTCGTTATATCACCGGAATGAGTGCCTTGGAACTGGAAAGAATAGGGCGTATGGCAGCACTGAGTGTAGTGGAACAGGATAAAGAACTTATCACTGAAGAGATACTCATTGAACAGATCAATATTATCAAGTACGGGCATAAAGTTGAAAAGCAAATGGTGGAAACGCTTGAAAAAGAACTTAAAATGACAGCCTATCATGAAGCGGCACATGCAGTGCTTTCAGTGCTTTTACTACCTCATGTTAAAATTGAGCAGGTGACCATTTCACCAAGAAGTAAAGTGCTTGGTTTTGTCTCTTACAATGAGGAAGACCCACTGTCCAATATCTCAAAGATCGACCTCTTTCATGATATTTGTGTCCTTCTCTCCGGACGTGTGGCAAAAGTGAAAAAAATGGGAGATGATCAGATGGACAGCGGAGCACAAAATGATCTTGCTCAAGCCTCTTTGCAGGCCTATGCTGCCATTACAACCTTGGGAATGGATAAGGAACTGGGCTATATCAATCTCAATGCGATCAATAGTTTGGATAATTATTTTCTGGAACAGCACATTGAAAAACGATTTTTGCACTGGATGCATGTAGCAAAACAAAATGCTGAAAAGTTAGTCCATACACACTGGGAGAAGATAGAAACGTTGGCACTGAAACTGATAGAACAGGAGATAGTTGAGAGCGATGAACTCTCTTCCATCATAGGTGATGAGGAGCTCATACATAAAATTCCTGATAGTCTGTAGGCGTTATAATAAAATGGTCTTATTTTGTGATATACTTTAGCAAGTGAAGGTTATTGGTGTGCTACAAATATGCTACAGAGAGCTCGAAGTTACTATCATGTTCTATTATTTCAAACAAGTACCTAATAGAATTTAAAAGGTAAAACAGATGAAATATCTTGAGGTGATCGTCAGTTCCGAAAGTTTAGAAACAGTGCACAAGATAGCAGAAAAAGTTGATGCAAAAGATTTGCGTTCGCATCCCAAAGACGAAGATAATATGCAGCTATTTCGTATGCTTGTTGGTGATGAGGATATTCAAAAAGCACTTGACAGTTTTTCCGAGATCATAGATAAACAGCCGGCTGCAAAGCTGATAGTCATGTCGGTTGAAGCACACTTGCCTAAAGAAGAAAAAGAGGAAGAAAAAGAGGAAGATAAGAAAGTAACTGCTGCAAGGGAGTCCATTTATGAAAAAGTTGATAAAAATGCACATATCAACATGGATTTTATCATATTGGTAACCTTATCAACGATTGTTGCTACTATCGGATTGATTGAAAATAATGTTGCTGTTGTCATAGGGGCGATGGTGATCGCTCCGCTGCTCGGTCCGAATATCGCATTCAGTTTAGCTACAGCCCTTGGAGATACAAAACTAATGTTCGCTTCAGTCAAGGCTATTTTACTTGGTGTCGGTATTGCTGTATTACTACCATATCTCATAGCAGAGTTTCTCCCTATGCCTTTGACTGGTCATGAAGTACTGATGCGAACGCATGTAGGTTTTGATTCTGTCATTTTGGCTTTGGCTTCTGGTGCAGCAGCAGCGTTGTCAATTACAACCGGTTTGTCAAGCGTCTTGGTAGGTGTGATGGTAGCCGTTGCTCTTCTTCCACCTGCTACCGTATTTGGACTCATGCTTGGAGACGGACGTTTTGAGTTGGCTTTCAATGCTGGAATACTTCTTGCCATCAACATCGTCAGTATCAATCTCTCCAGTAAAATCATTTTTATGTTTAAAGGTATCTCTCCAAGAACATGGTTTGAAAAAGAGAAAGCAAAACATGCCATGAAGTGGTATATTTCGACATGGATCATTACACTGATAGTCCTGATGCTTTTAATTTATCTTTGAGAGATGCCATAAGGCTTTAATTTAGTCATTCTCATTTCTTCCTACGCTCTAACTGGGTGATCAGATCGTCTGCAGTAAATATACAACATGTATTTATAGGGAAGCCTGAGTGGCTTATCGCCCTTGCACTCCAGGTATTACAGTTATTAAAGAGGTGAAACTTCCCCTCTGCACGATAGAATCTACTTGTTCCATAGAGACCGTTTCCCAGTCTGATGACCTGTCTATTCTTATTCAAAGTAAAACTGCTATCGATATACTCTACCAATCTAATAAAACCCGTTTTGGAGAGTTTTAACCTAAGGACTTTATTGTTGTTAAAATAGGCTATTGGATCTGTCTGGAGCGCAGCCACATGAAGTACTGAATCCGTAGGCCAAAACAGTGCTCTTATCCCCATCCAAAGTGTATTTGGATCTGTTTGATAATAGATCTCATCTCCCCAGCCTATCTCTAAATATCGAGCACTTTTAAAATCATTAAAAGCATGCATATATGAGGCTGCATCTTTTTTGGGTAATACAATGCCAGTGTGCAATCCGTGATTGACAACATAGACTGTTTTGTTATCAGTTCGTCCTGGGCCCGGTGGATAAAATTCACTGATAGGTTTTGTACAACCGGTCAATAGAGTAACAGAAAAAACCATTAAGCCTAGCAGTATGTTTTGTAGGTAGCAGTTATACTCCATAAGAGACCTTTTTTAACCTTTAATTCATAACTCTATTATAGCCTATTGATATTTGCATTTCAGTGGAACATACACTATTAATGGTATCGATTTTATATTATTTTCTGTACAATAAAGCATGGATGTACATAATTTTTTTCTGATACTTTTTTTAATTTTGATCTCTGCAAGGATCTTGGGTGAATTGTTCGCCCGTTTGGGCATCCCCTCTGTACTGGGTGAGTTGTGTGCAGGTATACTGCTGGGTGTCTCGGGCTTTGGTCTTGTAGAAGTGAACGATGTACTCAAAATACTTGCGGAGATCGGTATCCTTCTTTTGCTTTTTGAAATCGGGTTGGATACTGATATCGAGCGTCTGAGACAAGCAGGAGGCAAAGCGATTATTGTTGCACTGTTTGGTGCAGTGTTTCCCTTTGTCATTTCCGCCTTTCTTGCCTACTATCTATTTGGTCTGACACTTCTTGTCTCTCTTTTTATCGGAGGTACTCTGACTGCAACGAGCATCGGTATAACGATGAGAGTCTTAAAAGATCTTCAAAAAGAACATTCGGAAGTTGCCCAGATCGTCATTGGTGCGGCAGTACTGGATGATATATTAGGTGTGATAGTGCTTGTTTTTATCTATGACTATGCAATCACACAAACATTAAGTCTAACAAATACCTTGAATACAACGGTATTTATCTTATTATTTTTTCTGCTGGCTCCTGCTGTTGCACATTTTACTTCCCATTTTATGAAAAAATTTGATGAACATAAAAAAGTGCCTGGGTTTATACCGACGTTGATTATAGCGCTTATAGCACTTTTTGCGTATATGTCACATCTTTTTGGTGCACCTGAAATTTTGGGTTCATTTGCTGCGGGTATAGCGCTTTCACGACGTTTCATACTTCCTTTTGGAATGGGTTTACAACATGATGAAGTATTTTTAGAGAAAGTGAAGAACGCAATTACTCCGATTGCACAGATGTTTACGCCTATCTTTTTTGTGATGGTAGGGTTATCGATGAACTTAAAAGTGATAGATTTTACTTCTATGTTTTTTTGGAGTTTGGCACTTACTTTTTTATCTATTGCAGTGATTGGAAAATATTTTGGCGCTTTTTTACTAAGAAAAACGAGTGCATTGAAGAAAGCATTGATCGGTATCTCTATGATCCCGCGTGGCGAAGTAGGGCTCATATTTGCAGAAGTAGGGCGTGTGAATGGCATACTGGATGATCAGATCTATGCGGTTCTGATCTTTGTCATTATCGTGACAACCATTGCACCGCCATTTTTACTCAAATGGCTTTTTAAGTACGAAGAGGGGTAATTCAACCAGCATGATATGGGTGATTGATGTGGACTAAATTAAAAAGTGCACTTAAAGTACAATGCCTTTGATCATAAAAAATATGGCTGCTGACAGTACAGCAGAAGCGGGTACAGTTATCAGCCAGGCAGTAATAATCTTTTTGACGGCATCTCTTTTGACATATTTGACTTTTTCAATGCTTTTGATATGCTTTTTGGCTGCTTTGATGCGATCTTCTTCTTTGTCAATTGCCTTATAGAGATCAACGATCCTTTCATAATCTACTTTTGTCTTATCTACTTTATCTTCTAATGTCTTGAGTTCACTGCTGTATGCCTTTAAAACTTTTTTTTCATCTACAATATTGATCTGCTGTTTTTCAACACGTTCTACTTGTCCGGTAGATTCGAGATATTCCCTTAAAAAACCTACCCCGAATATACCTCCGACCGCAATATGTGTTGAAGAGACAGGCAGACCTAATTGAGATGCAATGATCACTGTGATCGCTGCGGCTATGGCTACTGAGAATGCCCTCATTTGATCCAGTTCTGTTATTTCACTGCCCACTGTTCTGATCAGTTTTGGTCCATAGAGTGCAAGCCCTAGAGCAATACCCAGTGCTCCAACAGCCATCACCCATAAAGGTATACCTGCCTTAGCCGAAATGCCGCCGGTTATCACGGCATCATTGATCGCTGCCAATGGACCGATAGCATTTGCCACATCGTTTGCACCATGGGCAAAACTTAAAAGCGCTGCAGCAAAAATGAGCGGTACGGTAAAGAGTAGATTAATAGAATCTCTAGTGTTGTGAAGATTGGTTGCTCTGGTCGCAACCGTTTTTCTCAATACAATATAGACGATTCCGGCCACAATGAATCCAAAAATAGATGCTGTAAGGAAAGAAGGTTTTTTCTCATCAGGAAGAAACAGTAAAATGTCTACGATCGAAGGCCAGATATTTTTGAGGCCTTTAAGTGTTAAATAGGTCACAAATGCCCAAGTCATAATGGCCACATAAATAGGTACCCATTTCCTTGCTGCAGCCACCTTGTCATTCTGAAATATGATCGTTCTTTTAATAGTATATAAAAAGAGTGCGGCAATCACGCCTCCAAGAATCGGTGATATAACCCAAGAAGCAGCAATTTGACCCATAGTACTCCATGATACAATTGTAAACCCTGCTGCTGCAATACCTGAACCCATAACACCTCCAACGATCGAATGGGTGGTTGATACCGGAGCTTTCATCATTGTTGCAAAATTCAGCCATAGTGCAGCTGCCAAAAGTGATGCTATCATCGCCCAAATAAATGGATCGACATTCGTACCGAATGCATTGATATCAATAATACCTTTTTTAATGGTTGTAACAACATCACCACCGGCTATAAATGCACCGCCGGCCTCAAAAATGGCTGCAATAACGATCGCACCTCCCATGGTAAGTGCTTTCGAACCGACTGAAGGCCCTACATTGTTCGCAACATCATTTGCACCAATGTTCATAGCCATATAGGCACCAAATAGCGCTGCGATAGCTAAAAACATATTATTGGGTATATGTCCAGAGCTTAAAAAACTATAGGTCAAAACCGCAACGAGGAAAAAGAGTGCAAATCCAAGTCTTATAAAATCTATGCCGCTACTCTTCATTGCCGCTTTTTCTATTTTCTTGGCCATACGTATCATATATGTATTCATCCTTTTATCATAAGTGCATTCATATAGTATACTCTTACTAATCTTAGCAGTGATTATACATCATTATATTCTCTTCAATTCTTTTGATCTATAAATAGTTAAAATAAATTTTATGTTATACTTTACTATAACCGTAAAGGTTTAACACAATAAAAAGAGAGGTATTGTTATGGATATTTTTAGTATAGTGATCGGAATTATTATTGGTGTAGCAGTTGGAGTTTTTCTTGATGTGGATATGTTTTCAAAGAAAGCTGCGGATGAAGAAGTTAAATTTGATGATCACAGCCCGGAGAACGAAGGAAAGTAAAAAACCTGAAAATTCTCGTCCCAAACGTGTTTTAGGACGAGTAGACCACAGGTTATGCTATAGCCTTGATCACTCTTTTACAAAAACTTTCAAAGTCCGGTAACTTCAAATTACTTTCACGCTGTTTTGTTCCCCACATAGGCTCAGGGAAAAAACTGTCTTCTTCAAAACGTGCCATGATATGCCAATGAACATGAGGCACATAGTTACCAAAGCTGGCAATGTTTATTTTTTTAGGTTTGTAGTAGGAGAGCATCTCTTTTTCTATGCGATCTAAAAGATCATAGATTTCATGTTTTATCAGAGCGGGTACTTCACTCATCTCCTTGTAGGTGTGCTGGGTAAATATTTTTAGCCAAGGGATCTCACTCTCTTCTATTACAATTCTGATATTTTCATTTTCATAGATCACTGACATTAACGTACCTTTCTTAGTGTGGTTTTCCCAAGTCTGTAAATAGTTGAGGCTTGTTTGGTTTCTTTAATGGGTTCTATGATGACCTCGGCCATCTCTCTGGCAAAAGATTCATCATATGCTTCATTACTTAGATTGGCAGAAGTCGTATACGCCCATTTGAGACGGTCCAAGAGCAATAGGTGATGTCTGTCTTTTATCACACGGTACGAGTGTCCATTTGGCATGATAAACGTTGTTTTTTTTGCTCTTCGCACTCTGTTTTTATGCTTTTGAGGTACACGGGTGAACGTTTTGAGTGTATGGAGGGAGTTGACTGCTTTAATATAATGCTTGTGAGGAGGGCGTTGTTTGATCTCTGTGAGTTTGTCTGCGTTTTGCGAGACAAAACCGATCGTGGTATCGGTTTGTGTCAAAAAAACTTTATTTTCCATTTTAGCTGAGATAATCTTGCAAAGCTTTTGGTTCAAGTTCTCCGCTTGTCGCCCTAAGTTCTTTAATAGCTGCTGCTGTTGCTCTTGCTGCAGCTAAGGTAGTGAAATAGGCTACATGGTTGGCAAGCACGGATTGCCTAATGGTTTTGGCATCATTTTTACTTGCTTTGTTGTCTGAAGTATTGATAGCCAATGCGATCTCTTCATTTTTGATCATATCATCAATATTCGGACGACCTTCAGAGATTTTGAGAACTTTAGTAGAAGGCACTCCTGCCGCTTCCAGTGCTGCATGTGTTCCCGATGTGGCAACGATCTCAAATCCAAGATCAATGAACATTTTACCGATCTCCCCTGCCTGAGGTTTATCTGTTTTGGTAAGAGAGATGAAAAGTGTACCTTCCAGAGGGATATTGTTCTTACTCGCAAACTGACTTTTGGCAAATGACATGCCGAAATTGTCACTGATCCCGATGACCTCGCCGGTTGATTTCATTTCAGGTCCGAGGATAAGGTCCGAACCTGGGAGTTTATTGAACGGGAATACTGCTTCTTTAACCGCAACGTGGCCTTTAAGGTTTGGTTCCATGATCTTCTTGTCAAAATTCACTACGTCAAAAGTATCATAGAACTTGAGTGCCTCTCTAAGGTCTCCCTGAAGCATAACCCTCGTTGCTACTTTTGCCAATGGCACACCTGTAGCCTTTGATACAAATGGCACGGTTCTTGAGGCTCTTGGGTTTACTTCGATCAGGTAGATCTCACCTTTATGGATGGCATACTGGATATTCATAAGCCCGACTACGCCAAGGCCAAGTGCGATCTGTGCAGTCTGTTCCTTCACTTTCTCTTGAAGCGCATCAGAGATAGATACCGGAGGAAGAGAACATGCCGAGTCGCCCGAGTGGATACCAGCCTCTTCAATGTGCTGCATGATCGATCCGATGTAGACCTCTTTCCCATCACAGATCGCATCGACATCAAGTTCGATAGCACTGTCTAGGAACTTATCGATAAGTACGGGTGCATCGTTCGATACACTCACAGCTTCATCCATATATTCTCTCAGTTCTGCATCAGAGTAGACCGTACGCATACCACGTCCCCCAAGTACGAAACTAGGGCGTACAAGCACAGGATAACCGATACGGTTTGCGATCGTCATCGCTTCATCTTTGGCAAATGCCGTACCGTTGTCAGGCTGCATTAGCCCGAGATCATTGATGAAAGTAGAGAACTGTTCTCTATCTTCGGCAAGATCGATCACTTTTGCAGTCGTCCCGGAAATGTTCGCGCCGATCGCTGTAAGGTTCTTAGCCAGTTTAAGCGGTGTCTGTCCACCAAAGTGCACGATCACACCATCGGGCTTTTCAAGCTCTATGACACTTCTGACATGTTCAAAATCGATAGGCTCAAAGTAAAGGACATCGGAAGTGTCATAGTCCGTTGAGACAGTCTCTGGGTTACAGTTGTACATGATGGACTTCATTCCCATGTCTTCGATAGCAAAAGATGCATGTACACAACAGTAGTCAAACTCTATACCCTGGCCGATACGGTTAGGACCACCACCGATCACAAGTACCTTTTTTTCTGCAGATTGAGGCATTTCTTGCTGAGGAAGCTTGGTGATATTCGTTGTAGAGTAGAGGTAAGGGGTCAGTGCTTTAAATTCCGCAGCACAGGTATCTACTTCATTATACTCCAGTACGACACCGGCCTTTTCTCTCGCATTGTAGATATCATTCTCTGTAAGGTTCAGACCTTCTTTTTTGTTAATGACCTCTGCGATCATTGGGTCAGAGAAACCTTCACTTTTCACTTGTCTGAGACGTGTCGCATCAGAGAGCAGGGTGATCTCCATCTCTTTTTCACGCTGTGCAAGTTCTTCAAGCTGGTAAAGGTACCATCTGTCGATCTTACAAAGATCAAAGATAGCATCGACGCTCATCCCGCGTCTGAGTCCCTCAAATACATAAAGCATACGGTTTTCATTTGGGCGTCTGATCTCTCTGACAAGCTCTTCTTCATCACATTTGATAGGGTTAAAACCGATCAGTCCGGTTTCAAGTGAACAGAGTGCTTTTTGGAAAGACTCTTTGAATGTTCTACCTATACTCATGACTTCACCTACTGACTTCATTGAAGTCGTGAGGGTAGAGTCAGCAAGCGGAAATTTTTCAAACGTAAATCTAGGAATTTTTGTCACCACATAGTCGATGACCGGCTCGAAGCTTGCCGGTGTTCCTGTGATGTCATTGGTAATTTCATCCAGTGTAAATCCAACAGCCAAAAGTGTTGCTACTTTAGCGATAGGATACCCTGTAGCTTTGGATGCAAGTGCAGAAGAACGGCTCACCCTTGGGTTCATTTCGATGACGATCATACGTCCTGTATCTGGATTGATAGAGAACTGTACATTGGATCCGCCTGTATCGACGCCTACTTCACGCAAGATCTTGAAAGAGGCATCTCTCATGTTCTGGAACTCTTTGTCTGTAAGCGTCAGAGCAGGGGCAATGGTGATCGAATCTCCCGTATGTACGCCCATAGGATCAAAGTTCTCAATAGAACATACGATAATACAGTTATCCTCACTGTCCCTGATCACTTCCATTTCGTATTCTTTCCAGCCAAGCATCGATTCCATGATCTCGATCTCATTGATCGGACTGGCATCAATACCTTCTGCCGCAAGTTTTTTGAACTCTTCCATGTTGTAGGCTACACCTGAACCGCCGCCTGCAAGTGTAAATGAAGCTCTACTGATGACAGGGAAACCGATCTCTTTTGCCACCTTTATTGCTTCGTCCACACTGTAGGCATTGGCACTTTTAGGCAGATCCATACCGATCTTGATCATCGCTTCGTTAAAGAGTTGTCTATCTTCCCCTTTTTTGATAGCGTCCGGATGCGCTCCAAGGAACTTTACATCTTTAAGCATGCCGGCTTCGTACATTTCCATAGCAACATTCAGTGCTGTTTGTCCACCCATTGTGGGTAAGATCGCATCAACATTCTCTTTTTGGATAATTCTATCAATGACTTCCGGGGTAATAGGTTCAACATAGGTACGGTCTGCAAACTCGGGGTCTGTCATGATCGTAGCGGGGTTAGAGTTGATAAGGACGACTTTATAGCCTAGTTCTTTGAGTGTTTTAGCTGCTTGAGTTCCAGAATAGTCAAATTCACAAGCTTGACCGATAACGATAGGCCCAGAACCAATAAGTAAGATAGTGTTGATGTCATTGCGTTTTGGCATGGAGAAATACCCTTAATTTTTAGTTGGTTATTATACATGATTTAGATAGAAAAAGCCCTTAAAAAAGGGCAAAATACGCTTTTAAAAAAGGTCTAAACTGCTAGATCCGATTTCAGGCTTCTTCTTATTGACTTTTCTAGGGGCTTCAACGATTTCTGGAACTTCAGCCGGCTCAATCACATCTTCTTGTGTCTGATCGATACGTCTTGGAATACTGGATACTACAGGTGTGCTTATGTTGGCATCTTTGAGTAGTTCCATCGAACGGTTCTGCTCAATATGGATATCCGGGGTACTGTATCTTGTTGCCAAGTTGGTACGGTTGGAGTCATAATTTTCTGCAAGGGTGGCTTTGGCATCATTGATCAGAAAAAATGTTTTGGGATGAAAAATATCACTGTAGGTTTTGATATGTGCAACCGTATATGAACTCTGTACTTCTACTTTTGTGACAAAGCCTACGGGAATATCAGCAAAAAATATACCATCCAGACCTGACGTAAGGACAGCATCACCCTCTTTGATCTTATGCCATTTTGGTATGAACTTGACGATCATTTCATTCTCTTTTAGACCCAAAGCGATACCAGGTGCCTTGGTTTCGCCGATGAACACAGAAAAGCGGCATTTTTTATCTGATGTAAGATAGCCATAGAGTTGATTGTTATGCACCATTGCCGTACCTGCAACGACACTACCCTGTATCAGACCATAGAGTTTATCTTCTAACAGTCCCTTGGGTTTGGTCAGTATGATCTGGGAAAAACTGTTCAGTTTTACATAAGATATGGTATCGGTAATAGAGATATTTTTTACAGGTATGTGGCTTAAGGTCGGAAGTACCTCATAAATATCTTTTACCTGCTCGATATAGTGGATCTGTTCAAGAAGACGTTGGCGTAAAATACGGTTCTCTTTACTCAGTTTTTCGATAGACTCTTTTTGAAAAATATAGCTTTGGCTTTTATCTTCTAAATTCTGAGTAAGATTTTTATATTTTTGTTTGATAGGGTTGATGATATTGAGAAACGTATCCGAGATACGTTCATCATTTCGTGACAGCAGTACTGTTAGTATGAGTAACAGTATGGCTATGATGACAAGTCTAGTCTTCATATGCCATTTGTTGTAGGATATCTATTTCATCCAATGCAATACCTGTACCTTTTGCAACAGCAAGCAGAGGGTCTTCAGCGATATAGACAGGAAGTTTTACGATATCTGAAAGATATTTGTCCAAACCTCTGATCAGTGCACCACCTCCTGTCAGTACAATACCGTTTTCAACGATATCACCGGCAAGTTCCGGCGGTGTTTGCTCCAGTACATCTTTCAGTGCTTCTGCGATCTCTTCCAGGGAATCTTTCATCGCGGCTCTGATATGTTCAGAAGTGATCTCCATGGAAGCTAGGCTTCCTTCAACCTGATCTCTACCACGTACGGTCGTGGTCATTTCTTCTTTCAATGGAATCGCTGTTCCGATCTTGATCTTGAGTTCTTCAGCCACACGCTCACCGATGAGAAGGTTAAAGTTCTTTTTAATGTAGTCAATGATCGCTTGATCAAGATTATCCCCGGCCACACGAATAGACTTGGAGATCACAAGACCACCCAGTGAAGTCACACCGATTTCTGTGGTACCCCCACCGATATCTACGACAAGGTTCCCATTCGGGTCTTTTACAGGTATCCCTGCACCGATAGCAGCTGCCATAGGCTCTTCTATCAGGTAAACGTATCTTGCACCGGCATTTTCAGCAGAGTCCTTTACGGCACGTCTTTCAACCTGGGTAAGGCCATAAGGTACACAGATAATAATACGTGGAGAGAAGAACCCTTTTCTCTTATGTGCTTTTTCAATAAAATAACGTATCATCATTTCAGTCACTTCAAAATCAGCGATCACACCGTCTTTCATAGGACGAATAGCTTTAATATTTCCCGGTGTTTTACCTACCATGTCTTTTGCTTCCTGACCCACAGCAAGAATTTTCTCTCTACCATGCTTATCATATTGGATAGCAACGACGGAAGGTTCATTAATGCTGATACCTTGTCCCTTTACCAGTACAAGTGTGTTTGCTGTTCCGAGGTCGATCGCTAGATCGTTTGAGAACATTCCTAATAATCTTTTAAACATCCATCTATCCTTTTAATGCTGCTATTATGCTGTTTTTTTATCTTTTATGTACAAAGGTTTTGCACCTGATTCAACGACTTCATCGGTGATCACTACTTCATACCCTTTAAGTTCAGGCAACTCATACATGATATCAAGAAGTATCTCTTCAAGTATAGAACGCAACCCTCTTGCACCTGTTTTTCTTTCCAGTGCTTTTTGGGCAATACGTGAAAGCGCATCCTCTTCAAAGGTAAGCTTTACATCATCTATCTCAAAGAGTTTCTGATACTGTTTGACAAGAGAGTTCTTAGGTTCTACCAAGATACGGACCATATCTTCTTTACTGATCTCGCCCAGTGTAGCCAATACATGTAAACGGCCTATAAGTTCAGGAATGATCCCGTATGAGACAAGATCATCTGCCTCTACCATAGGAAGAAGATTCTCTTCCTCCCTCTTGGAACGTTTTTCCTGACCAAAACCAAGTATATTTGCTCCAAGTCTTCTTTTAAGAATGTCATTAAGCCCATCAAATGCACCTCCGCAGATAAAGAGTATATTTGACGTGTCGATCTGAATAAAGTCCTGGTTAGGGTGTTTACGTCCGCCTTTTGGCGGAATATTCACGACTGAACCTTCGATGAGTTTAAGGAGGGCCTGTTGTACACCTTCTCCGGAAACATCACGTGTGATAGAACGGTTCTCGCCCATTCTGGCGATCTTATCGATCTCATCGATGAAGACGATCCCTTGCTCGGCACGTTGCGGGTCACCATCAGCAGCCATAAGAAGTTTGGTAAGAATGTTTTCCACATCTTCACCTACATACCCAGCTTCTGTGAGGTTGGTTGCATCTGCTATCGCAATAGGCACATTCAAAAATCTGGCGATCGTTTGTGCCAAAAGTGTTTTCCCTGAACCGGTCGGTCCAATGAGAAGTACATTTGATTTTGCGATCTGTGTATCATCCTGCACATCATCTTTGAAAATACGTTTATAGTGGTTATAGACAGCAACTGAAAGTGTTTTTTTCGCTTTTTCTTGACCAATGACATAATCATCAAGTAGTGCGTTCAACTCTTTTGGCGTATAGAGCGTATGTGCTCCGAAATCTGCTTGCGCGTCTTCCTGTTCTTCTTCTCCAAAGAGAATTTTATAGGCAGAGACGACACAGTTTGAACAGATATAGGCGCTTTCACCGGCGATGAGTGGATTCTCTTCACTCTCCTGGGCTTCACAAAAGCTGCAAGTTTTTCTTGTCATTATTTATCCTCATTCGTTTTTGTCCGTGTAAACGGAATACCTCTTTTAGAGGTCATAATAAATTCACAAAGTTGTTTTACATTTTCAGAGCTTGTACTTTCAAAAAGTCTTTGTGCGACTTCCTGCAGTGGTTTACCCACTTCAAAAAGTTCCCTATAGGCTGATTTGAGGGCATTGATCTCTTCCCTGTCCATCGCTCTTCGTAAGCCGGTAAGGTTGAGTCCTCTCAGGCTCGCACGGTTACCTTCAGCCAGACAGAAAGGAGGAATATCCTGCGATAAAGCACTGGCTCCTCCTATCATCGCATAGTCACCGATATGTACGAACTGATGCACAGGGGTCAGTCCACCGATCACCACATGATTGCCTAACTCAACGTGACCTGCAAGTGTTGCACCATTTGCAAGGATACAGTTGTCTCCAAGGATCACATCATGCCCTAAATGTACGTATCCCATAAGCAGGTTCCCGTTACCTATCCTGGTGACAGAACCTCCGCCTTGGGTCCCCGGGTTGAGCAGTGTGAACTCTCTGATGGTATTGTTGTCACCTATGATGAGTTCTACGTGTTCACCGGCAAATTTCAGATCCTGCGGTATCGTACCCACGGCAGCATGTGGAAAAATACGGTTGTTTTTACCTATGGTCGTATGGCCTTCTATCACAGCATGTGTAGCCACTGTGGTATTATCACCTATTTTGACATTCGGGCCGATGTATGCAAAAGGACCTACAGAGACATTCTCCCCGAGGATGGCCCCATCTTCTATGACTGCAGAAGCGTGTATTAAAGACATCAAACGACCTATTTATCTACGATCATAGCTTTAAGTTCAGCTTGCGCAACCACTTTGTCATCCACATATGCTTTTGCATCAAGCTGCCATACGGCACCTTTATTCTTGATCACACTGATCTTGTAGACCAGTTGATCCCCCGGTGTAACAGGCGCACGGAACTTTGCATTGTCGATACTCATAAAGTATACCACTTTATTCTCTATCTCTTCCTGGCTTGCCAGATCCATACTTTTAAACGCCAATACACCACCAGCCTGTGCCATACCTTCAATGATCATCACACCAGGATAGATAGGATGACCAGGAAAGTGTCCTTGAAATACAGGTTCAGAGATAGAGATATTTTTAAGACCTTCGATATATTCACCCGCAGTAAGTTCAGTAATTCTGTCTACTAGTAAGAACGGGTATCTATGTGGTAATATATTTTGAATGTCCACGACGTTATAAAGCATGTATAAACCTTTATTTTAAAATTGGATTATTTTATCGAAAAGTTGGTAAAAATCGGTTTATAGTTCTATCAATACTTCTTTAACGTCATTGTAGGTCTTACTTTGACAAATGATCTCTATCTTGTTGCTGGGTATCTCTTCAACGACCATGACAATAGAGAGATCATAAGGTGTGACAGCAAGTTTTGCACGCACTTCCAGTTCTTTACTGAAAACCGGAGGAGCATAGATGAGTTCGGTGACGGTCTGGTAGTCGGTACCTGCGAGTTCATTGTAGTGACTGAGTGTGATGAAACGTACCTCATCACGGTTCATATGGTGTACTTCACCGATCTGGTACTCTATCTTTCCTCTTGTGTATTCACCTTTGAGTGTAGAGTAGGGCAGAAAGTGTGCAGGAACGACCTCTTTGCGTACACGCATAAGGCCCATCATCAAACGCCAGTTCAAAAAGCGTTGTTTGACGATCTTGTGGGGAAGTTTGGCTTCTTCCATTTCCCAACGTTTTTCATACATTTCAATGCGTTCTTCAATGGATTCAGGCTGTATCTGTTTCGAGAGCGGTACAAAGAGTTCATCTGCCAGTTTATCCTGCTGGTCACGCTGGATAGTCAGACCGAACATACATCCGCAGTAGTCTTGACGGTAGAGTGCATCCTCTTTGGCCAAAATGTTCTGCTCCTGGGTCCCCGAAGCTTTTCTGTAGTCAGGCGCGACGAAAGCTATACCTTCCCTCTGGGCCAATGCATCACCTGCAGCCTGTAGTTGTTTGAGTGATTTTTTAGGGCTAGTCAGCAGGGTAGAGGTGAAGCTTGTTTCACCTATTTCACTGGCCTTTTGTGCGGAAACCTCAAAACGTCTGTCAAAACAGACAGAGCAGCGAGAGCCTTTTTCGGGTTCATGTTCCAAGCCGCGTACCGCCTCAAGCCAGTTCTCCACATCATACTCCCCCTCTATGAGATCAATACCAAGCATGTTACAGCTGCGTTTGACATCGAGGAGTCGTAAGTAGTACTCAGAGTAGGGATGAATATTGGGATCATAAAAGAACCCTGTCAATTTTTCTTCCGGGTACTCTGTTTGGAGTTTTTGCAAAAAGTAGTGACTGTCGACGGAACAGCAGATGTGTACTAGCATGATGACTCCATTATGATTTTTGCGACATGATTATTTCCGCGACGTTCCTGGAACTGCCGTGAGAAAGATATGTTTTTAATTCTTCAGCTTTTTGCGCGAAGATCTTACGGTCGGTATTGTAGTACTCTTTTAGCAAGTTGTCAACTGTGACTTCTTCCTGGAGTATCTCGTTATGCAAGGTCGTATGATTGTAATGGGTGAGTATGATGTTGGCCAAGCCTACCTGTGTGATGCCCAGAAGTTTTGTCCCTATGAAAAAGTCTACCTTCTTTGCGATGTAGGCCAGTGTAAAAGGTGTACCGATGAGTGCTGCTTCGAGTGTGGCGGTCCCAGAACATATGAAGGCGAACTCTGCACGTCTAAGGGCTTCATGTGTATCACGCACGATCTCAAACTCACGATTGCCTTTGTAGAGTTTGGCTATCTTGTTCCTCGAAAATGAAGGGGGGATGACAAGCAGAGGACGGATCTCCGGGAATTTTCTACGCAGTTCAAGAAAGATAGGCATAAGACGGCTTATCTCACTTTTACGGCTTCCGGGCATGAATGCGATGCACCCTTTTGTCTCAGCTTCAATCCTGTGTACATCAATCTCGTCCAGTAGCGGATGTCCTACATACTCTGCTTTACCCGGACTGTAATAGGCTATCTCAAAAGGGAGTATGCCAAGCAGTCTGTCACAATACTGCTCCAACTTCTTTACACGTTTGGGACGGCTGGCCCACACTTGGGGAAGGATGTAGTAAATGATCTCTTTATCCGGGTTCTTCTCTTTTAGTTTTTTAGCCAAAGGAAGGTTAAAACCTGAAGAGTCCATTAAAAGTACTTTATCTGCTTCTTTGGCGAGTTCGACCATCTCATCAGCCACTTTAAAAAACCAGCGGAGCTTTTTGATGGCATCCACCACACCCATGATGGCCATTTCACTGATGTCATAAAGCGGTGTACCCTCTTTGATGTTTTTATCGAAGATACCCAGCAGTTCAACATCGTGTGTATGCTTCAGTACCTCTTTTAAATGCAGGTTTGATGAGGGTTCGAGGGCTGAGACGAGAAGTTTCATTGAATGTTTCCTTGTATAGTGCTCATGATTTGCCTTTTTTTAATAGATTCATACGGTAAGCCATCCTGCTATTAAAAATGCCCCTGATGCCAACAGACCACCCAGAAGCGCATAAGGCAGTTGTGTTCTTACATGTTCTACATGGTCACACCCCGCCGCCATGGATGAAATAATGGTCGTATCAGAGATAGGCGAGGAGTGGTCACCGAAGATACCTCCCGAGATGACAGCGGCTATGACCAAAGGAATGTGCAGGTCCATCGTCGCCCCCAATGCCAAAGCAATAGGCATCATAATGGAAAACGTACCCCAGCTGGTTCCGGTCGAAAATGCCGTGATACTTGCCACTAAAAAGATAAGCAGCGGTATGAGTACAGGTGAGATGTTCCCTGTAAGCAAATGAGCCAAATATTTGGCCGTGCCAAGATCACCGATCACGTTTCCTATAAGCAGGGCAAAGACCATGATCAATCCTACGGGTATCATGTCCCCTATACCTTCATACAACCCTATGAAATAGTTCTTGTGCGTCAGTGTTTTAGTCGGTACAAAATAGAGATAGATAAACAGCAAAGTGATGATCACAGCGTAGTAGACAGAAGTGGAACCAGAACCCTTAAAAATGTCACCTTCTCCTGTGAGAAAAAGGCCAGCCGGAACCATCAATACCATCACCAAAATAGGCAAAAGCATCTTATAGGGTGTAGCTTCGATCTTTGTCTCATCATGCTGAACCACGTAGGGAACAGGCGTTGAATTCTTGATCGGACCGATATTAATATTTAAAAATATAACTGCAAGAACAATGGCCAGAGTAAAGAGCGAATAAAAGTTATAAGGTATCGAGGCGATCAGTAAAGAGACACCATCTCCTGATATCACCTGAGAGTCGATGGCCGTTACGATAAGCCCTAACAGCAGGGCACCCCATGCATTGAGTGGGATGAGAGAACAGATCGGTGCAGAGGTGGAATCACAAATGTAGGCAAGTTTTTCTCTGCTGACGCCATTCTTGTCACACAGAGGCTTAGCCACAGTACCTGCAACCAGTGCAGTGATAGAGGACTCTATAAAGATAATGACACCGATAATATAGGCAAGCAGCATCGCTCCTGTGGGTGAGTCTATTTTCTTGGATCTTTGGCTCAGATACACTACGAAACTATCTACCGCTCCGCTCAGGGTGAGTAGTCTGATAATGGAACCGACCATCACGATAAAGAGAAGGGTTTTTGTGATCCACGCTTCTCCGAAAAGTTGGATAATACCATCAAAAAGAGCAATGAACGCATCGATAGGGTTATAGGCATGCAGAACCAGGAAACCTGCAAAGATACCGCCCATGAGTGAAACGATCACATCTTTGGTTATAATAGCTAAAATGATTGTCAGCAACGGGATTGCTATTGATACTATTCCATATTCCATAGAAGGATTATACCACATGAAGATTGTACTTGCACTATGTGTCACACTGATCACGCTACAGGCTCAGACAAAACAACTTTTGGTCGTTACAACAAAAAACTGGTCTGCATCTACAGGGACTTTACAACGTTATGAACTGCATGATACAAGTTGGCAAAAAGTAGGCAATAAGATAGATATCAAACTGGGCAGGAACGGTTTAGGATGGGGCATAGGACTGCATGAAGTACCTAAAGATGCACAGATCATTAAAAAAGAGGGTGATGGAAAAGCACCGGCAGGTATCTTCAAACTCAAACAAGCCTTCGGGTATGCACCTTTTGATACAGAATACCCTTATGAAGTCTACAAAAAGACAGACCATTGTGTGGATGATGTCAATTCTAAGTATTACAACAAAATAGTAGACAGTACCAAAGTAAATGTTGACTACAAAAGCAAAGAACATATGAAGTTCCCCAAAGACTACTACAAGTATGGTATTGTCGTAGATCATAACCATATAGATGAAAAGGGGGCTGTAAAGGGTGCTGGATCATGCATTTTTATTCATATTAAGGATGTACCTACAGCCGGCTGTACGGTGATGAAAGAAAGTGAGATTCAAGAGATCATAAAATGGTTAGATGCAGATAAGAATCCTCTTTTACTTCAAGGGACGGAAGAACTAGTAACAAGTTTTTGGAAAAGAATTTAACGCATTGAATAAACTTATTAACAGGTCGGCGGGTTGAATCCCTCCGATCTGAAACTGTTATTAGGCCAGTTTATTCTTTGGACTCAAATTCTTTTTCAGACTTTTCCCAGGCATCTTCAAGGACCTTATAGGCATCAGAGAAGCCTTTTTTCATATGCTCCCAAGCATCGGCTGAACTGGTTTTCATACTACCATACCATTCGGCAACTTTATTTCTCTGTTTACGCAGGTTTCTCATGCTCTCACGAGTTTCTTGGCGCGCTGTCTCGCTCATTTCATCCCAGTTTTTATCAATCTTAGACTCCAGTGTATCGATACGTTCATCCAGGTTATCCAGACCATCTTTTGCTTTTTGAACTGCCTCATCTTTTTTATCAGCAGTATATGAGCTGATTGCGTGAAGCAAATCCTGACTTTCTTTCTTAACTTCTTCTATTGAAGTGTTAGTGTCTGAAGTGTTAGCGTTTTCCGTTTGGGCATAGCAGGATGAAGTAACACCAAGTATGCCGACTAACATCAATGTATGGATATATGATTTCATTTGTAATCTCCTTAATTGTTAGTTATGATCAAGTATGATTTTTACTTGAATTTCGAAGTAGCTGACTTCACTGCATTACCGAGAGAGTCCCACGCACTTTCAATGCCTGCTTTAAGGTCTTTCCAAGCATCGTCACTAGAGTCTTTAAGCTCAGTAAGTTTACTGGCGGCAGTATCCTGCATAGACCGCAGCTCATCAATTTGTTTATAGTATTCAAGTTGTGCATCGGCTTTTGCACTGTCTGCTTTTGCCTTGAGTTTGTCGATCTCTGCACTCCACTCGTCCAATTGTGCCTGTAGCTTCTGTTCATATTCTTTTTTCATGCTCATGACTTTTCTCCTATTAATAAAGTGATTAATGTAAATCTTACACTCCTAATGTTTCGGACTTATCGCTTTCACCTCCTTTCCATTTATTTGGATTAAAGTTACGTCGTATCTTTGACGCGTTTAGTTTTTGATAGATACCAAGAGCCACAATCAAAATTGATGATACCATGATCAGTAAAGTCTGTAGGGTAGCGAAGCTCTTTATCCTTAATTACCTCTTCTTCCATCATATACTGTGCAACATCAAGGATAGCTGCAGATATTATTATTGCACTTACGGAACGAAGCATCAAAGGAATAAATCCAGCTTGATCTTCTGTGCTGGAAATAACCTCATAAACAGACCATTCCATAATGACTAGAGAGAGGACTATAAGAATTATAGATGCAAAGAGATGAACTCCAGAGAATATAATATTAAATATATTTTTCATGTTTTTCACCTCTTACTTATGATGTATTTTATGTATGAGAAATTGGGTTGTCCGTGAAAAGGTAATCTTTAAGCTCTTTGTCAAATCCTGGATCTTTTCTTCTAATCCATTCAAGCACCATAGCAGCATGTTCTTTTTCTTCATCTCTGTTGTGTGCAAGTATTGCTTTTAACTCTTCATCTTGACATGCATCAACTCTTTGGTTGTACCAATCCACTGCTTCAAGCTCTTCCATTAGTGATATGATTGCTCTATGCATATCTCTTGTTTCATTTGTAAGTTCATCTATTGGTTCATGATAGCCTTCATTTGACATAATATCTTCTCTCCAATTAGTTTATTTTTCAGTATATCATTATTTATTTGAATTTTCAAATATTATAATAAATGAAGAAGATGGAGATGAATTTGTGATGTTGTGCGTATGCGTATCACTTTTTTATCACTATTTTCAAATGAAGAATTTCATTTTAAGCAATTTTAATAGATGCTATACCTTACATAAAAAACGATCTTCGTTTTTTTGTTGGGTAAAGGGTAGTCTTTATAGGCGATACGTATCACGTCTAAAGTATTTTGATCCAAGGCTTGATGGCCTATATGTGTCTTTAATTTAAGATCTGAGATATCACCGTTTGGATGAAGATAAAAAGAGACGACGTTGGTCCCCTGCTGCCTTGTACGCACTGCAACCTCCGGATAGCCGTTTCGGGTGAGTGTACGCTGCGTGATAGAGTGAATGGTTCCCAGGTTGTTTTTGATGAACTTTTTTTGCGTTTCACTGTAGGTATTGAACTCTTCACCATAAAGTTGATTGATCATTCTTGCACTATAACTGCCTGAGGAGGATGGTCGGCTTGGCTGTGAAGGATACATCGATGTACCAGAACCCATGAGTGCATTGGCAAGAGGATCACTCGAACGTTTAGGTTTTCTGTATTGTTGTGTCTTTTTCACTACACGTTTTTTAGGTACCTTTTTAACGACTTTCTTCTTCTCTTCTTTCTTCACGATCTTTTGAACAGGTTTTGGCACATTTTTAGTGACATTGTTCTCTTCTGTACTCTGCTGTGTAAAGATCTTTTTACTCTCATCTAAATTTTTTCTCTTTACAGGTTCCGCTGCTGCCTCTTTTGGTTTTTGAATGATAGGTTCAGGGATAGGCCGAGTGACTACGGGTTTAGGTACGGGTTTTGGTTTAGGTGCAGGAGGTATGACCATTTGTTGTAGATTCAGGCTTATTTTCTTCTCTTCTCCCTTAGATGGCAAGGAGATGATCTCTTTCCAGTTTGTAATAAAAAGCAGCAAGATGAGTAAATGTAACAATAAAGAGAGCAATAATCCTTTCAGCGTTCTGATGATACTCTCCTTGTATAAAGCCCTAAGTGCCCTTAGTGTATAATCTTTGCAATTATACATTATGAGGATTAATAACATGGCATATGACAAAAGTATAGCGGCATTTGAAGAAGCATATAAAGTGATACCCGGAGGTGTTGACTCTCCGGTACGTGCATTTTCAGGAGTTGAAGGTACACCACCGTTCATAGAAAGAGGTGAGGGTGCATATCTTTTTGATATTGACGGGAACAGATATATCGACTATGTACAAAGTTGGGGGCCGCTGATCTTTGGTCATGCAGATGCCGAGATCGAAACATCAGTCATAGAAGCAGTCAAAAGAGGATTGAGTTTTGGTGCACCTACGACCATAGAGACAGAACTTGCCAGCGAGATCGTGACGCTTTTTGACAGCATTGACAAGGTACGTTTCGTCAGTTCGGGAACGGAAGCCGTGATGTCTGCTATCCGTCTGGCCCGTGGTGTTACAGGCAGAGAAAATATTGTCAAATTTACTGGATGTTATCATGGTCACTCGGACTCTTTGCTTGTACAGGCAGGTTCTGGTCTGGCTACATTCGGTTCTCCATCAAGCCCGGGTGTGCCTGCTGACCTCACCAAACATACACTGTTGGCAACCTATAATGATATTGAATCCGTACTGGCATGTTTTGAAGAGTCTCCGGACGGAATTGCCTGTGTGATCATCGAGCCAATAGCGGGGAATATGGGACTTGTACCTGCGGATGAAGCATTTTTGGAAGAACTCAGATGTCTCTGTACGAACCATGGTGCTCTGCTTATCTTTGATGAAGTGATGAGTGGATTCAGAGCTTCACTGAGAGGGGCTCAAGGTATTTCAAGTGTGAAACCGGACATGGTGACCCTGGGTAAGGTCATCGGTGCAGGTATGCCTGTGGGTGCATTTGGAGCATCGGCGCAGATCATGGCACACCTGTCTCCTGAAGGTCCGGTCTACCAGGCAGGAACACTTTCAGGTAATCCTGTGGCGATGGCAGCAGGTCTTACCAGTCTCAGAAAACTCAAATCCAATCCTTCATTATATGTATCTCTTGGAAATAGGGCTAAAAAACTTATGGATGGTTTCAAAAAAGCTGCAGATGCAGCAAATATACCTTTAGTGACCGATGTAAGAGGCAGTATGTTCGGTTTCTTCTTCTCCGATAAGCCAGTGAGAAACTTCGATGATGCATTGGAAAATGACACGGCAAGGTTCGCAAAATTCCATAAAGGTATGTTGGACAGAGGTATCTATCTTGCATGTTCATCATTTGAAGCAGGATTTATCTGTGCAGCTACAACAGATGAAATGATAGATGAGACGATCAAGGCGGCTTATGAAGTGATGGCTGAAATAGCCTAGATCACACTTCATATCACTTTGATCAAACAGCCAACAAAATTATGATCTTTGTAAAGGAAATATCATGAAAAAGTTTCTACTCTCTTTGGTTCTTATACTACCTCTTTTTGCTACTGAACTCACACTGACTACCGAAGATGGATTTGAACTCCACGGATGGCTGGAAAAACCTCAAAATACTACGAAACCTACGCCCATTATACTTTTGGCACACCAGTTCGGTTCGGACCATACATCATGGGATATGCTCACGATGAGATTACATGCGAAAGGTATGGCGACACTCAGTGTGGATCTCCGTGGTCATGGAAAGTCAACCATGCAAAAGGGTGTAGAGAACAGCGTACAACTGCCTAAAAACACAAGTGAAGTGAGAGCAGCCTTTGATGCAAGTGCACCCAAAGTGGGATTCTCCAAGATACCACAGGACCTCATAGCCTGGCTGGAGATGATAGAAGAGGATAAAAGCCTGGATATGCAACAACTCTACCTTATTGGTGCATCACTGGGTGGTGCATCGTTGATCCCTGTGCTGAATGACTATGATGCAAAAGCACTTATCACGCTTTCTGCAGGGAGATCAACAAACACTGAAAGTGATATGGCCCTTTCGAGTTCTCTGACAAAAACCTACTTCGTGGCTACTAAAAATGATCCATTGGGTGCGAACGTGAATGCGCTTGAATACGGTAAAAAAGCGATAGCAGGTACTACACTCATACTCTCTGGTGATGGTCACGGAACCGTGCTTCTACCTAAAGTAGAAGAGTACATCTTTCTGTTTATTGATTTGTCATACTAAGGCAAAGAGTTGCAGGTGCAGCATAGAGCAAGAAAAACTTTACTATAAACCATGCTCTATGTACCAATTGGCTATACTACACTTTTAAATCATGAGGACTAAAAATGCAAAACAATAAGGAAGAACCAAAATTCAAAAAAGTGGTGGATGCTGCAGACGGACTCAGTCTGGGCATTTCCATGGTTGTTGCTGTCATTATCGGTGTAGGAATAGGACTGGGGTTACGTAATCTTACGGGTGTAGGATGGACACTCTGGATCGGTGTATTCATCGGTATCGGTGCAGCTATCTCCAATGTCTACAAAGCGTATGCGAAGCAGAAAAAGTCGTTGGATGAACTGGCCAATGATCCAAGATATACCTATAAAAAAGAACAGCAAGACAAATATGATGCTGAGGATGATGATGCATAGTATGAACCGTAAGATCTTTACGGTACTCGTTACTGTCGATATTTTACTGCTATTTATTTCTGTTATATTTTTTGATATGAAAGTCCTTTACAATACACAAATAGGGTATATCACTGCCTCACTTGTCATGATAGCTTCGATTGTGAGCTATAGACGTATGGTCAGTGCCCGTGTGAAACACAATATTGTCACCATGGATGACACTCAAGATGTGATCGATAAGCTTGAAGATCCCTATGACCTTTACAGTGAAGATGAAGAGGTCGATGAGAAGAGTTTGGCCCAAACGATCAAAGAAGAGAAGAAGAAAGGCAAAGAGAACAGACGAACTGTCTTCCAAACCATGAAAGACACCAAAGCGGCACTCTCTTTCTATAGATTAGGTGCCTATGCACTGCTTATCTTGGGTTTTTTATATCTCAATAGACACGGATTGTTGCATATTCCCAGTTATATACTCTCTTTGGGACTTCCTTTTGTGATCCTTGTTTGGGTCCTTCTAAAAGAAAAAGAAAACATTAGCCAAGATCCGATAGAATAACGCTACTTGGAAGTGAGGATTTATTTCATGATAAGAACACTATTACTCTCTCTTGCACTTCTCTCTTTGACTGCATGCGGAAAAGAAGAAGCAAAACCTGCAGTCTGCACCACAAAACCTATACAACCACTCCGGATCATCGATAAAACCATAGATTTCGGACCTGACCGTATCGCTATGACGAAAGCGTATATCAAGTCTCATTACGGCATGAATGTTGAAGACATCGAGATCACACCAAAGATCATCGTATTGCACTGGACAGCGGAGATGAATTTTGACAAATCGTTTAAACGCTTGCAGCCTGAGAAACTCCTTTCTGACCGAAAAGACATCATGAAAGCATCAGCTTTGAATGTATCTTCACAATTCATGGTGGCACGAGACGGGACCATTTACCGTTTAATGCCGGAAAATTGGATGGCCCGTCACGTAATAGGACTGAACTACTCAAGTATCGGCATAGAGAATATCGGAGGAAAGGGGAACAAGATAGATGACCTGACCCCGGCACAGCGACAGGCGAACATTGACCTCGTCTTATACCTCAAAGCCAAATATCCTACGATCGAGTATCTTATAGGACATCATGAGTATAAGCAGATGGAGCGTACATCCTTATGGCTGGAAAAAGACAAAGGGTACAGAACAGTGAAGTCTGACCCGGGAGAAAAGTTTATGTCCGATATCAGAAAGGCTGTCAAATGCCTCGATCTCAAAGCGCCGCCTAAAGGGGAATGATGAATTCAGCATTCAGCACCCTTGACTGGGGGATCTTTTTTGCATATTTTTTAGTATTAACCGTGACGTCCGTACTTTTAAGTCGAGTAAAGGTCAAGTCCACTCGTGACTATTTTGTAGGTGGAAACTCTGTTCCTATGTTTGCTGCAGCGATGTCTGTACTGGCTACCTCACAGTCAGCTGCTACCTTTCTTGGCGGCCCTGAGTACTCATACGGGAAAGATCTTACTTTCATAGGATTCTACATTTCTGCTTTTTTTGCTGTCCTTTTTGTCGCTAAAGTACTGATCCCCCGTTTTTATGCGATCAGAGCAGTGACGGTCTATGAACTGCTTGAAAAGCGTTACGGTGAAAATGCAAAAAAGCAAGCGGGTATGATGTTCCTTATTGGACGTCTGTTTGCTTCTGGTGCAAGGCTCTACATAGGTGCATTGGCTATCTCTATGATACTCTTCCTGGACATTACGCCGACACATGTGGCTATATCTATCTCACTATTGATGCTGGGTGCATTGGCCTATGCATACTTTGGCGGAGTGAAATCGATCATCTTCTCTGACATTATTCAAGCTGTGACCTATATTGGAGCAGGGATCGCGATACTCATCTACCTTTATATGAGTATGCATACAGATTTTTCCATCATGGTATCGACCCTGCAGAGTGATAACAAACTCAGATTGCTTGACTGGTCGATCTCCGGCGGTTTTTCTGTCTGGGCCCTGCTTGGCGGCTGGCTGCTACTGAATATCGCTGCCTATGGCCTGGATCAGGACATGACGCAAAGAGCGCTCACCTGTAAAAGTACGAAAGAAGCCCAAAATTCACTCATGATGAGTATCTACCTGACGATCCCTGTTGCATTGCTTTTTTTAATGATCGGTCTGCTTCTTTACCTTTTTTACCAGCATCCTGAACTTTCAGGTCTGAGTACAGAAGTAGTACAAAAGTTTGATGGAGAAAAGATCACGATCTTTATGTACTACATTTTACATGAGATGCCAGAGGGCATGAGAGGACTGGTGACCGTAGGAGCTGTAGCAGCTGCCTTGTCCAGTTCCAACTCTGTCCTGGGTGCCATGTCCTCTGTAGCCATAGAAGATCTCTATAAACCTTGGAAACAAAAAAGGAGCAACGTAGATGAGATGCACTTTGTCAAAGCAGGGCGTAATGCTGTACTTTTCTTTGCTGCAGCCCTCTCAGCCATGGCTATGGTCTCTTACTATTGGCAGCGGTATACAGAACTGCCGTTGCTTAGTTTCGCACTGGGTGTGATGGCATTTGCCTATACAGGCCTTTTAGGTGTCTATGGTGCAGCGATCTTCACAAAACGAGGGAGTGCGACGACTGTTCCACTGGCACTGCTGGGCGGATTTATGACCGTGCTTTTACTTCAGCCCTATGTCTTGGGAGATACGCTAGCAACAATGCTTGATCTCAAACTTGGATTTTCATGGCAGATCCTTATAGGAACTGTGGTTTCTTTTGGTATGATGATGATAACAAAGGAAAAAGAACATGGCTAAAGAACGTTATATCGGCATTATGTCCGGGACATCCTTGGATGGTGTGGATGTGGTACTGTGTGAGATAGATGCTTCTGAATGTACCCTTGTGAGCGCTTTGGAGTATCCGATCCCATTAGAACTCAAATCAGATATCTTAACGATGATAGAGAGTAAAAGTACCTTGGAAACTTTAGGTGAATTAGACCATCGTTTGGGTTTACTCTTTACGCAGGCGGTAGGTGCATTGTTGATACGAGAGAACATCGATGCAAGCAGTATCAAAGCCATCGGTTCACACGGACAGACTTTGTGGCATGCCCCAACAGGTGAGTATCCTTTCTCTATGCAGCTGGGTGACCCCAATATTCTGACGGCAAGAACAGGTATACCTGTGGTAGCAGACTTCAGACGTAAAGATGTCGCATTGGGGGGTCAGGGTGCCCCTTTTGCACCGGCATTCCATGAATTTATATTCAATAATATTAAAAACAGTATCGCCATTGTGAATATCGGGGGCATGGCAAATATCACCGTTCTGGGTGACAAGCTTATAGGGTATGATACAGGCTGTGGCAATGCATTACTTGACCTGTGGATCGCTGAGCATCAGGCTGCCGCATACGACAAAGACGGTGCCTGGGCAAAGACAGGCAGAGTCGATTATGGACTTTTAGACCGTATGATGTCAGACAACTACTTCGAAGCGTCATACCCCAAAAGTACCGGCAGAGAGAAGTTTAACAAAGCATGGTTGCAAGGTCACCTTGCAGGCGCGACACATAATCCGGAAGATGTCCAGCGTACACTGCTTGAATTTACGGCATTGAGTATAAGTAACGAAGTTCTGCGTTTTAACAGAGATATGGTCATACTCTGTGGCGGCGGGGCTAAAAACAACTTCCTGGTAGAGCGTATCAAAGCGCTTATACCAAACATTGAAGTCACACTGGCAACGAATGCAGATGAGATGGAGGCGATGACCTTTGCATGGCTTGCATACAAACGTGTGCATCATGAAAAGGTCAATTTAAAGGACGTCACGGGTGCAAGTGACAATGCAGTTCTGGGAGGTATATATGCATAATGTTTTAAAAGAGTGGCTAGCGTCACTGGGTATAGAGGAGCCGGAGCTTCAAAGCCTACATGGCGATGCAAGTGCTAGAAGCTACTATCGTCTAACAAACAGTGACGGAGGCATCGTGATGGATGCTTCTGCGGCAAAAGAGAGTCTACCCAGCTTTATGGATGTGGGCAAAAGACTCACGGATGCTAACGTACGTATACCGACCATAAGGTCATATGATCTTGAAAAAGGTTTTGTTTTTTTAGAGGATATAGGCTCTACCCATCTGCTGGACAAATGTGTGGAAGGTGTGGATGCAAGACCTTATTATGACAAAGCCATAGAAACGTTGGTTCAGCTGCAAACCACTTCATCAGAAGGTTTAGAACCGTATGATGAAAGTTTTTTGCTCCAAGAGATGAATCTTATGACAGAGTGGTACCTCAAAGCATATTTGGATACGACACTTGAATGTCTGGAGGGGCGTATGCTTCTGGGGAGTTTCTCTCTGATAGCCAAAGAGGTATTGAGCCAACCGCAAGGTATTTTTGTGCATCGGGACTACCACGCACGCAACCTGATGTTGGACAGTCATGACGAGATCGTGGTCATAGACTTTCAAGATGCAAGAGAAGGGGCTTTAACCTATGACCTGGTCTCATTGCTCCGTGATGCCTATGTGAAACTGGATAGAAGAGAGCTACGTAGACTCATCTTGCTCTTTAAAGAGTTAAAGGGGTTAGATGTAGAGGATGAGACATTTATACGCTGGTTTGATTTTACGGGCCTGCAGCGTCACATCAAGATACTCGGTATCTTTGCCAGACTGGCCATAAGAGACGGGAAAAAGAATTACTTGCAGGATATTCCTTTGACCTTGAAGTATATCTTGGAAGTGGGTCAAAAGTACCCGGAATTGGACGGATTGATCGCACTGTTGAAATCACAATATGGTGAGTTTAAAGATGCACCTGTTACGATGAGGATATTTTAATAAACGTACTAGTTAATAGCTGATATACCACAAAAAAGGATACTCTACCATGAAATGTATGATACTTGCCGCAGGGTCAGGAACAAGAATGAGACCACTGACTGACACCACACCCAAACCCTTACTTAAAGTAGGTGGTATACCTCTTATAGTATGGCACATAGAACGTCTTGCACATGATGGATATACCGATATAGTCATTAACATTGCACACTTGGGATATCAAATCCCTGAAGCACTTGGTGACGGGTCAGAGTGGGGAGTGAATATCACATACTCGGACGAACAGGAAGAGGGTGGACTTGAGAGTGCAGGGGGTATAGTCAAAGCGCTGCCATTACTGGGGGATGAACCATTTTTAGTTGTCAATGGAGACATATGGACCGATTATGATTTTCAAGACCATAGAAAGCTCGCAGAAGGTATTCTGGCACATTTAGTCCTTGTGCCCAACCCGGAACATAACCCTGAAGGAGATTTTGCTTTGGTCAACAACAAAGTGGTGGATGCAAAAGCCTATACCTTTTCAGGTATAGGCTACTACTCACCAAAACTCTTTGAGGGCGTGCCCTATGGCAAATCTGCATTAGCTCCTTTACTGAGAGCGGCAATGAAAGAGGGAAAAGTGACAGGAGAACTCTATGAAGGCGAATGGCTTGATATAGGGACACCGGAGAGACTGGAGCTTCTAAATGCGCAGTTGATGAATCGGTATTGATATTAATTCCATTAAAAATATTAATACCCAATAAAATATACTACAAATTTTATAGATAAAAGATATGACAGAAAACCTTGTAAAAAATGTTAGATTATAAGGTTTTGATTTTCATAGAATAATGATTGATGTAAACCACTGATTTATGCAATGCCTGTCTTGGCCAGATAGACCACCGTTGAGTGGTTGTGTACCCCTCCCGATAAACTAGACCAATAATAACTTGATAATTTCTGTTAAAATTCTCACATTAGAGGTCTCATATGAGAATGATCAACTAAACCTTTTTGATGCCCCTACTCATGTATCTAATATTTATATGGCTTAGAAAATGATATTAAAAAGGAAAAGTGGTACGAAATAATTTAGATTTCAATGAGAACGCAGGGGGCTGTTCAGCTTGACTATGCGGCTCTTTTTTTTATTCAGATCATACATTTTGGTATGTTAAATTTTTTAATGGTTATGGTGAGAAGGTTTGATCGATTATGATTACCGTGTAACAAAGGTGAATATTGGGTTTTCATTTTCAAAACAAAAGACAAGAGATGTAATCTTAAAACAAGTCATTTTTTAGGTACATTATAGGTATAAAAATGTATTATAAAACAACGGGTCTCATGAATTAAACTGTTAGCTGCGATACAAACTATTTAGTCTCTTTCAACTATAAGGGGTTAGCATGGCAATGGGTTCAGGAACTACAATGAAAATGATTGGTATTGGCCTAATGGTTATAGGTCTTGGCCTTGCATTATGGGGGTATCAATTATCCGGTTCTATCGGTTTACAAATACCACAAGCTGTGACAGGTTCAGATACAGAGAAAGCAATGACATTCTACATTACTGGTGCTGTCAGTTTTCTTCTTGGAATATACCTTATCAGCAGGACGTTAATACTGTTTTGGTCTAATCTTCGATCAAGCTTCTGGTTTTTACCTTTTCTGATCGTTCTAAGCAGCGTTGTCTACGCAGTAGTGTTGATTCAAGTAGACTACGCTGGGGGTGACAGATGGCTGGCCCAGTGGCCACGGATATTTGGGGTCGGGGCGGATGGCGCGCGGGATATGTTGTCGACGCTTGCCGGTTCAATGATGTCCGTTATGGGCATCACGTTCTCTATGACCCTGCTGGCATTGACGTTGGCTTCGAGCCAATATACCTCTCGTATTCTGCGAAACTTCATGAGTAGTCATGTCACGCAGGTCACGTTGGGGACCTTTTCCGGAATTTTCGTCTATTGTTTGATCGTGATGCACGCTATTCGTACTGGGGATGCGCCATTTGTGCCCATCCTGTCTGTCTTTCTCGCATTTATTCTGGTGTTTGCCGGTATTGCCATCCTCATTTTTTTCATTCATCACATCGCCTTGTCGATCCAGGTTTCCAGCATCCTCCCCTCAGTTGTAGAGGAAACCAACGCATCCATTGATCGGTTGTTCCCGGAAAAAGAGGAATCCAACGCCAATAAAGCTGAGGATAAAGGAAACGAGCAGCTTGCATCTTTGGATGAGAGGACATGGTACGCGGTGCCTGCGCAGAAGAGCGGCTACATAGTGAGTATAGATCATGATGCCATTCTGAGTCTCGCGCAGGACAAGAGAATCCTCGTGCGGATGGAGTACGGTATCGGCTCGTTCGTTGTGCAAGATACTGCACTGGTATCACTCGCCCTGACGTACCACCCAGATCAGGAGACAATTGTTGCCTTGAATGAGGCTTACAGTATTGGTCGCCATCGTACGGCTGAACAAGACCCTGCTTTCGGTATCAGGCAGATCGTGGATATGGCCTTGAAGGCACTATCGCCCGGTGTCAATGATACCTCGACAGCGGTCATGTGTGTGGATTATTTGACAGCGATTCTGACCCGGCTGGCATGTCGGCAACTTCCATCATCGCACCGTTACGAGGAAGAAACGCTGCGCGTGATTGCCATCGTTCCGACCTTTGAGGGCATGTTGGCCGAGTCATTCGATCAGATTAGGGGTAGCTCCGCAGGCAACTTTGCCATCATGGCGCGTATGCTCGGCGCCATCGGTACGATCGCCAATATCACGGTCAGCCCGAGCCATTTACACGCACTTGATGAACAAGTGCAGTATATTTCTGACCTGGTCGATCGAAGCATCGAATCCGAACATGATCAAGATCAGTTAGAAAAGCGGCTGTCTGAGGTGAGAGAAGCACTCAAAGCCGCCTTTTTGGCACGTTGAGAAAGAAAAGGAATAGTGTTGTGAAAGTGAAAAGGAAAATACCAGGTAAAACCCGTTTAGAGAATTTCGGTATGGTAGTTACAGTTCATGGCAGGAAGGTACCGTTTTTTTGTGGAGGTGCGAAATGTACGAGTCAGTGGTTGCCTACGATGTACTCCAAGTTCGGCGCTTATATCAAGAGTGTTTCCAAGAAACGATTGTCTCGTGGTTTTTATAACCTATTTCTGAGGGCAGTCTTGCTTGGTTCTGTATTATGCGTGCAGTCATTGACTGTCATGGCGCAGGAACCAGTCAGTAAGGCCGTCGAAACGCAGCAGCTGACACCACCTGCCAAAGAAGAGCTCTCCTTGGCACCAGCAAAGGTGGACGTAAAACCCGTCGCGCACGATGAAGAGATCCGCAAGAGACTTCAACGCGTTCTGGCTGCCACCGACTGGTTTACCGAGCCACAAGTCCGGGTAGAGGAAGGCATCGTCTTTCTTAATGGCAAAGTGGAGTCCGATGAGCTGAAGAAATGGGCTGGCGATTTGGCCCATAATACGCAGGATGTTGTCGCTGTGGTCAACCGGTTACAGGTGACCCCGCAGTCGATATGGGATTTCAGCCAACCGTGGAGCGATGTAATGCTATTATGGCGCGACTTCTTTCACGCACTGCCTTTCCTTGTGCTTGCACTGCTCATTCTGGCTCTGACACTGGGCATTTCCCTGCTAACAACGCATGGTGTCCAAACGCTGCTGCGCCCACGGATTCGGACCCAACTCCTGCAAAAAGTGATCGCACGTGCGGCAGGTGGATTCGTTGTTCTCTGCGGCCTCTATCTCATTCTGAGAGTCTCCGGCCTGACACAATTGGCTTTGACGCTGGTCGGCGGGACCGGTTTGATCGGTTTGATCGTTGGTATCGCATTCCGGGATATCACTGAGAATTTCCTGGCGAGCATCTTCCTCAGTATGCAGTCACCGTTTGAGACCGGCGACTTGGTCGAGATTTCCGGCGTGACCGGCTACGTACAGCAGTTGAATATGCGCACCACGATCTTGATGACCCTCGATGGAAATCTCGTGCAGATACCGAACACCAGCGTTTACAAGAGCACCATCTACAACTTCACTACCAATGCCAACCGGCGCGAGGACTTTGTTGTCGGCATCGGCTATGACGATGCGATCAACGAGGCTCAGGAGATTGCACTAGGGGTCCTCTTGGACCACCCGTCTGTTCTGAACGATCCTGAACCCGCAGTGTTGGCAGACAGTCTGGGGACATCTACAGCCAACCTGCGGGTCTACTTTTGGATCAACGGACGTGAACACAGTTGGTTGAAAGTACGTTCTTCGGTGATCCGGTTGGTGAAACGTGCCTTTCAGAAACATGGCATCTCAATGCCAGACGAGGCTAGAGAGGTTGTCTTCCCTCAAGGTATCCCCGTCACCATGCTTGAGGGTAAACCGGAAGAGGCGCATACTGCTGCACAGGGGAAACGGTTCTCAGCTGAAGCGCGGCATGAAGAACTCGATGTGGTGTCCACGAAAGCGGAAGCCGGATTATCCAGCGAGGCTACTGTCATCGAGGAACAGGCACGGCAGGCACAACCGATGAAGGAAGGTGAGAATCTCTTGCCAGATGCTTCCGAAACCGTTGCCGTGAAACAGATGAAAGAACTAAATTCATAAAAAAAGACATGAGAAGGATTACCTAGTGTCCCTGATGAATACAACATCATTATAGGTGTTTTTATAGAGCCGAAATACTGAAAACCAAAGTTAGTAAATACATGGTTTTATAGTATGCGCTGATATCGTTTTAAACAACCATATTGTACCAAGACTCCACTAATCATTAAGAAATAATATCCCATGTTTTTAGCTTTCAGGAAAATTTTAGCCTAATAGTTATATATTAAATACTGTCAGACTTATAATTAGAAATAAGATAATTTTATTTTTTATAGAATTATTAGAATCTGAGTATAAAGTAAATCTTGAAAAGAAAATTAATTATGAGTATGAAAGATAGTTATGAAGATAAGTTCAGTCACAACTGGATCAGTGGAGTACAGAGATTGATAAGCTGAAGGCAGGTATTGAGACACTATGGGTGACGCAATAGATTCAGCTGTTTCTAAATTAAAATAAATTTAGTTTAGATAAATACAATAAAATTAAAGGAGTTATTGATGCTTAGTTGGGCAGTGACGTTTTTGATTATTGCAATCATTGCAGGAGTGTTAGGTTTTTCAGGAATCGCAGGTACTGCAACAAATATTGCGTGGATACTATTTGTAGTAGGATTGATAATGGCGGTAATTTTTTGGATTACAGGACGTCGAAGATTATAAACGAAGTGGATTGTTCTGCATCGGATATTAAAAACAATTTAAAAGGAGAAAATTATGAAAAGTAAAATATTAATAGGGTCATTACTCGTTGCATTAGTACTTATGATAACAGGATGTGAAGAAAAAGGACCAGCAGAAAAGGCTGGAGAAAAAATTGACAATGTAGCAAGCGACATAAAAGATAATACTGAAGATGCTTTAGACGAAGCAGATGACGCGATAGAAGATGCCGGTGACAAAATAGAGAACAAAACAGATTGATGAGTGCAAGGATACTTCTGAAAACCTTATAAAATAGAGCCACTTTGTGATGTTGAATCTGCAAGTGGCTCAATATATAACTTTATAAGGTTTTGATCTACTTTTGAATTGGGATAGAGAATTAACTGTCTATCAGTTACCCTTCAAATATTGAGCCACTGCATCCTCATCATTCGTATGTGGCAGTATCACATCCGCTAGGGCTTTTACTTCGTCCAGGGCATTGGAGACGGCTACAGAGGTGCCGGCAAGTTTAAACATTCCTATGTCATTGAGCGAGTCACCAAATACGGTCACATCCAAAGGGTCACGTTCCATATAATCCATGACTTTTTTCAAGGCATGCGCTTTGTCACCTTCAGGGTGGAGTATCGTAAGGAAGTAGCCGTCTGAATATTTTTCAGGAGAGAGTTTGCACTCTATGGCATCTTTGAAGACCTCTTTCAGCCTTACAGTAAGCGGTTCCAAGGTTTCTTTGTCGCCAAAGTAAACGATCTTCAGGTTCAATTCCATGGTCTTGTTTTCGGGGTTGAACTGCAGACGGGGATCATTTTTGTAACCCTTAAGGACAAATTTCTGATATTCGTTGAGTTTTCTCGGGTATAAAAATGCTTCATTGAGCTGCATATCTTTCAGCCCTATAATGAAAGGGTCTATACCAAACTGCAAACCTACTTCAACGATGGCATCACCCAGTGCTTTGTTGATGGTTTTCAGATCTATCAGTTTCTTGTCCGGGGAGACTATCATCGTACCATCCAAAAGTATCATAGGCGCATGTAGATGGAGTTTCTCCAAAAAGTCACGGGTTTTTTGAAAGCTTCTTGCTGTGGCTACCGAGAGAATGGCATCTTTACTTTTGGTATTCCAAATCTCTGTACTGAAATCACTGATACTCAGATCTGTACGTAAAAATGTATGGTCGAGGTCAGTGATGAAGATGGGTCTTTTAGGCATTAACTTGCAAACCCCGATTTAAAGTCTGTTTTTGCCTGAACGATGGCTTTTTGTTTCTCTTTTCTGTGCATATCTTTCTCTACAAAGATCTTTTTGCGCGTGACCGGGTCCATCTCTGTGTAGTACATCACAGCGGAGTAGGTTCCGGGAGTCGGGGTAAAGACCTGTGCCTGTTCAGGGTTCATTTTAAGTTCATCGGTGGTAAAACGTTTCAGTTCATGCATATCTTTCTCTTCACAACCCGGGTGTGCGGCGATAAGATAGTAGGTCAGGTACTGCTTTTTCCCCATATCTTTGTTGAGTTTGTCGTAGAGTCTTTTAAAGTCTATGAGTGTCTGTTTGCCTGGTTTTCCCATAAGATCAAGCACATGCTGTTGGGTATGTTCAGGCGCGACTTTCATCTGTCCAGAGATATGGTGCTCAACCAGCTCTTTGAGATAAGAATACCCCTTACGTTTGTCTTCATTGATAAGGTCATAACGTATCCCTGAAGCTACAAATGCTTTTTTGATCCCCTCGATGTTACGTACCTGTTTCATCATGCCTATCACACGGGTGTGGTCCGGTTTCATGGATGAACACAAATGGCGTGAATCGACGCATCTCTGATGGTCACAGGTACCCAGTTTGAGCTTTTTGTTACACTCATACCCGTACATATTTGCCGTAGGGCCGCCAAGATCAGAGATGATCCCTTTAAAGTCTTTATACTCTTTGAACTGGTTGGCTTCTTTAACGATGGACTGTTCTGAACGTGTACGGATCGTACGTCCCTGGTGTACACCGATGGCACAGAAGTTACACTCTCCCCAGCACCCCTGATGCGTCATAATGGAGAACTTGATGGTCTCCAGACACTTTACTTTTCCTTCGGGTCTGTGGTACGGATGCAGTTCCCTGGTAAACGGCAGGGCAGAGACTTCATCCATCTCCGGTTCATTCAGATAATCACATGGCGGATTTTGTATGGAGTAGCGGGTATCTACCTTTTGGCAAAGACCTTTGGCTGCGATGGGATCATTGTTGTCATAAAAAAGATCAAAAAGGTCTATATACTTCTCTTTATCATCCAGACACTCCTGATGCGAGGGAAGCTGGTGGTAACTCTCCACAGGTTCTTTGTTGATGTAACAGACACCGCGTATATCTTTCCAGTCCACGCCTTTATCCAAAGCATATGTAAGCTCACGGATAGCCTGCTCTCCCATTCCATAGATGAGTATGTCTGCCTTAGAGTCAAAGAGTATAGGTTTTCTCAGCTTGTTGCTCCAGTAGTCATAATGGGTAACACGTCTAAGAGAAGCTTCTATACCGCCCAGTACGATAGGAACCGTATTTTTAAAATGCTTTCGTATGAGATTTGTATAGACAAGTACTGCACGGTCCGGACGTTGGGTATTCTTGCCTCCCGGTGTGTAGTCATCAGAGTTTCTGAACTTCTTGGTGGCGGTATAGTTCGCCACCATAGAGTCAATGCTCCCTCCGCTTACACCCCAGAAGAGTCTCGGTTCACCCAAACGTTTGATATCTGTGTCACTGTTGACATCTGGCTGACCGATGATGCCGACTTTATACCCCAGTTTTTCAAGCATACGTCCAACCGTAGCCACACCAATAAAAGGGGAGTCTATATAGGCATCTCCAGAGATCAGTATCACATCACACTGTTTCCATCCAAGAGCATCCATCTCTTCTCTGGTCGTGGGTAAAAAACGTTTTGCTTCTCTAAGGTCAAGTTTGCTCATAAGGGTACCTTTTTCATGCATCAAACGTGCATGAATGCCTTCTTTCATAGTGATTATTTTCGTATTATAGCCAATAAGTGTGAATTCTCCGTATGAGACCTATGATCGGTACAATATGACTCTCTATGAATTTTGGTACAATAAGTGTATAGTAGATAATTTTCTGATGGGAGTTGAGATGAAAAAAGAGCCGACAGACGTTCCTGGATTCAATCCATTTACCAATATATGGGTCATACTTATCATGCTCATGCTGGGATTTCAATTGTACAATTATATGTCCGCACAGAAACAGAGTCAAACGGTTTCCTACGATGCTTTTAAAAAGAAAATTGCAGAAAATGTTATCAAAGAGATACGGATCGATGGAGATCAGGTTCTGGCTACCCTAAAAGGCGATATAGGGAGGAAACCAGGTTATCTGAGAACAACACTTCCCCCGTTTGAAGATAAAACTTTTTTAGATCTGTTGGAAAAAAACCAGGTTGAGATGTATGTGAAGTCACAAAAAGAGTCAAGTTTTTGGCTCTCTTTTTTCATGTTGCTGCCACTTTTCATCTTTTTAGGGTTTATATTTTACAGTTCACGACGTATAAAAGAACAGTTAGGCGGTAGCGGTATGGGTGGAGGTGTATTTGACTTTATGAAGTCCACGGCCAAAAAATATGAGAAACAAAAGGTATCTGTGACCTTTGATGACGTTGCAGGTGTTGAAAACGCAAAGATCGAACTCTATGAAGTGGTGGACTTTCTTAAAAACCCTGAGAAGTATGAAAGAATAGGTGCCAAAATTCCCAGAGGGATTTTGCTGATGGGATCACCGGGTACAGGAAAGACCCTATTGGCCAAAGCCGTAGCAGGGGAGGCGGAGGTACCCTTCTTTTCAATCAGCGGTTCCGAGTTTGTCGAAATGTTCGTAGGGGTAGGGGCATCGAGGGTACGTGACTTATTTAAAAAAGCCAAACAAGAAGCTCCTGCGATCATTTTCATCGACGAGATCGATTCTGTCGGGCGTGCCAGAGGTGCAGGTGTAGGCGGGGGACATGATGAAAAAGAACAGACACTCAATCAAATCTTAGCAGAGATGGACGGTTTTGAGTCAGAGGAGCAGGTCGTGGTCATTGCAGCGACCAACCGTCCTGATGTCCTGGATTATGCATTGTTGAGACCGGGCAGATTTGACCGTAAGATCACACTGAGCCTGCCGGATGTCAAAGCACGTGAAAAGATACTGAACATTCATATACGAAATGTTCAGATAGACCACTCTATAGACCTGGAAAAGATAGCAAAACTATCCATCGGTTTCTCCGGTGCCGACCTCGCCAATCTTGTCAATGAAGCAGCTATGCATGCAGCCAGAGAAGGACAAAAGTATGTCACACAGGATGACTTCATGTATGCGCGAGACCGTATCATAATGGGGGTAGAACAGGAGTTTGTTCTGGATGAAAAGGATAAACAGAGAGTCGCCATACATGAGAGCGGTCATGTGTTGGCTGCACTGCTGCTTGAACACGCAGACCCTATAGAAAAGGTCACTATCGTACCTCGAGGGCAGGCACTGGGGATGACAGAACAGCTGCCTCTTAAAGATATAAAAAACTTTCCTCAAGCCTATCTGCTCGATAAGATCGGAGTGATGCTCGGTGGAAGGGCAGCGGAGCAAACCCTGCTTGGTGACCTCTCTTCAGGTGCAGCCAATGACCTCAAAGAGGCTACAAGTTTGGCAACCCATATGGTCAGTCAATGGGGTATGAGTGAATTGCTTGGACCTGTCTACTATCAGAAAGGTGAAGATCATGTTTTCCTCGGACGTGAAATGGCAATGCCAAAAGACTTCAGTGAGGCGACTGCCAAACTCATAGATGATGAAGTAAGGAAGATCATTACAGAAAAAGAGGAAGAGGTGTTGAAACTTTTTCAAACCCATAAGAAAGAGATCTCTGCGCTGTCTGATAAACTGGCAGAAAAAGAACTGTTATATCTTGATGAGATCAAGAGTATTATCAATGTATAGCTGCAGAACAAGAAAGAACTTCTTGCTCTGTAACAACATGTTTAATTAGTTAAACTCAGGTTTAGGCGTAGTTGCCGTGCTCTCCGGAAGCTGTGGATAAACGATCTCAGGTTTTTCCCCTTTCAATGCTTTCAGGAATGTTACGATCTTCGCAGCATCTTCATCAGAGATATTTTTACCAAGCTGTGTACGTCCCATCTCTTGAACCGCTTCAGCAAGGCTCCAGATCTGTCCGTTATGGAAGTATGGCGCTGTCTCAGTCACATTTCTAAGCGTCGGTACTTTTACCATACCGTTCTTGTCACCTTTGAAGTCACCTACATTGGCAAATTTATATGGTTTGATCATTGGGAATGGCATCATTTTCCCACCTAGTGCTACACCGCTATGGCATGATGTACACCCTTGGTCCATAAATACTTGCAGACCTTCTTTTTCAGCATCGTTCAATGCATCTTCCTTGCCATTGAGGAAGTCATCGTATCTTGATGGTGTGACCAGGGTTCTCTCAAAGATACCGATCGTTGATGTGATCGTTGGGAAATCAACTTTTACATCCGCACCGTATGCTTTTTTAAACTCTTCGACATACTCAGGAATAGAGTTGATTCTCTCTACGACCAATGAAGCCGGTGAAGCCATCTCCGGTGCTGCCTGCATAGGTCCTTGTGCCTGATCTTCAAGATGAGGACTTCTACCATCCCAGAACTGAGATTCATAGAACACTGCATTGTAAACTGTCGGAGAGTTAAGGTGGTGCGGATTTGCTACCCACATGTGACCTATGGCCGCAGGTGCTCCGTCAGCTCCGCCAAGTCCAAGGTTGTGGCAGGTATTACAGGAGATCAGTCCACTTTTTGAAAGTCTTGGCTCAAAGTATAGTTTTTTCCCAAGTTCAACTCTCTCAGCTGTGATCGTACCGTTTGGATCGGTCAGTTTAGACAGTTCAGTTTTGTCTGTAGGGATCGCCTCAAGCCCCATTGATTTTGCTTTTTCAGCTAATGATCCGGCAAATAACACAGATGATGCTACGATGGAAGCAGCAATGATTTTAGACATATTCATATATTCTCCTTATAAATTATATAAGTCATTATATATTTGTTAAACTTACATCTAAATAATAAAAATTATCATTTGTATTGTTGAATACCTAATAACTGGTATAATAATGCTAACTTCGTATGGGTAAAGGTCAAGCTATGAAACACTACAGAGGTATCCGAAAAAAACTTACCACCTATGTTGATAGGTTTCTTGAGACAGGCGAAACCGTAGAGAATATCAGAGACATCTGGTATAAGTTCAAGGGTGATATCGAACATCTCAAAAACATGCCCGATGATAAGTGGGATATCTATGTCAACCACCTGATCGGTGAGTATCTCTATGAACTTTTTTTGGATGGTGATGTAACGATCTACAGTCGGCTCAATGTGATCACCAAGGGACTTGGAAACGACACCCATACTTACAATACTCCCATCGTGCTCTTTACCGAAAAGCCGACGCGAAGTACCGAGGTATTGTCTGAAGCTTTACTGTGTGGTGTATACAGCAGTACAGGACAGATCCCTTCTTTCGAGTCGGTGAATATAGCCGAATATCTTAACCGAACGGCAAAACATAACAGGGCCTATCTTATAGCCATTACTGATTATGATCCATCCGGAGAATCCATCTTTCACTCCCTTGCCGTAAAGGTCAAGAATGATCTGGGCCTCATCAATCCTGATATCGAGTTTACTGCCATCCCGGTGCTTTTTGGAAGCGGTTATGAGGATATCGTCTCCCATTATCCCACCTATACCCTCAGTACCAATAAACAAAACAAACTAAACCAGGCCTGGATCAATCAAGGACAGACCCTGGGAGTAGAGCTCAACGTTGTAGAAAACAAAGCTGAACTCCTAGAATCAGCCATATTGAAATCTGTTGCACCTGAAGTTGTGGAAGCGTTAAGCCGACACCGATGGAAAATGCAAAAGGAAGAAGAGCTGTTAGCCAGTGACAAACGCTATAAACAGCTGCATGCGCAGCTTAGACAGAGGGTAGCTGATATCAGAGGGGAGGTAGAGTCTATGGAAACGGTATTTGATGCAAAATGGTCTACACCGATCAATGTCGATGGTGTCAAAGATATGACACGGGAAAAGCAAAAAAAGTAAAATAAGATAATATTGTGTCTTTTTAGTCACAATTTCTTATTTCAGCTTTTCTAAATACTCTTTCAAGACATGAGCGTGGGTGTGTTTTTTGTCTTTTGCACCATATAAAAGAATGAGAGTTTCCTGACTTACCTCTTCCAGATGTCCTTTTGCCTGTTTTTTATGCTTGCTCAGTTCTTTCAGATATTTTTTTCTGAAATCATCCCATTTATCGGGATCATGATCAAACCATTTCCGCAGATCGTTACTTGGAGCCAAATCTTTCCAGTGACCGTCAAGATCAGCTTCATCCTTTGACACGCCTCGTGGCCACAATCGATCCACAAGAACGTGATATCCCTGCGGCACGTCATCATCATAAATACGATGTATCTTAATATTCATTTTTGTGTCTCCTTTTGATCTTTAATAATGTAAAACATTATAGTATAAAGACAGAAAATTTTATGCATGAGGGATAAAGAACTGTATTTATACCCATTGCTTGATCTCTTTTTTATTGATCCTTTGTAACAAGATCTCCAACTATTTATGTTAAAATTCCGGCCTTAATAATTAGGATAGAACGAATGGGAATTTTTGCTATACAATCACTTGCCGGAGGTTTTTTAGATGAAGATCTAAAGCATTTCAATAAGGTTTTTGATGACTGGTGTGTACAGTTCGAGAGCCTGGAAGATGCTCAGCTTATAGTAGATACCCTTAAGCAACGCGATAATCTAAAGATCGTAGAGATCACACCGCTGAGCTATCCAAAATACTTTTTCCCAAAACTGCAGGGTATCATCCACGCTACACGTGAGTATGAAGGGAAGATCATCTGCATCGTTGAGCCGCAAATGGGTATGAGCTTCCGTATAGCCATATGCGATATGAAGACCAAAAAGGTAAGAGTACTACAGACTCGCTATAAAACGGCACAAAGTGTCGAAGGGGTATTTGCAAACCTCTCTTTTGAGTTATGATATTTTTTTTATTCCCACGGTGTATGGTCAAGAATAAAGATCCGTATTGTCCGGGGTATTATATCCACCCCATACCATTTGCTGCACCAAAGCCTACAAGGAGTATGCCGGCACCGATCTTCGATATCTGTTCCCAGCCTCGGCGGGACTCGTGACCTAGTCTCATGCCGATCCAGGTGAACAGCACTGAGAAACAAGCGATGGTTGTCGCCACTGCCAGCGGCTCTGCACGGTCGAGGCCGAGACTGAAACCGACGACGACGTTATCAATACTTAAACCCAGGGCGAGAAAAACCAACCCGCTCCACTGCGTGATTTGCTTTGCCAGTTTCTCGTCCTGACGGCGGTTTCGGATGCCGCTGAGCACTGTCAGGAGACCCAAGGCGATCAGCAGCACGGCACCGATAACATTCGTGTGCAGTCCAACCACACGCGCAGTCGCGGCACCCAGTCCGATGCCCAGTAACGGCATCACGAATTCGAATATACCGAACACCAACATCACACGAAAGCGGCGTGCAGCTTGCCCCATAGCGCCGAGCGACAGCGCCACGGCAAGATTGTTGGAGCCGATGACGGAACCCAGGATAAGTAAGTCGATAAATGTCACTGCTTATCCTGTAGCACGAAATACCGTCTGATCTGTGACATCATATGTTTTCCCCATTCGTATAAGTTTGGGCTGCATATCCACTTGCCATATATGTTAAGTAGCTGTTGGTTATATGTCTTATATATGTTTCTGCCATCAGATATTGTAGCTATTTTAGACTTTTATATATGTTTGGAGTGGTATATGTATCGTATAATCCAAATACGCGAGATTTGATAGTTTGAGAAATGAGATAAACTATTGAAGCACAATATAAACAAAGGATGATGGAAACGAGGCAGAAGTAAAGATCTTTAAATTTTTTAGGCTCTTTTCAGAGATAGATCTTAGGTAACCTTTTTTCTGAACATCCATGAAGCGAACAGGAGCGATACGATACCCAAAGCGAACATGGGGAGTATCAGCGTTATGGCTATCTCAAAAGAGATATCTTTTAAAAACACGCCTTTTAAAAGCAGTAAGAAATATTTTAAAGAGATGAAATCTGTTACAGGTATGAGCCAGGATGGCATATTTTCCACAGGGGTCGCAAAACCTGACATCAAAATATAAGGTACGACCAGGACAAAGGCCCCAAGGATTCCTTGCTGTTGAGTAGAGGATATGGACGATATAAACAAGCCAAGTCCTATGATCGATAATAAAAAAGCGAACAATCCCAGATACAAGAGAGCGAAAGACCCCATAAACGGTACACCAAAAAAGGTGGTTGCTGCGAAAAATATCACACTTGCTTCGATCATACTGATGATCAATGGAGGAATGGTTTTACCCAAGATCAATACAGTAGGGGAGATAGGTGAGACCAAGATCTGTTCAAACGTTCCTAGCTCTCTTTCCCTGGCAACGGAAAGTGAAGTAAGCATCAAAGCTATGATCATCGATAAGGTTCCCATGAGATTTGGGACGATCCACCAGAAATTATCCAAATTGGGGTTGTACCAGTTTCTGTTCACCATGATGTCGTTCGATGGATAGAGGGAAAGGAAGGTACGTTGGATATAGGCTTGTGCAATCTGTGCAGTATTTGATTTTCTCCCGTCTGCTATGATCTGGAGGGAAGTCGGCTCTCCCGAATCTAACTTTTTTGAAAAGTTTTGCGGTATATAGAGTGTGGCCAGGACCTTTTGTGTATCTATGTAGTGTGTCAACTCTTTTTCACTTTGAAGCCTGTATATCTGTGTAAAGGTGTTGCTGTAGGATAATTTTCTGACAAGTTCCTGACTTTGTACGCTGTTGTCTCTATCCAGGATACCCAAACTTATATTCTTCACCTCTAACGTCACAGCGAATGAAAACAATAATAACTGAACTAAAGGAGGTATGATAATGATCGCCCTGGACTTTTTATCACTCCATATGGCTAAGAATTCTTTTTTGATCAGGGCTAAGAGCTGGTACATCAGTCAAGCCTTTTTCGTGTGATCTTCATTATGACGGCAAATACGATACTTCCCAAAAGAAGCATTGCCATGAGGTTTGGCAAGATCACTTCATAGATGTTGCCGCTCAAAAAAAGTGTTTGCAGTATGGCAATAAAATATTTCGCAGGGATAATGTTGGTAATGTATTGTAACCACCAAGGCATACTGCTGATCTGAAAAATAAAACCCGATAACAAAAATGCCGGTAAAAAGCCTATGATCAGCGCTGCCTGTGCTGCGACAAACTGACTTTTTGCCAAAGTTGAAATGAGCAGACCGATACTCAGTGCGGGGAAAAGATAGACTGCAGAAGTGATGGCCAGAAGCCAAAAGGAACCTCTAAAGGGTATCTCAAACCACGTTAAGGTGATGGTCACACAGATCACCATGGAGAGCATACCCATGACAAAATAAGGCAGCAGTTTACCCAGAAGCAACTCAAAGATGCTGATCGGTGTGGACATGATCGCTTCCATGGTTCCCCTTTCCCATTCTCTTGCAACCACCAATGCGGTAAGCAGTATGCCTATCAGGGTTAAAATGATCGCGATGGAACCCGGAAGTAAAAAATAACTGCTAAGAAGGGGAGAGTTAAACCAGTATCTTGTATCAATGGTGATAGCTGCTTGCTTTTGTTTCTTATCGAGCCCTTCCTGCAAGACCCAATTTTGCCAGACACCCATACTGTACTTTTGTACATATCCGGCAATATTCGGTTCAGTACCGTCTGAAATGATCTGTATCTTGACACTGTTTCTCAACAGATCTTTCTCAAACGTTTCGGGTATAACGATGATAGCCCTGATCTTTCCCTCTTGGATCAGTTCCTTGAACTTTATCGTATTCGTATCAAGTTTGACATCAAAGCTGTTTGAGATCTCAAAGGCATGGACCAAACTTTGTGTGTGTTTGGATGATTTCTCTACCACGATGCCTACGGGGATATTTTTAGAATCCAAAGAGATGGCATAGCCCATCAGAAAAAGAAGTATCAGTGGCAGTATAACAGCGATGAGAATAGCACTGGGATCCCGTATGATCTGAATACTCTCTTTGATAAACAGTGCCTTGAGACGTCTAAACTTCTGCATCGGCACTTCTTTTGATCAATGCTATAAAAGTATCTTCCATGGTCGCATCTTCGGAGACTTTTGAAATCAGTTGATGCGGTGTCCCCAAAGCAATCGTCTGTCCCTTGTAGATCAAGGCAATGCGATCGCAAAATTCTGCTTCGTCCATAAAATGAGTGGTCACCATAATGGTCATCCCTTTTTGGACCATGGCATAGATATGATTCCAGAATTCTCGTCTGGTAAGCGGGTCAACGCCTGAAGTCGGTTCATCCAGGAACAGGACAACCGGATCATGCATCACAGCACATGCCAAGGAGAGCCTTTGTTTTATTCCAAGTGGCAATGTTTTGGATTGTACCTTCTGATAGGTTTCTAATCCAAAAATGTCGATCATATCTTGTATTTTTTTCTCTTTTTGGGCCCCTTTCAGACCATAGGCTCCGGCAAAGAATCTTAAATTTTCGAGTACTGAGATATCTCCGTATAAAGAAAATTTCTGTGACATATAGCCGATCTTGCTTCGAGCTTTTGCAGAGGACTTTTCAAGGCTTATATCCAAAACTTTGGCTTCGCCGCTTGTCGGAGGTAAAAGGCCGCAGAGCATTTTGAAGATCGTAGATTTTCCGGCTCCATTTGGTCCCAAAAAACCAAAAATCTCTCCTTTTTCTATCTTGAAGTTCACATGGGATGCCGCTGTAAAAGAGCCAAACTTTTTGGTAAGATCGGTCGCTTCGATGAGAGCACCCTCTTTGGTCGCACTCATGTGCATCTGTTCGGCCAACAAGGACCTGCCGTTGAAACTCCCGTTCAATATATGGATAAAACCATCTTCAAAATTCGGTGATGCTTCCTGGTATTGACACCCCTCTGCCTCTATAACCTTTAGTTCAGGCAGATCATTTTTATGCTCACAGATCAATTTGATCGCATTGCCTAAAATGACCCCGTCTTTTATACTCTCAAACCCCAAAGCCAGCTGTAGTGTTTTCCGTTTATCTTTTATATCGCCTACAAGTTTAAAGACTTTGCCTTGCATCGAATCAGATAAGCTCTGAGGCTTACCGCTATAGAGCACTTGGCCTTCATTGAGCAGTATCACTTCATCACATTTTTCTGCTTCATCCAAATAAGAAGTACTATAGACAATACCTACCCCATCTTTCACCAATGCTTTGATCATAGACCAGAGTTCTCTTCTTGAAATAGGGTCAACGCCGACACCCGGTTCATCAAGAAGCAGAAGTTTGGGTTTTTTGATCAAAGCACAGGCAAGTCCCAGCTTTTGTTTCATACCACCGGAGAGTTGACCAGCCATAAAGGATCTAAAATCAGTGAGAGAAGTAAAATGTAGAAGTTCATTGATCCTTTGCTGTTGCCGCTGTCTATCGAGAGATTGCAATTGTGCATAGAGATGAAGATTCTCTTCTACAGTGAGATCTTCATACAGACCGAATTTCTGTGGCATGTAGCCTATGAGTGTTTGAACCTTCAGTGCATCTTGGGGCATAGATAAACCTAACACTTCAAGTGTTCCATCATCGGGAACCATTAATCCACTTAAAAGACGCATTAAAGTAGTTTTACCTGATCCATCGCAGCCGACCAGACCGGTGATCTTGTTTTCAGAAATATTCAGGTCGATACGCTCTATAGCTTTTTTGCTATGAAACGATTTTATCAGGTTCTGAGCATAAACCAGTGACATAAGGACTACTCTGTCTCACTACTCAGATTAGGAAATGTAATGGTTACGGGCATGCCTTGTCTTATCATGTCATCATGCTCTTTTAAAATGATCCTGAACCTATAGACCAAATCTGTTCTTAACTCTTCGGTCTGCACATTTTTAGGGGTAAATTCAGCCAAGGGTGAAATGAAACTCACCACGCCCTCATAGGCTTTTCCTTTCCTGCTGTCTGTATAGACGAGGGCTTTCATTCCCTGTTTGATGATGCCTAGATATCTTTCAGACATATAGCTTCTCACCCAGTATTGATCATCTTTTGCCATCTCTATGACCACTTGGGAACTGTTGACGATCGATCCTGGTTCATAGACCCTTGTAAGAAGTGTACCGTTTGATGGTGCATAGATCTTTGTGTCCTGTAGATTGATCTCCTGCTCGTTCTTTTGTGCGATCAAATAATCAAGCTGCGCTTTTGCAGCAAGAATATCTTCTTTTTCATACCCGTTCTGTAAAAGCTCCAGACTGTTCTTTGCATACAGGTAAAGTGCATTGGCGTTTTCATAGGCAGCCTTCAGGTCATCGTAGGTTTGTTGCGAGATAGAGTGCGTGGCCAAGAGATCTTCCTGCCGCTTTAAGTCACTTTGGGCTTTTTTGAGAGCGACCTCTTTTTCAAGCAGCAGTGCTTTTGCTTTTTCTATCTCCTCTTTTCTGTAGCCTTTTTCAAGTTTTTGTAGTTCTGCCTTTTGAACTTCTATTTGCGCATTGACCTGTTTGACATACTCCTCATAGAGACTGTCATCAAGAGAGGCTATCACATCCCCTTGCTTGATCCTCTCTCCCTCTTCGAAATAGATATCTTTGATCTTCCCTGAAACCCTAAAACCTAAAGAGACGGTACGTACATCGACATTGCCATAAAATTTACTCTCATCACTTTTTTGTTCCAAACATCCGGTCATCAGTGTAACAAAAATGCTGCTCACGATCAATAATTTTGTATACATAGGCTTTTCCTCTTTTAAACCCTAAAAGTCTTCTTTGACTCTACTGTTTTTATTGTACCATCTGTACGCTATTCTAAACTTATTCTTAAAGGCTATAGTCATGATACCTTTTTTATGTTATGATGTAACTATCCGATATTTGAAACATTAAACATATCAAAGTTGAGGGCAGCAATGAATGAAATTGAACTGGGCCAATTGCTTTTATCATTATCTGTTGTTTTTGCTTTAACCTATGCGCTTGGCTATCTGCTTTCAAAGTTCCGTATACCTAGTATTTTAGCAGCGTTATTCGTTGGGATAGGATTGAGTTACCTACCACTTTTTAGATCTATACACCTTGTTCCTGCCTTTGAAAGTACTTATGAATTTCTTGCTGATCTGGGTGTTTTGTTTCTGCTTTTTTATATTGGGCTGCAGATCGAACTCAGAGAGATGAAAAGATCAGGTCCGGACATTATCTGGTTGACGGTCCTAAACACACTTTTTCCGTTCTTATTCGGTACGGTTGCCATGCTGGTGTACGGCTATGGCTGGGCAGTGGCGTTAGTGATAGGAATGACACAAATGCCAACAGCTGAAGCGGTGATCGTACCGATACTCGATGAGTTCAAAATGATCAAGACACGCATCGGGACCTTTATCATCGGTGCGGGTGTACTCGATGATATTATCGAAGTGGTTATGGTCGGTATTGTTTCCGTCTGGATCGGGGCTAAGACCGGTGAAAGCCACGGGGGTGTTGCCGGCCTTTTTGCCGGTATCATTGCCTTTATGCTGATCGTCTGGCTCTTTTACCGCTGGATGCCGCGTGTGATGAAGAAATGGGAACCTGAAAACCTCAATACCTTGATGATATTCTCACTGGTGGTTCTTTTTGGGTTTGGCGGTTTTGGCGAGTATGTAGAACTCGGTATGGTGGTCGGTGCCATCATGGCAGGGGTCATTATGCGTCCCATGTTTGTACAGGAGGAGCAAAAGGGAGAGATACTTTCTCAAACAACACAGACCCTCAGCTACGGTTTTTTTGGCGTACTCTTTTTCTTCTGGGTCGGTTTTAATACCGATATAGCAGGTTTTCTTGAAGAGCCGTTGTTGGCTATTGTACTCTTTGTGGCAGGCACATTCGGAAAGCTCTTTGGCGTTCTGTTGATGGTACCTATGAAAAAAATGCATCTCCGAGAGGCACTGATCGTCGGTGTAGGTCTGAATGCCAGACTCACAACAGAGATTATCGTTTCCCAACTCCTTTACAGTGCCGGTATCATCGACCTGAAACTTTTTACGGCACTGGTTGCTGCATCCTCATTTACCGCTATTACCGTTCCGCTGCTTTTCTCACTGTTGATTCGTTTTTGGGGAGAAGAGGTCTATCATGCAAAATAGTACTTCATGGCAGACGAAAGATGCTAAGGAAGTGATACGGGCATTCGGCACTGATGCAAAAAACGGATTGGATGAAGAAGAAGCGAAAAAGAGAATTGAGGAATACGGACTGAATGAACTTGTCCGTATTGCAAAAGCTCACTGGTATAAAGTATTTCTAAGGCAGTTCACCAATGTACTGATCCTTATCCTTTTTGCTGCAGCGGCTATCTCTTTAGCTGTGGGTGAGATAGGTGATGCAGTGACCATTTTGGTGATCATTGTGCTTAATGGCATTCTTGGATTCATACAGGAGTTCAAGGCAGAAAATGCCATTGAGGCTCTGCGTGAGATGCTCCATCCCACATGCAAAGTACTTCGTGACTCCAAAGAGCAGAGTATCGATACGAAACTGCTGGTTCCAGGAGATATCGTGTTACTTGAGATCGGTGATAGGGTTCCCGCTGATCTGAGGCTGCTTCATGGCTTTAATCTGAAGACCGATGAATCTTCTCTGACCGGGGAATCAGCATCCGTGTATAAAAACAGTGACCGTGTAGAAAATGAAGCCCCTCTTCAAGAGCAGTCGGACATGGCTTGGATGGGTACGGCTGTTGTGAACGGAAGAGGTAGCGGTATAGTCGTTCAGACAGGGATGAACACCCAATTTGGAAAGATCGCTTTCATGACACAGAGTGTCAAGAGAGAAGCGACACCTTTGCAAAAAAAACTTGCTGTTTTAAGTAAAAAACTGGGTATCTATTCGATCGCTATTTCTGTACTTGTTGCCCTGATCGGATGGATGTTCGGAAAAGATATGTTTGAAATGTTCCTGACGGGTGTTGCTTTGGCTGTTGCTGTGGTACCTGAAGGGCTTCCTGCGGTTGTGACCATTACCCTGGCACTGGGTATCAAGGCTATGGCAAAGCAAAAGGCACTTCTAAGACGTCTCCAGGCGGCAGAAACACTTGGTGCAGCAACAACGATATGTACAGATAAAACCGGAACGTTGACCCAAAATCAGATGACGGTAAAAAAGATATGGCTTCCCTCCAGAGAGATCGAAGTCACGGGGAGCGGTTATGATCCGGCAGGTCATTTTGAAGCAAATGGGGAAAGGGTCGATTATAAACATGACAAAGATCTGATGATGCTTTTAAAGAGTGCTCTCATATGCAATCATGCCAAGGTGCAAAAAACGAATGCAGACTGGGAAGTGATCGGTGAACCTACAGAAGCAGCCTTGGTCGTTGCGGCCTATAAAGGATGGCTACATGCCGATGATAGTGATGTGACAGTCAGTGAATTTTCTTTTAATTCCAGCCGTAAACGGATGAGCATTATCGTGCATGAAAAAGATGGGTTGACAGCCTATGTCAAAGGGGCTCCTGAAGTGATCCTTGAAAGAAGTACACAGATCTTCAAAGAGGGCACGATACTTTCATTGGATGAAGTGTATAAAAAAGAGATCGAATCAGCCTATAAAGCAATGGCCCAAAGTGGACTGAGGACACTAGCCATTGCTTTTAGAACACTTCCTGTTGATACAACACTTTCAGAAGAGAATGTCGAAAGCTCACTGGTTCTACTTGGCATTGTGGGTATTATCGATCCGCCACATGAAGAGGTCCCTGAAGCTATTCATATGGCTAAGAGTGCCGGTATTGATATTATTATGATCACTGGGGATAACCCGGATACGGCTCTCTCCATTGCTCACAATATCGGGTTGGATGCAGACAGAGCGATAACGTCCGGTGAGCTTTCACAAATGGATGATGAAACTCTGGGTAGGGTACTCCATGAAAAAATCCTGTTTGCCAGAGCAAGGCCGGAAGATAAACTGAGAATTGTAAAGATCCTTAAAGATAAAGATGAAGTGGTAGGGATGACGGGTGATGGGGTGAATGATGCACCGGCACTCAAAGAGGCAGATATCGGTATAGCCATGGGGAAAAAAGGCACGGATGTGGCTAAAAGTGCTTCTGACATCATTTTAACGGATGATAATTTTGCCTCCATTATCAATGCCGTAAAAGAGGGGCGGCGGGAATATAACAATATCCAAAAGTTTGTACAGTATTTGCTAGCATCCAATAGCGGTGAGGTCATCGTTATCTTTCTCAATGTTCTGTTGGGTGGGCCGTTGATCTTCATTCCGGTACAGATCCTTTGGATGAATCTGGTCACAGACAGTATGACAGCCATTGCTCTGGGGGTTGAACCTGCTGACAAAGAGATCATGAATCATCCGCCTAGGGCAGTCCATGAACCGATCCTTGATCGTCGCGGCATCATTATGATCGCTGTGTTGGGGAGCTATATAGGACTGGCAACACTTTGGATCTTTCATTACTATCTTTCAAGAGATCCCCAAAACGGTATGGTGCTTGCACAGACCGTTGCATTTACAGGCATTATCATCCTTGAGAAGATGAATGTACTCAATTTCCGCTCGCTTGATGAGCCTGTAAGCAACATAGGTTTTTTCACGAACAAGTGGCTTTTACTGGCCATTGCATTCACCATTGGACTGCAGGCATGTGCAGTCTATGTACCGTTCTTGCAGGTGGCACTTCATACTACTGCATTGGGATGGAAAGATTGGGGTCTCATCGTATTGGTAGCATTACCCATATTTATGTTGACAGAGCTTTATAAATGGATCAGGTGGACCAAATGGAAATAGATATCATAAAAAAAATCATCATTACCCTCATCATAGGTTTTATGATAGGTTTACAGCGTGAAATGCGTGAACATAGTAAAGAACACATTAGGTCTGCGGGTACAAGAACATTTACACTTATCTCTCTTTTAGGGTATCTGAGCGCATGGATGCAGACATCTATACCATACTTTCTGCATGTGTCACTTTTTTTATTTGGATCATTGATCTTAGCGACCTATATCTATAAAACGGTCAAAAGCGATTCACATGGTACAACGACCGAGATCGCAGCATTTGTCACGTATATTCTGGGGATGATGATGTATCTCTCTTTGGAAGATTATGCTGTGTTCATCGCAGTGATCATGCTGCTTATACTGGAGATCAAAAGTACGCTTGCTAAGGTAGAACAGGAGATCACGCAGACCGATATCAGATCCGCTACGCTCTTTTTGGTGATGACCTTTGTTGTACTGCCTCTGCTCCCCAATGAAATGGTCGATCCTTTTGGTGTGTTCAACCCCTACAAAACATGGCTCATGGTCGTTCTGATAGCGGGTATCTCTTTTATCGGTTACATAGCCATAAAGATACTTGGGAATAAAAGAGGGGTATATATGACCGGAATATTTGGAGGTCTTGTATCTTCAACCGCTGTTTCCATCAGTCTTTCCAAACTCTATGCATTGGAGAGAACCTATCTGAAGAACTTTGCCGGGGGTATGGCCATTGCTTCTACGATCATGTATATGAGGGTGCTTGCTGAAACGGCTGTTTTCAATTCTGATCTCGCCGGCTCGCTGGCACTCCCCTATATTTCAGGCACCATAGTGGGATTGGTTTTTGTTGGATTTATGTATAAAAATGAAGAGGTCTATAAGGTAGAACAGACAGCTATGACCAACAATCCGCTTGAACTCTCACAGGCACTGAAGTTAGGTTTGCTGTTTGGAATGATCTTCGGTTCTATCTATATCTTTCAGTCAGAATTTGGAGATTCAGGTGTCTATATCATCTCCTTTCTATCTGGAATAACGGATGTTGATGCCATCACACTTTCACTATCACAGCTTGCAACAGTGAAGATATCCGAACGTACAGCGATGTATGGGATCATGATCGCAACGGTTGTAAATTCCATCGTAAAACTTGGTATTGTTTTTGCTTTGGGAGGAAGAAAAATAGGCATGGTTCTGGCCCTTTTTTATCTTTTGAGTATAGGGGTGATGGTGATCACTTTTGGTATGATGCATATATAAGGTTTTCATAGAAGGTATTTTTGATAGTTTCCTACTTCAAAAAACAATATAGAGCCTATATTTAACATGAGATTATTCTATCATATATATTTGTGTTATAATATTTAAGAGGAGCATTGTTCTTTCAATAAAGTACAAGGCAGATAGCATTATCATGATGAAATATAGGGTAAGCAGATGGATAATGAAAACAAAAAGAATCCTTTTATAGAGATCGGTCATGAATTGACAGACAAGGTTGAAGATCCCTTTATAGATTTTCTTCACAAGATCATACGTATGGCAGTAAAAGTGTTGGCAGTTTTAATGGTTTTGGTTATTGTTTGGGGTATTGGTGATGTCATCTATGTATTGTATAAGCGTCTGGTATCTCCGCCATTTATGCTCTTGAATATCAATGACATACTGGCCACCTTTGGTGCCTTCCTTGCCGTACTGATCGCTATAGAGATATTCATAAACATTACACTCTATCTCAAAAGCAATGTGATACCTGTCAGACTGGTTGTTGCCACTGCATTAATGGCGATCTCACGTAAAGTGATTATTTTTGATTTCGGTACGATCACCCCTCTTTTCGTATTTAGCACAGCAGCCGTTGTCTTGGCTCTGGGGGTCACCTACTGGCTTATCACTAAGGAAACCTAATAACTTTCTGGAAAGGTGCAACGATGAAGAATCAGGTAGATGCGTCAGTTTTGATATCAGAAGATTGGCATAGTAAAAGCACAGGATCGGTCTTCACACTACTTGAAACATCCAAAAATGGTCTTGATCAGGATGAAGTCAGGAATCGATTTGAAAAGTATGGGCCAAATCAGCTTCCTGAAGTACGGACACGCAGTGCATTTCTACGCTTTATCTATCAATTTCATAATATATTGATCTATGTATTGCTTATTGCCGGTGGTGTGACCGCTATATTGGAGCATTGGGTCGATGCAGGGGTGATCTTTGCTGTAGTGCTTCTTAACGCAGTGATCGGATTCTTGCAAGAGGGGAAAGCTGAAAATGCTTTGAGATCGATACAACAGATGCTGTCTCCCCATGCCATAGTGATACGTAACGGCCGTCAGATAACGATCCAGGCAGAAGATCTGGTACCTGGTGATATCGTAACTTTGCAGTCTGGTGATAAGGTACCGGCTGACCTGAGACTTTTTCGGGTAAAGGGGCTTCAGATCCAGGAGTCGGCATTGACAGGTGAATCGATAGCAGTAGAAAAAACGACAGATACAGTGGACAAGGAGAGTGTGATAGGCGATCGGCGCTGCATGGCTTACTCAGGTACAATTGTGACACACGGTCAAGGCAGCGGTATCGTTATAGGCACGGGTGCAGATACCCAAATAGGCCGTATCAGCAGCCTGGTATCGGAAGTGGAATCAGCGACAACCCCTTTGATCCGGCAAATGGACCAGTTTGCTAGATGGCTTACGATAGCTATTTTGTCTGTTTCTATGATCTCTTTCGCTTTTGGTTTATTGGTAAGGGATTACGCTGCTGTTGAAATGTTTCTTGCTTCGGTAAGTCTCGCAGTAGCTGCTATTCCGGAAGGACTGCCTGCTATCATGACGATCACGCTTGCCATTGGTGTACAGAGAATGGCAAATCGTCATGCGATCATCCGTAAATTGCCGGCTGTCGAAACATTGGGAGCAGTTACAGTGATCTGTTCGGATAAAACAGGTACCCTGACACGCAATGAAATGACTGTATCTACTATTGCAACATCAAAAGATGTGTTCGAACTCAGTGGAACAGGCTATGATCCCCATGGAGAGATATCTTTGTCAGACAGAGCTGTTTTTACTGAAGAGAGACCGCTTTTACAGGAAGTGGCCCGGGTTGCAATGCTTTGCAATGATGCATCATTGGAACAAAAGAACGGTGAATGGTTTGTACATGGTGATCCGATGGAAGGAGCCCTTCTGGTAGCCGGCTTAAAAGCAGGACTGGATATGGAGATGGAGGCCAAACAGTATCCCCGTACCGATCTTATCCCTTTTGAATCAGAACACCGTTTTATGGCGACACTCCACCATGACCATTCATGTGATACTTTTATCTTTCTCAAGGGTGCTCCGGAGCGTATTTTGGAGATGTGCACCTATCAGAGAAGTCTCAATGGTGACCAACCTTTGGATAAGCATTACTGGCTGGAGCGTATTGAAGAGCTGGCGGGGCATGGACAGCGCGTATTGGCCCTTGCTTCCAAGCCGGCAAAGCATAAACAGGAGGAACTTGCATTCAGTGATCTGGAGGATGGCCTGATCATGCTGGGTATGCTTGGCTTGATCGATCCACCTCGTGAAGAAGCGATTGAAGCGGTGCAGGTCTGTCACAGAGCAGGTATCAGAGTGAAAATGATCACAGGTGATCATGGTGCCACTGCACGTGCTATCGCCCAACAACTGCAACTCGTGAATACCAATGATGTTCTGACAGGAACAGAACTTGAATCTATGAGTGAAGAGGAGTTGCGTCAACGTGTGCTGGAGGTTGATATCTATGCACGTGTGAATCCTGAACATAAACTTCGTTTAGTAAGATCATTACAAGAGCATGGTCTGATCGTTGCGATGACAGGTGATGGTGTGAACGATGCACCGGCACTTAAACGTGCTGATGTCGGTACTGCGATGGGGCACAATGGTACAGAAGCTGCAAAAGAAGCATCTGAAATGGTACTTGCAGATGATAATTTTGCTTCCATAATGCATGCGGTAGAAGAGGGGCGTACCGTTTATGATAACCTCAAAAAGGCCATACTCTTTATTCTTCCGACCAATGGTGGTGAGGCGTTGATCATTCTTGCTGCTATTGCATTCGGCTTTCATCAAATGCCACTCATACCGGTGCAGATCCTTTGGGTCAATATGGTGACAGCTGTGACATTGGCTCTATCATTGGCATTTGAGCCACCTGAACACAATGTCATGCAAAGACCCCCACGTAATGCTGATGAGGCTATACTGACAGGGTATCTCATTTGGCGTATTGCCTATGTTTCAATGATCTTGATGGGTGGGACATTCGGGCTTTTTCTTTGGGAAATGGCACAGGGTGCCGGTATTGCGCATGCACAAACTGTAGCGGTGAACACGCTGATCATGTTCGAGATCTTTTATCTGTTCAACTCCCGCTATATCACAGGATCGATCTTTAGTTGGGAAGGACTGTTTGGAAACCGTTATGTATTGATCGCTATTGCTATACTGATCATACTCCAGCTTGGCTTTACCTATCTTAACCCCATGCAGTCGCTGTTCGGCAGCACAGCGATCGACTTTACCATCTGGTTGCGTATAGTGTTGGTTGCCTCTTCTGTACTCTTTCTTGTAGAGCTTGAAAAGTATATTGTACGCTATAGGGATACAAATAAAAAGAATGTGTAGATGGAGGGATAGATATTTCAACTGTATCTATTTATCTTCATCCTCTTCTAAAAATATCAAGCAATGTTCATTAAAAGCAGATTTTAATAGGCAAATGATGAGGACATTGGGAAGAGGGATAGATGAAATAAACATTCATTATCCAAGTTATAATATTAAGAGAACAGATATGATCGCTATGCTATACTCCATCCTCATATAAAGGAAAGACTATGGCATATATAGATTTAACAACACAAAACTTTAACGAAACACTGGATAATAACGAAATAGTCATTATCGATTTTTGGGCAGAATGGTGTGGCCCCTGTAAACAGTTTGCCCCTATTTTTGAAAGGGTAGCAGAAAAGTATCCTGATATCACCTTTGCCAAGGTCAATACGGAAGAACAACCCGCTATATCAGCCCAGTACGGTATCCGTTCGATCCCGACACTGATGGTCAGCAGGGATGGTATCATCCTGCTTAATCAAGCAGGTATGCTGCCTGAAGAAGCTTTTGATAAGCTCATCACCCATGTGAAGGGGCTTGATATGGATCAAATACGCGCAGAGATAGCCAAAGATGAAGAGGATGACGAGTAACATCATAGCGGATATAGTGTAGGTATACTTTAGCTTTTGGTTTTAGAGCGTTTAGAAAACTCTATATTTACTGAGAGACACAAAAAGTCTGAAGGTTAGACAAAAAGAGTGAAAAGTGTTTTAGAAGAACGTGGCAAAAGATCAATAGGTCACTCTGAAACGCAGATAATAGCTGTTTTCCACACTTCCAAATTCACTCTCTTCATCTCCGGTATAAAGCATCGCACCTATGGCTACGGAGGCATCGTCACTGATGCTGTAGTTGAGGAGTGGTGAGATAAAACTGCTTTGGTCTTCCGGGCTGTGGATCACACTCAGTGTACCGCTGTAGAGCAGGTTGAAGTCATAATAGGCAGAGGCTCCTACATAGTCTGAAGAGAGGTGACGGTTATAACCCAGGCTGCTTTCCTGGAAGTTGAGTATCTCATCAACCGTATAGATTTTGGAAGAGTGCAGCCATTCGGCCATGGCGGTCAGTCCATTGACAAAACCATAGTCTACACCCAGTATGGTTTGATAAAAGCTTTTATCTAAAAGTTTGTCTTTATAGTACCCACCTTCGCTTCGCCACTCTATGCCGGTATCAAAAAGATTGCCTTCTATCTCATAGGCGATCATTTGGGCATCATTGCTTGAAAAGAGGTCCAGTGCGATATCCCCGATCTTTGTATTCCCTTTGACCCTTCCTGCATATTTGTAACTGCCGTCATGACGCTTGGCCACCACCCCCATTGCTTGGCTAAGTGTACCAAGTGCATAGGTATAGGAGAGAGAAAAGTTACCATAGATCTGGTCAGGTTCCAGGGCAAGGGGGTTTCTGGGGTTAAAGAGATCGGTGGGTGTCCATATCCGTCCCACACCCATCGTGATCTTTTGCAAACCGAAGATCACATTATGTTTTTCATCTGCATACCCCACAGAAAAACGGTGCAGCCGTCCAAACACTTCGCCTTTTCCATAGTTTTTGGCATTCGTTTCTATATCAAAGGGAGTATCTGCATTGATAGAGCGAAAAAACTGATACTCGAAGCTATTGATATAGGTTTCCCCATAATAGTTGTCTATATCTGCAATGATATTGGCAAACCAGTTCCCTTCTTTGATCTTATCGGTCAGTCTCAGTCTGTTATAGTTATAGAGTGTTCTCTCCTGTTGGGTATAGGGTATCTTTGAGATCGTGTAGTTGGTGTTCTCTACGGTGATGTCATGCTCTATGGCCATGATCGGCACGGCCAAACAGAGCAGGGCTATAGAATTAACGGTCTTCAACGACAACTCCGTCATCCAGCACTATGATACGTTTGGACTGTTCCAGTACATATTTGTCATGGGAAGCAAAGATGACCGTCACATGCTCTTTTTCATTGAGTGTTCGCAGCATATTCATCAGACGCGCACTGTTCTTTGAATCCAGGTTTGCCGTAGGTTCATCCGCGAGTATCAGTTTTGGGCGTGAGGCGACCGCACGCGCTACAGCCACACGCTGCTGCTGGCCACCGCTGATCTCACCGGGCAGTTTATCGAGAAGATCCTCTATCTGCAATATCGATGCCAGTTCCATGATACGTGCATCGATCTCTTTTTGATCGAATTTGAGCAGTTTCATGATGAATCCTATATTTTCTCTGACATTGAGTACATGGATGAGATTGTAGGCCTGGAAGATGAACCCTATATCATGCAGTCTGAGCTTAGCCATCTTCTCCTCACTGTAAGCCGATATCTCTTCTCCCTCAAAAAATATCTCTCCGCTGGTCACAGAGTCGAGTCCGCCTATAATGTTCAGAAGGGTGGTCTTTCCTGAACCTGACTCACCGCTGAGGGTCGTGAATTCCCCTTTTTCAAAAATAAGATTGATATCGGTAAGGGCTTTGACCTCTTTGGGAGTATCAGGGTAGAATGTTTTGTAGACATGGTTTAGTTTCATAACATTTTTCCTTGTATGACTTGTATAGGTTTGATTTTCTTCAGTTTACGCAGGGGCCATATCACTGAGAGCAGGGTAGCAAAAAATACAGCAAAAAAAGCTTGAAAGAAATAGTAGATATGCATATTGGCATACATGACAGCACTGTAGCCATAGAGTTCAAGACCTGCTTCAAAAGCACGCATATCCACACCTGCCGTCGACATATACAGCAGAAATATCCATCCTCCCAAAGCACCTGCCATATAACCGATAAACCCTAGAAAAGAGGCTTCCATGATGATCTGGTTTCTGACGGTTTTGTAGGGAGTTCCTATGGCAAGCATGATGCTGAACTCGCGCATCCTTTCCAGAACAGAGACAAGCATCACACCAAAAATGCCCAGCGCAGCGACGACAAAGACAATGGCATAAGAGGCCAGATTGAAGATAGTCATCCACTCCTGCATCTGTATGAGAAGTGGATAGAGCTCATCCCAGCGAAGCACATCGATATCAGGAAAACGTTTTTGCAGCTCTTTTTGTACAGTAGGGAGACTCTGGGTATCTTTCACACGCAACGCTATCTGGGTTGCACTCTGATACACATTGAGAAACTTTGACATCTTTTCCATAGAGACAAATACAGCATGGTCGTCGATCGTAGGGTTACCGGTTTTGAGAATACCGCTGATGCGAAAAGAGATAGCATTGATCTCACCTGTCGCATCTTGTGCTGTGAAGATCACACGGCTGCCTATGTTCAGGTTGAGTTTTTTAGCCAGTGCTGCACCGATCAATGCCTTTTGATCCTTTTCCCCAAAGCTGTACTCTCCTTGAGTGATGAAGGCATCAAGTCCTCCAAAATGCTGTTCATTTTCCAAAGAGATACCTTTGAGGACCGCCCCGAGAGATTTGTGTGCCGTAGCAATGAGACCCTCTTTTTCCAAACGGACGGAGTAAGCCTCAATAGCTTCTATCTCGGAAAAAGCCTCTATATAGTTTGAAACATGAGTAAGTCTGTACTCCAGTGTTTTGTTCAGTCTATAGGCTTTATTGTAGAGAGATATCTCTCCAGAGTCACTGCGGATGGTCGTGTTGATCAAATGGAGGATCATTCCATCATAGAGTCCCTGAAGTCCAAGCAGACCGCTGAGACTCAGTGCGATCATCATGATGACCATCAAAGAGCGGGTTTTACGCCTCCAGATACTTAACCATGCAAGATGTTGGGCTATTTTATACATACCTCATTGCCTCCATTGCGGTCAGTTTATTGACCTTGAAGATCGGGTAGAGTATGGCTGTAAGATTGAGTATGAAGATCGTCAGTGCATTCCATGTGATGGTGAAAGGATCGAACTTCATAGGTATTTCATCGCTGACCACACCATACTCTTTATAGGTTTCTGCGATCCCCGATATGACGATAGGATGGATTTCAAAATAGTAGGCAATCGATGCACCGATGAGGGTACCCAGGAGTATACTGATGGTAGCGAGTATCAGGATCTCAATAAAAAGCATGCCAAAGATATTTTTAGAGGTCAGACCTAAAGCACGCAACAGTCCTATTTCCCGGGCACGTGTATAGATATTGACATAAGAAAAGATCATGATCACAAAAAAGATCACGATAAAAAAGATGGAGATGGAGATATACCCAAAAATGGAATCCACCAGCATCGCCTGCACGAGCGCTGTAAGAAGTGTTTTCCAGTTGACCGCTTCAACCCCTGAGGGGAGTACATTTTGCAGCTTTGTGGTCATTTTATCTATCTTATCATTGTCATGGAAGTAGAGGGTAAAATAACTGGCTATATTGTCACTCATCATTACCGTGTCCAGATACGATTTATTGACAAAGGCCGACTGGGAATCAAATTCGAAAAGACCGGTTTTGAAGATCCCTTTGACGGTAAAAAGATCCGCAGCGATGGAGTAGTCGACGGAAGAGCCTACCATGGCGATCTGGCTGCCTACCTCTGCATTTAATCGTTTGGCAAGTGAAGAGCCGATGTAGATGGCATTGGTGTCATTATCATCAAGATAGGCACCTTTGATGAGAGAATCATGCAGTTTACTCAGCATTTTTTCACGGGAAGGAATGATCCCTCCGATCAAACTTCCTATGGTCTTTACTTCTCCGGAGAGCAGTGCATAGGTTTCAAACCTTGGGCTGTAGCGTTTAATGGAAGGATCATTTTTGAGAAGAGTATCAATGTGATCTGCATCTTCAATGAGATGATCATAGCCACCTTCATCTCTATACCCCTCAAGGTTCACATGGGCATACCCCGTATAGATCTCCACCGAACTTTTGATGATCTGATGATGGGAACCATCCATCAGTGCAACATAGCTGATGAAGAGAATCGTACTAAAAGTGCTTAAAAGCAGTGTGGTGATACTTCTGCCTTTGGATCTTACAATGTTTCTAAAAGCGAGTGAAAAAAGCATTCATCCTTACCTTGAATAGCGTTTTAAAGCCTGTTTTGTAAAATAAGAAGGATCTATTTTGGTATCAAAATTGACCTTCTCAAAGATCACCTTCGTACGGTTTTTCTTTTTGTCCGGATCCAGAGGCTGAAGTTCCATGACCATAGGGATCGTGTGTGAACCATGCTCTTCTATTTTGGAGAATGTCATGACTCTGACTTTTTGCATCATGTCATCATAAAAGACCTCTCTGATCGGTACAGCATCTTTGAGATCGACATCAATGACGATCTTCCCCCAAACCACGGCAGCGTTGGGTTTTGGTATCAGCTCCAGCGTCGCAGAGTCACCTTTTTTTGAGAGGAGAGAGGCACTGTAGTCCTCTTCCAAAGAGCTCTCTTTGACCATATCATCATTGGTAAAGTCACTCCCCATCCAGCTTTGAAGCATCATGGAGGGTGGTATTTTGATGGTACGTTCTATCTTGGGAATATACTGCCACATTTGATTGTCGATCTTTAAGAAGGTGATCCCTTTGTCTTTTTTAGGGTAGAGGATCTTAATAAAGCTTTTGTCATTCCCCTCAGACCAGCTTTCTATTTTTACGGTACGTTTACCTCGTTTGGAAGTGACTATCATGCTCATCGTGGAGTACATGTAGTCACCACGGAGGTTATTTTCAAGTTTTTTGATGATCTCTTGTGCCTCGTTGGCCAAGAGAATATTAGAAAGAAAAAGTAAAGAGAGTAACCATTTCATGAGATTTCCTTTTGTTGATTATAGCAAAAATATGGATTTCTCTTTTATGTTATAATGAAAAAAAGGAATTGATAATGGGAACATTACGCTATATACCTATATTGTTTCTGTGGCTATGCATTTTTATGCTACATACTGTCTTTTCTGTTCCTCTCCACGCCGATGAACTGGAAGAGAGTCTGAGTGATATCAAACTTCCGCCTGGATTCCATATCTCTGTCTATGCGAAAGAGATAGAGGGTGCACGTTCTCTTGCACGTGGAGAACGCGGCACACTTTTTATAGGTTCACGCTCAGAGGGCACTGTATATGCAGTGGTTGATACAGATGGTGATTTTCGTGCTGATCAGCGGTTTATCATTGCGCGCGGGCTCAATAATCCCAACGGTGTAGCATTCCGAAAGGGTGCCCTCTATGTCGCTGAGATCAATCGTATCTTGCGCTATGATCACATTGAAAATAATCTCAAGTCTCCGCCTATTCCGGTGGTCATCAATGATTCGTTCCCCCGTGATACCCATCATGGCTGGAAGTTCATACGGTTCGGTCCGGACGGATATCTCTATGTACCGGTGGGCGCACCATGTAATATATGTGAGTCCACTGATCCGAGATATGCCTCTATTATGCGTATGCAAGCAGATGGGGGTGGACTTGAGATCTTTGCAAAGGGTGTGAGAAATACAGTAGGTTTTGATTGGCATCCAAAGCGCAAGAGTTTATTTTTTACTGACAATGGACGTGACTGGATGGGGAACAACCAACCGCCTGATGAGTTGAACATGGCTTTTAAAAAAGGGATGCATTTTGGATATCCATACTGTCATGGAAAAAAGATACGTGATCCCGAGTTCGGAAAAAAAGAGGGATGTACCGAATCCACGCCTCCTGTGATGGAACTGGGAGCGCATGTGGCTGCACTGGGAATGCGCTTTTATACCGGTAAGCAGTTTCCCCAGGAGTACTATGATCAGGTATTTATAGCTGAGCATGGATCTTGGAACAGGTTCCCGCCTAGTGGGTACCGAATCACCATGGTCCGTTTTTCATCCGGGAAGCCTGTTTCCTATGATGTGTTTGCCGAGGGGTGGCTGAGAGGTATAAAAGCATGGGGACGACCTGTGGATATTGAGATCATATCTGACGGTTCGATGCTGGTTTCAGACGACAAGGCAGATGCAGTATACCGGATATGGTATAGTGGAAAAGATTAACAGATGCTATATCTGTTTTCAATTCTCTTTGCATAGAGTAAAAAAAGTATGCCCAAAAAGACGATCAATGCTGTCACATACAGTGTAGCGTTATAGTTCCCAAAATGATCGATCAGGGCAATACTGTAAAGCGGTGCACCGACCTGGCCTATACCGTAGGAAGCAGTCATAGCTCCCATAAGCACTACCGGGTTTTTCCCCGCCAATTGACCGCCAAGATTGAGAAAGAGTGCCACAAGGCCTATGAAGGTACTGCCATAGAGTGCACCGCTCAGCAGGTTTAAGTATATACTGGTACTCAATGTCGGTATCAGGATACCTATGATCTGTAGAGCCATCGCGATGATAATGACATTAACACTTCCATAGGTATGCGCGAGTCTCATCCAGAGTATGGAAGAGGGGATGCCTGCAATACCCACGATCAGCCAACCGAGATTTCCATACCCATCCAAACCTTGAAGTGAATTAATGATGTCGGGTAAAAAAGTACCCTGCACAACAAAGCCGACACCTTCGGTGAAATAAGCCAGGATCAGCAGTATTACATAGGGAGAAAATATAGACTTTGAGAGAGGGTGTTTGACCGCATCTTTTTTGATGATTTTATCAAAAGATAAAATATAAAGTGTATAAAAAGTGACGATCAAACCAAACAGGGATAAAGTGAGCCAAGCATCGGTCCATGTACCGCTTTGTAGAACATACTGGCTGATAAGCTCCGATATCACGATAGCAAAACCAATACCGCTGAAGTGTATGCCCATCGCCTTTGTCTTACTCTCAAAGTTCAGTTTGACCATTACGATGGCACCACCCACGATAAGGACCATAGCGGAACCAAAACCGGCGATGATCCTTGAGATCAGCCACAATGCCTCATTGCTGGTAGTCGCCAGCACCAGTGTTGTCACGATACTCAGTATCATACCGATACGAAAATACTTTACTTTTGTGTTGATATCTTTGATAAATATAGAAAAAACGGCACCGGCCAGATAGCCTGCAAAGTTACACGATGCCAGTACACCGGCATAGGTGAGTGACAAGAACTCTTCAAGCATAGATGGAAGAAGTGAAGTAAAGGCAAATCTTGCTACACCTATACCTACGACAATAGCAAGTATACCGGCCAGGAGTATAGCAGTGTTATTGTTCTTATCGAAAAGTGTCTTTATCATAGTGGTCTTTTTTTCGCATTATAGTCATAGTAGACTTAATACTGAGCAGCAAAAAATGTACTGTATGACAGGAAGTTGTTTCATCTGTTTAAACCAAAGATGACAGGTTTTGCATTTATACCTTATAAACTAGTCTAGCCCCTAAAAAATTTATTGACATTTATAATGGTGTGTGATATGATTAAGAATAGTTGAGTCAACTGTTGTTGCTAGGCTGGCTCATGAAAGGAGTCAAGATGACAACTAATAAAGATATGAAATATTATACCAAAGAAGAAGGTAAAGACAGGATCATCTGTCTGCTCTGCCGCCACTCTTGCAAACTCAAAGAGGGGCAGGTAGGTTTCTGCGGTATCAATAAAAATGTGGGCGGAGAGCTTGAAACACTGGTATACGGCCATCCTGTTGCAGTCCATGTAGATCCTGTAGAAAAAAAACCGTTGAACCATGTACTTCCCGGAAGTACAGCACTCTCCTTTGGTACAGTCGGATGTAACTTTAAATGTCCGTTCTGTCAAAACTGGGATATCTCCCAAGAGAAAAAAGTCAATGAATCCATCAAGGTAAGCCCTGAAGAGATGGTGGAACTGGCCATTTCACATGGCGCAGAATCCATTGCATACACCTACAATGAACCGACCATTTTCTATCCTTATGCCAAAGATATAGGAGTGATCGCCAAAGCAAAAGGGCTTAAAAACCTTTTTGTCTCTAACGGTTTTGAAACACCAGAGGTTATCGCTGATATGGCAAGCTGGGTAGATGCTGCAAATATCGATCTTAAAAGCTGGAATGACAGCTATTATAAGAAAGTGCTCAAAGGCGGACTGGAAGAGGTCAAAGACACGCTGAGGAGAATGGTAAAAGCAGGGATATGGGTCGAGATCACCACACTGCTTATCGAGGGTGAGAACGACAGCGATAAAGACCTTGAAGAGATGGCAGCGTTTATTGCCAATGACCTTGGTAAACATGTCCCATGGCACCTAAGTGCGTTCCATCCTGATTATAAGATGATGGACCATGAGAGAACAAAACTCGATACGCTCATGCGTGCCAAAAAGATAGGGGAAAAAGCCGGGCTGTACTATATCTATCTGGGGAATGTGCCGGTGCATGCTGATACACATTGCCCTCAGTGCGGAACGCTGGTGATCGACCGCAGCGGATATGATGTGACGGTGAACAAGTTAGAAGATGGTCACTGTCCGAAGTGTCACAGAGAGATAGAAGGAGTATGGTCATGAGTACAAGAGAAGCAGCCGTTGCCGGACAGTTCTATCCATCCAGTCCGGATGAGATACACGCCATGCTGGAACATTACAATCAGATCCTTGATGCACATCTCAAAGAAAAAGGTAGTGTATTGCACCTTAAACCCAGGTCGGTCATTGTACCGCATGCAGGATATGTCTACAGTGGTTTTACTGCGAACATCGCATTAAGACTGTTATCTAATTCAGCTATCACACGTGTGGTGATCATAGGCCCTAGCCACAGGGTCTATCTCACCGGGACCAGTATCTCTGAATTTGATACCTATCATACTCCTCTTGGTGCATTGCTCATCGACAAACCGTTGGTCATAGATCTGAAAGAGCGTTTTGAGTTAGCGTTTGTTCCTGAAGCCCACCATGAGCACAGTACAGAGGTGCAGATCCCTTTTGTCAAAACCTACACACCGGATGTATCCGTAGTCGAGTTGGTCTATGGTGATGAGTCACCCGAAAAACTGGCAGAAGTGATCGAGTATCTTCTTGCTGACCGTGAGACGGCCGTCGTTATCAGTACGGACCTGAGCCACTATTATGATATCAAAAAGGCCAATGCACTTGACAGTATCTGTTTGGATGCGGTAAAAAAACTGAGCACCGCCCAACTGCATCAAGGGTGTGAAGCCTGTGGTAAGATCGGTGTGGAAGCGATGCTGCTTGCAGCAAAAAAGAACGGCTTAAGATCTGTTCTGTTGGATTATCGTACGAGCGCGGATGCCAGTGGTGACGAATCACAAGTCGTAGGGTATATGAGCGCAGCATTCGTGGAGCAGTAGATGAAAACCATGGATAGACTTGTGGATGCTATGATCTCATCCGGTATGTTGAAAAGTCCACTGATCATTGATGCTTTTAGAACGATCGACAGAAAATATTTTGTACCTGATGAGTATGCAGATGAGGCCTATGCAGATATGCCCTTGCCCATAGGCAATTACCAAACCATCTCCCAGCCTTCAACGGTTGCTTTTATGCTGGAACGTCTGGACCCTAAAGATGGAAACACGGTATTGGACATTGGTTCGGGGTCAGGGTGGACTACAGCACTTCTTTGTTATATGGTGGGAGATAAAGGCAGTGTGATCGGGCTTGAAAGGGTAGAGACACTGGTAGAACAGGGAAGCGAAAATCTGTCTAAATTTCGTTTTAACAGTCATTGCCACATTGAAAGGGCAGGAGATAAGCTTGGCCTGCCTGGTGAACAGTTTGACAGGATACTTGTTTCTGCCTCAGCGGATGAAATTCCCGAAGAACTTTTTGTACAATTGAAAACAGGCGGTATTCTGGTGATACCCATAGGAGAGTCTATTTTTAAATTTACAAAGATCTCTGAAACAGAGATTAAAAAAGAAGAATTCTACGGATTTGTGTTCGTGCCGTTGATCTATTGACTGCTATAGGCTCTATCTATGATTGACGACAAGCATCTGTTGGCATGGTTTCCATTTTTTTGTGACCAGATTTTGGACATCTGATTTCAGATTTTAAAATAAGTTCTTTTTCATTATCTGCCTAGTACATGGTAATACAAAAACATCCCATAAAAATGGATAAGGCAGTGCTTCATTTGGATTTAAATACTTCAACATCACCAGGGTGTCTTAACATTTTGTTCACATCATCAAGATGCATTTCCTCTGCCACTATCATTTCTCTAGCATATTCTTCCAAAAGCACTGATGTACCACCTTCTGTTAGTTTCAATAACTCGTAATAGGATTCAAGTGCTGTTTTTTCATGATCTAGACTTTCTCGAAGGATATCACCAATGTCATGCTTCGCTGTTTCAAGCAGCTTCCCGATGTTAAGTGAAGGGTGACCACCCAAAAGCGTTACAAGCTCACCAGCCTTATGTGCATGATCTAACCCTTCTTGAGCGTTACTTTTCATCCAATCAACTATGGGTAACCTATTGTAGCCATAGATCATTAAGGAATAATGGGTGTAACGTACAACACCTGCCAATTCGACCTCCATGATTCTGTTTAAGATATCAATAGCACTTTTTGTAACTGTATCATTCATTTCTCTATCCTTTCCTTCAGATGTTGTTTTTTCTTGTATTAGGACAACGTCACCATTGACCAGAGCACACACTTCTTTAGTTTATTCTCTAGTTCCACATATAGAATAAATATACAATACAATACTATCATGCAATGATTGTGTAATGGCAAGTAAAATACTGGTAAGAGAGTCTATTTTTAAATTTTTAAAGGTCTCAAAGAGAGAGATCGAAAAAGAAGATTTTTACGGATTTATGTTCGTACCGTTGATCTATTGATCGGTGAATTCCCTATAGGTGAGGGGGTAGTTTATTTCTTGAATAGAGCCATGAACATAAGGTCAATAGAACATAGAGACCCACAATAAATAACAGTTGTTGAGGCTTGTTGTTAAACTCATAATATAAAATAAATACAATACCAAAGAGTAGACCGACAATAGAAAGTGTAGTGATCCATAACGATGAGTTGGTTAAGTTGCGAATTTTAAAATTGGCATAGGCCATGAGAAATGAGACCAATAGAAATGTAATGCTTCCGAATTCAAGAATGACTTCCAGACTGCCTGTAAGTACAAGCAAGAATGCGAAAAGTGCCATACAGATAATGGCAAACACAGGAATATGGTTCGTTCTCCTGCTAAGCACAGAAGGAAAATAACCGTCTTTCGCTATGACGGCCATTTGTCTTGATGCACCAAATACCGTCCCGCTGATCGCACTGCTCGTAGCCAAAAGCGCACCAAGGATCACAAGTTCTGTGCCCCAATGCCCCAGTACATTTCCCGTACCCGATGCAAGGGCGTATTCTTTGTTTTTTATAATATCATCAAAGGGAATTGCCAATATGGCCCCCAATGAAATAACAACATAGATCACAACCGCAAGAAAAATGGCAGAATAGATGGCTTTTGGAATATTCTTTTCAGGGTTTTCCATTTCATTGACAGCATTGATGACAAGCTGAAAGCCTTCGTATGCCACGAAAGTAATCGAAGCGACGATCAAAACCGATAAGAGAGTTACCTCTTGATGATTCTGATATAACGCGGGCAGGGTGGTTTGAGAGTTGTTCATCAGTACGAATGAGATGACAACAAGGATCACCAGTTTGGTATAGACCATAATATCTTCGATCTTCCCCATGCCCTTTACACTCCACATATTCACCAGTGTAAAAAAGAGAATGACGATTCCGGCAACTACCTTTCGTGCCAGATCACTATCGGAAAATGTGAAACCGCTGATGGCATATGAAGCAAAGGTATAGGCATAGAGCGCCAGTGTGCTTATATATCCAAATATAACCCACCAGCCGATAAAAGATGCAACAAAGGGAGACTTGGGAAAAGTCTTTTTACAAAATGAGTAAGTGGCACCTTCATCTTTATAATAAACACCCAGTTTGATATAGGAATAAGCCGCAAGAGAGGCTATCAACCCGCCAAGAATGATCACCAGCGGCGTAAAGACTCCGACCATTGATACAGAGATACCTAAAATGGTAAATATACCACCACCGACCATACCGCCAAGTGCGATTGCAATGAGTTCGGGAACTCCAAGTGCCTTATTCCTTCTCCTGTGAATATGGTTGTCTCTGTGATTCATACGCATTGTCTATTCCTCATCTTTTATTACATATTATAAAATATTATTCTTTATCTTTGCGACTAAAATAGGTGAAACTAAACTTACAAGCAAGACCAAAATCATGAGATCGCCTTTCATGATATTGAACACTTGTAATAAACTGGACCATGATTTACCAATCACATAGTGTCCAAATAAAAATTCAAACAACAGTGTCATTACAACCCATTGAAGTCCTATAAGAAAGTAAATCAGTATATTGTTTTTACCAAAGAGGGGAAAAAAGAGATACGTAACGATAAACACAATAAGTGAGAGAAGTATTCCACTGAGCGGCATTGCAATGTTTTGACCAAGCAGTGATACTAAAACAGTTTCTCTGAAGATAGCATTTGCTATAGCTAAGATGACTATAACAAACCAAATCATACTTGTCTTAAGAAAAAGAGGGAATGTCATGATCTTTGATCGTCATTTGTGGTATGCTTTAGTTCTGAATTTCCCAAATTATTGGGATCTTTAGATTTCATCTCCATACAGTAGATGGATTCATTGGCCCTTGACTGCTCAAGAGTCAAGGTTGCAGCTGCAGCAGTGATACTGACGGTTTTTGGTGCTTTTCTTCTATGCATGTTTTTCCCTTAACTTTTGATGGGTGTAGAATTTGAATGCAAGGCTGTATTGCATTTGTATGCTGTCTACTTTAAATCATTTGTAAATATAATGTTCGTGTAATTTTCTACCCAAAGCGGCACAATAAAGTGTGTAGCTTTGGGTAGTACGAGTTGGCGAGATTGTTAGGCAAATCTATTTACTTGAGTTAAATTCCTTTTCAGACTTTTCCCAGGCATCTTCAAGGGCCTTATACGCGTCAGAGAATCCTTTTTTCATGTGCTCCCACGCATTGGCTGAACTGGTCTTCATGCTGCCATACCACTCTGCCACTTTATTACGCTGTTTGCGAAGGGCCTTAAGGTTTTCACGAGCTTCTTCTCGCGCAGCTTCGTTCATATTGTCCCAGTTTTTATCGATTCTCGCCTCTAACGCGTCAATACGTTTATCTACTTTATTCAGGCCATCTTTTGCTTTTTGAACTGCTTCATCCCTTTTATCGGCAGTATATGCACCGATAGTTTGGAGCAGGTCTTGCGTTTCTTTCTTAACTTCTTCTATAGAAGTGTTAGCGTCTGAAGTTTGCGCATAGCAAACTGGCGTAGCACCAAGTATGCCGATCAACATCAATGTCCGGATATGTAATTTCATTTGTAACCTCCTTAATGATTGAGATCAAGTATGATATTTACTTGAATTTTGAAGCAGCTGATTTCACTGCATTGCCTAGAGAGTCCCACGCATTGTCAATGCCTGCTTTGAGATCTTCCCATGCGTTGTCACCAGCATCCTTTAACTCAGAAAGTTTATCGGTAGCCGATTTCTGCATAGACCGTAATTCTTCAATTTGTTTGTAATATTCAAGCTGTATGTCAGCTTCCGCACCGTCTGCTTTCGCTTTAAGCTTATCGATCTGGGCACCCCATTCGTCTAGCTGTGCCTGTAGTTTTTGCTCGTATGACTCTTTCATGCTCATGATTTTCTCCTGTTCGATTAAATGGTTAATAACAATTTTCTCTGCCAATGCTTCGGATATTTCTCTCGCACCTCATTTCATTTTTATGCCAACTATTTAGTATACATAAAATACCTGTTTTTTCAAAATTATAAAATTAAATATAATGTATAAGATTTTGTATAAAGATAATATATGCATAAGTATTTGTTATTTTTTATAACTCTATATGCATTATTATTTTGAGAAAGTCTGCCAATATATGTTGATTTGAGCAAACAGATCATGATGCTCAAATGTAGTAGAATAGTGTAGCAATCCTTTTTGGATATGCTATAATCTTTTCTATGAATATACAAGAAAACGTAGATAAAGCCAAACAACTTTTGGAAGAAGCGGATGCTATATTCATCACTGCAGGAGCAGGGATGGGAGTGGACAGCGGATTGCCTGACTTTAGAGGGGTAGAGGGGTTTTGGAATGCCTATCCAAAGGCCAAGGAGTTGGGGCTTCATTTTGAAGAGATGGCAAATCCGGAGTGGTTTGAGTCCGACGCCCGGTTGGCCTGGGCATTTTATGGGCACAGGCTGCACCTTTACCGTGACACCGTGCCTCATAAAGGTTTTAAATTACTTCTGGAACTATCTAATACTAAAAAATATGGTTCCCGTATCTTTACATCAAATGTCGATGGTCAGTTTCAGAAAGCCGGCTTCAAAGAAGAGCAGATCATGGAGTGTCACGGCTCCATTCACCACATGCAGTGTATCGACAATTGTCAGGGAATGCTCTGGAGTGCGGATGATACTTTTATAGAGATAGAAGAGGGGTTTAAAGCCAAAGAGCCTTTGCCTTCCTGTCCTTTCTGCGGGGCTATGGCACGCCCCAATATTTTAATGTTCGGAGACTTCGGGTGGGAGTATGCCCGTACCGATGGACAAAGAGAGAGACTGAGCCGCTGGATGGATACTTTAGAAGAAGAGGGTGCCAATCTTGCCATCGTTGAACTGGGAGCAGGCACCGCTGTACCAACGGTCAGAAATACATCTGAACAGATAGCCAGAAGGTTTGATGTTCCTTTGATCCGTATCAATCCAAGAGAGAGCTTTGGCGCAGAGATCGGGCTTCCTTTGGGTGCAGTTGAGGCATTGAATAAGCTTATCTAGCGGATAGATTATTTTGTTGATCTTTAAAATGCAGTACCATTGAGCTCTTCTGAGTCATTGATCGTTTGGCTTTGACTCTCTTCTTCTGATTCTTTAGCCTTTATAACCTTTACATCTATTTTTACGTTGGATGCTTCATTCGCTTCAGCCTCTCTTGTAACAGCTTCTACTTTATTTTTGATGGTGGTAGGATCTATTTTGGGAGAAAAAGGTTTTATCTTGGGTTGTCTTTGAGCCTTTTTTAATGCTTTATGTATCTCAATCAAACCCGTTTCATAACTGCATAATTTATCATAATTTTCCATATCCCGTTCCAGCATGGCTATCGTGTAACTTTCTATCATTCTGGTTTTTCGAAGCATCATCTTTTGGGCATATGTTTCTCTTGCAATTTCTACACCCCGTTTAATTTCGGGAGAAAGTGCATTTTCATAGGCTATTTTTGCTTTATTGCTGCCACTGTCATTACTTTTTTTATAAAGTTTCTTGGCACCATCCGTGATATTTTTCACGCCAAATGCCTGGCTTACCCCATCAAAAATATCCATATAGAGCCCTTGTTTTTTAGGGTTGGATGATGATTTATTGAGCGGATTGTCCAAGTAGTGTTGACACTGAAGGTTCGATTTCATGATAAATTCATCTATCATAGCATTACGATCTTCTTTCGTAGGTGATTCTTTATCAATGGTAGCGATAAACATCGATGTATTGGTATGAAAACCGGCTGCTTTATGCTTTTTTTTATCCGGTTCTACCGTATCGGAACCACATCCACTTATAAGTAATAGAATGCCTGTTACTATCATATAATGGATCTTATTTTTTATCATACATACACTCTCTTGTAATTAATGTGATATTATACCATTTCGCTACAATAAATACTTAGATATACTATCTATTATTTTCTATTTATGATTAGGATCATCTTCAATAACAATGGCCGAATATTTTGGCTTGATATAGCCAATAAAAAAGGGTTACTATGCGTTGTTTTTCATGTTCAAAATTAAGTATTAAGATCATTTGTAAGCAATGTGTGGAACAACTGTTTATACCTACGATCAGTACACGAAAAGTAGGAACACTGGATGTCATTAGCTTTTTTAAGTACTCTACCCTTGAAACACTGCTGCACACTAAACACAAACCCGAAGGATACCGTATCTACAAAGCGTTGGCCAACATGACCATGAAACCCTTCATGGAAGAATTTGTTGAGTCTGATGACAGAGATGTCTACATCGTAGGCATAGATGAATATGTTAAAAGCGGCTACTCTCATGTGTCACTTCTGACAAGAGCGATGAAGACAAAGAACTCCATCATACAACACAGTGTACTCATGGCACGAAACAGAGTGAACTATTCGGGTAAAAATCTACAGTTTCGTCTGGAAAACCCCAGGGATTTTCTCTATAAAGGCAAATCAGATATGGATGTGATACTCGTAGATGACATCATTACAACGGGTATCACACTGCAAGAGGCACAAAAAGTACTGATCTCTCACGGGGTCAACGTACTTTTTGCTTTGACATTGGCAGATGTTGAAGAATCTTGATTTAATTAGATAAAAAGATTTTCATTAAATCCAATTTCATTATAAAACCTCCTATATAGAACATTTTATAAGGTTTTCTGTTGATAGAGGAGAATTTATAGCCTGCAAACGTCGCTACAGCGAATAACCTTATAAAATATGTTAGATTATAAGGTTTCTCAAATGCTTCTTTTTTTAGTCTTTCCTCATCAAATTTTTTCATCCATGGAACACGGTAGATTCAACACATCTTTAACTTGATAAAACTTTCCATCTCTACCTTTACCTATTATTGTTATAGGATAATAGACGTCATCTAGAGTGGTCACCATTCTTAGTAGAAATTTATAATCAATAATACCATCTAGTGGATTGGTAACTACTGCAATAGTAGGACGTGGATTTTTATCTATAAAAATTGCAAATGATTCTAGGTTTTCATTCGATTGAATATGTATGGGAACATCACGATGGTTAGCAACAAGAGATGGCACAGTGAGTTTAATATGCCCATTTATAGGAGTGATTGAACCATATAGTTCATTGATAGCCTCTTTTGTTGTTGTTGCTTCCCATAATTTTGGTTTAGTGAGATTACTATCAGTTAAAAAATATATGTTTTCTGGTTTTGTAATAGTTTGCTTTCTTTTGCTATGATCCACTTGAATAGATTGTTTTATCTGTTTTCCATTATTGTCTGTAATAAAAAACTCAATAATGTCATTTTTTGCATGAGATTTATATTGAAAACTTAATAATGGAGTCTTATTTAAATATGCACTAGTTGCGATATCATAAATAGTTTTATTGTTAACTTTTGCAGTAACATGTGAAATGTACTCCGGTCTAATTCTTTTCCTTAATGCAGTATCTTTATCAATCATATTACTTTTTATTTGTACTTTTATTTTGACTATATTCCCATCCAGGACTGCTTGAGCACGTATTATTCGAAAGTCATTTGAATATGCATTTATGTTTAGTGTCAATAAAAGTAATATGATAAAAAAATAATTCAATTTTATTCTTTTCATTTATCATTTTCTCTTTCATTATAAAATTATGTATTAGAAGTATATCTAAAATGTATTGTTTGCAAAACCTTATAAAATATATAACTTTATGAGGTTTTCTTGCCCCTCATAATCTATGTTAGATTATAAGGTTTTGATTCTTATGGGATAAAACATTCATAATGTTTAAGGAGAGTAATAGTTTCCCCGTGCTTGTTATGGTGTTATACTTAAAATAGCCATAAGTCATTAATTGTTTGACACTTGACTTTGATCACTGCATACACCGCAACTAATACCTTTACATTGTAGTGAATTGAAATCAAAAAGAGTGGAATGTGCAAGGTCACCATCTGGATAAGGAACACCTTTCTTCAAGAAGAAGACAGCCGAATTGCCTCCATATAATCCAGCGGGTATTCTGATCTTTTTTAAGATAATATAGCCATTATCATAACTACAAATAGGTTTGAATGAATTCATATTTACATTCATTGCTGTAGCTTTGATACTAGATGTTTTTAACTGCTTTAAGTACAGTTTATATCTTTCTTGTGCCCACGTATTCAAGTCATCTTCTGTTGCTCTTCGAATCATATTGTTCTTGAGCAAATATTCCATTCCAGCATTTCCAGCATTTGGTTCTGTTGTAGTAAAAAACGATTCAATAGAATTGTCATTTGAAGAATATCGCTTAGTCGATTTTGAGATTTCATTTCCAATTATTAAAGTGTCATTTTTATAATTGTCCGTATAAAGTACAGTAGTATTTTTCCCGTATACTTTATTAGAAAAAGTATTTATTCTTACCAGGTCTCTTATTTTATGAGAAACACTGGCTAAATAACATGGATGCTCACCGTTAGAACGCTTACTACTTCCTATAGGTATGTCTTTCGGTAAACCGCTTACCTCTTGCCCATAATATCCAGTTGTAAAAACAGCTTCAATTTTAGTCCCTTCTGTCCACTTGATATCCCAAATACACGGACTATATGATGAAAGAAGCAGGGCAACGGGTTTATTCGGTGAGTTGACCACAACTTTCACTAAAAATGCACCTTTGTTGCTATCATCAATAGTGTGTCCTGTAACTTGCCCATTGGGAGCATCACTTGCATAGATCTGAATGTCATCTGGTAATTCAAATTTATTGAATTCACATTGCGAATACAGTTTTTTGATTTTGTCACTTTTAGTATTTCTACATCCAAAGCCCTGACATGACATTGTATTGAAATCGTAAAGTTTTGAATGCCCAAGTTTACCATCAGGATAAGGAACACCTTTTTCTAAAAAGAACGTTGCTGAATCTTTTTGATAAAAACTTGTTGGAATTGTAATTTTTTTTAGAATGATATATCCGCTACTCTCTATAGGTAATCTAGATGAAACATATTCTTTTACATCCTTAAGAGAAGGTGGTTCTATATTTACAGCCTTTAGTATATCTGCTTGTTTTTCCCATTTGATAATAGAAGGAAGCTCTTTCATAAAAACCTTTAGTTCTTTTTGCTTTTGCCTTTCCCACCTATCAAAATCTTGTGCTGTTGCTGTACGGATCATACCCTTTTGTAATAGTTGATCTATTTCTTCTAAAGCAAAAAGGTTTATAGATATTAAAAGTAATAAATATATGAAACGATTCATCTAGTGCCTTTGTTGAATTTATCTGTAAGTGACGCATAACTATTTATTAGCCAAACACTTTGTCCTTCTATGACGATATTTCAATCTTCAGAGTATATCTAAAACGTCTTGTTTTCAAACCTTATAAAATATATAACTCTATGAGGTCTTCATTCTTTCCATATTCTATATTAGATTATAATGTTTTGACTTTTGTTATAATCCTTTATTCAAGAAGTGGAAGAATTAAATGAGAAAAATTATTTTAATTTTATTAATTATGTCTTTACAGTTATTTGGACAAGACAATAAGTATAAAGTTGGGTTTATTATTCATGATTTTACACATGACATACTTACAAATGTAAAGTTTAAATACCCGAAGAAAGTAAAAGATTTTGTTAAGGTAACATATTTTTCGCTTGAACTAGATGGCCATAAAGTATACGATGCTTCGTCAAATCCATTAAGTGGAGGAATACTAGGAGTCAGCTTTTTTGTAAATAAAAGGCCAAATGCTAAAAATATTAAGTTATCTTATATTGATAGTCTTGGGCATACTGATCAAAGAATTAAAAGTATGCATAATGAAAATGTGAAAGTTCGGCAAGTTAGTTCACAAGATTTAATTAAAAATGAATACACAGATCAAAAGGTATGGAAAATAAAAGATAGCGAAACTGCTAAAACATTCTTATATGGTTCAAGAGAACCAATATTGGGGAAAATCTTGCTTTGTATTCCAGATCCAATGGAAGAAAGTACTAATGGTGTTACTTTGAAAATTAAATCGGATGTTCAATTTGAATCACTGGCAATTTTTATAAATAATAATACTTATGCAACTATTGCTACCATGAATTTTTTTAATAAGACTATCCCTGATTATATTAGTATTAGTATGAAAAAAGATGGAAAAATTATCATAGTTGGAAAAGGCATAGATGGGGAATTGTATCAAGTTTCTCATCATATACGATTTGTCAAAGAAGTAGACAATGGAAATATAAATTGCCACTATTAAATTGTGCACGATTTATATCGAAAGTGTCTTGTTTCCAAAACCTTATAAAATACATAATTTTATAAGGTTTTAAATCGACTACTTAGTATTATAAATCAAGTACTTGAAAAGCATATAATCCAGATACAATTGAACCGTGAGATAATACATCAGATGGCTTAAGTTTTTATTATACTTTTAAATAATTTTAATATAATTGTTAAATATACATACAGAAGCACTTTAAACGTGAATATTTTTACCCATTCTACAACGGTTTAGATGTCTCTCATGGCATCTTTCAATACACTTTAATCTTTTAAAGGATCATGCCATGTTTGATAACAAAAAATTTATACAACACACTTCGGGTGGCGGTAAGTCCAACCAGGAGTGGTGGCCTAACCAGTTGAAGCTCGATATCTTGCACCAACACTCTTTACTCTCCAATCCTCTTGGCGATGATTTTAACTATGCTGAAGCATTCAACAGCCTTGATCTTCAAGCCGTAAAAAAAGATCTGTTGGCGGTTATGACCGACTCACAGGAGTGGTGGCCGGCTGATTTCGGTCATTATGGTCCACTGTTCATCCGTATGGCATGGCACAGTGCCGGTACTTACCGTAGTGGTGACGGTAGAGGCGGCGGAGGAAGTGGAAACCAGCGTTTTGCACCCCTTAACAGCTGGCCTGATAACATCCATTTAGATAAAGCCCGTAGACTGATCTGGCCTGTGAAGCAAAAGTATGGAGAAAAGATCTCCTGGGCTGACCTGATAATACTCGCAGGAAACGTTGCGATGGAATCGATGGGCTTCAAGACCTTCGGTTTCGGAGGTGGGCGTGAAGATATCTGGGAACCTGAAAAGGACATTTACTGGGGTATGGAAGATACCTGGTTGGATGACAAGCGTTATTCCGGTGATCATGAGGAACTCGAAAACCCTCTTGCCGCAGTTCAAATGGGGTTGATCTATGTCAACCCTGAAGGTCCCAACGGCAACCCGGATCCTATTGCGGCAGCCAAAGATATCAGAGACACCTTTGGGCGAATGGCCATGAACGATGAGGAGACAGTAGCCCTGATCGCAGGAGGTCATACGTTCGGGAAATGCCATGGTGCAGGAGATGCGGCGCATGTCGGTCCTGAACCTGAAGCAGCCGGGATCGAAGAGCAGGGACTGGGCTGGAGAAGCAGTTACGGCACAGGAAAAGGTGCAGATACGATCGGCAGTGGTCTGGAAGTGACCTGGAGTTCCACACCGACGAAATGGGGCAGTAATTTCCTGAAAAACCTTTTCCATTATGAATGGGAATTGACGAAAAGCCCTGCTGGGGCCTATCAGTGGAGAGCCATAAACGCAGCCGATACGATACCTGATGCGCAGGATAAAACAAAACGTCATACACCAACCATGCTGACCACAGACCTCTCTCTCCGCTTTGATCCTGTGTACGAAAAGATCTCAAGACATTTCCTGGAAAATCCTGCGGAGTTTCAAGATGCCTATGCCCGGGCATGGTTCAAGCTGACCCATCGTGATATGGGGCCGAAGTCACGCTATCTTGGTCCTGAAGTGCCAGATGAGGATCTCATCTGGCAAGATCCGATTCCTGCTGTGGATCATGCACTGATCGATGATACAGACATTGCTACGCTTAAAGCCAAAATGCTTGATTCCGGTCTTTCTGTCTCAGAACTGGTCTCAACAGCCTGGGCATCTGCTTCGACCTTCCGTGGTTCTGACAAACGCGGCGGTGGGAACGGGGCGCGTATCCGTCTGGCACCGCAGAAAGATTGGGAAGTGAACCGGCCGGATCAACTTTCAAAAGTGCTTGCCATACTCGAAAGCATTCAGAACGAGTTCAACAACACACAGTCTGGAAACAAGAAGGTTTCACTTGCAGATCTTATCATACTGGCAGGTTGTGCAGGTGTTGAAGAGGCGGCGAAGCGTGCCGGTCATGATGTCACGGTACCCTTTATACCGGGCCGTATGGATGCATCACAGGAACAAACCGATGTGAACGCATTTGATGTACTTGAACCGCTCGCTGATGGTTTTCGTAACTATCTGAAGACAAAATTCTCCGTCTCCGCTGAAGAGCTGCTCGTAGATCGGGCGCAACTGCTAACGCTCAGCGCGCCAGAGATGACAGTACTTATAGGTGGTATGCGTGTTTTAAATACTAATGTTGATCATGTGCAGCATGGTGTCTTTACTCAGCGTCCAGGGTTGCTTACGAACGACTTTTTCATCCATCTGCTTGATATGGGTACGGTATGGAAAGCAGTTTCTGAGGATAAAGATATTTTTGAGGGGTGTGACCGTGTGACAGGTGCGCCAAAGTGGACTGCTACACGCGTCGATCTGATATTTGGTTCAAATTCCCAGCTGCGTGCCCTGGCTGAAGTCTACGCCAGTTTGGATGCGCAGGAACGTTTCATACATGATTTTGTAGCTGCGTGGAACAAAGTAATGAATCTGGACCGATTCGATCTTGACTCGTAGTCACGATATAAAGGATGGAGTTATCAAAATATTTCAACTCTAAGCATTGCATGCTACAATCCTTAAAAATATAGATAATGCAGTAGCAGTTTGCATAAGGAGATATGATGACGTTAGAAGAGATTGAGTTTGAGTTGGAGCTGGCAGGATTGAGTAGAGAACAACAGGTCAAATTGTTGTCATCTGTAAAAATAAGCGGATTTGATGCAAAGGCGCTTGATAAAAAACTACAACTCATGGGATTTGCACCGATCTTCAGTATCTACGAGGATGAGGATGGTCAAAATAAGTCTTGATCAGTACTCACACCGCTTTTTTATATAAGAAGTGAGTGTATTTTCCCCTATATCATCCAAATTATGAGATATAGATCATCTTACTATCTCTGCATCATTACGCATTAACTCGATGATGCCGCCTTCTACATTCAGAGGGGTAAACCCATATTTGTCTAGAATACGCGATGCTTTGATACTTCTGCTTCCTGACCGGCAATAGACCAGTATAGGTTTGGATTTCACTTTTTCCAGTCTGTTTAGACTGCTGTCAAGTTTTTGAACCGGTATGTTGATAGCATTTTTGAGGTGTTTCTCTTCATATTCTTTTACAGTTCTTACATCTAGCAGTGTGATGTTACTGTCTTCAGTTAAACGTACGATAGCCTGTTTGGCATCGATAAACTCAAAGTCTGCGAGTATCCAGCCTTTAGAGTATGCAAAAGAGATAAATAAGCCTGCCATTGCGATCCAGTAAAGTATCATCGTAGAAATGAAAAAAATGATAAGTCGTGTGATTCGCATATGGGCTCCTTTCCTCTAAAACTTCCTCTTAAAGTATATCCAATATGGGTATGTCGTATTAACATAAGCATGTATAATATTTAATCACACCATCCCGGTTCTTCGTATCATTTTTATGTATACTTTACTATACTGTTTAACTTGTCCTCAAGGAGTATACATGATAGGTATTAAACGTTTAAAGGGGGAGGGGAGCCCCTCTACTTTGTTTGCAGCATTTTTGTATTTTGATTTTAGTTTTATGGTATGGACGATACTCGCGCCACTTGCAACAGAGATCACGGACAGTTTGGCCAATTATGGATTTTTGATGACATCCTCCGAGACAGCGACACTCCTTTCAGTGCCCATACTCGTAGGATCATTATTACGTGTCGTACTCGGTTTTTTTGTGGGTAAGATCGGTGCTAAAAAGACCGCTTTGGGAGCACAGGCTATAGTTATATTGACCTTATTTTATGTGACATCATTTGGTGAGCATATCTCTTATGATGAGTTGTTGTTCGTGGGTGTCGGACTCGGTTTTGCAGGGGCATCCTTTGCCGTGGCTTTACCGCAGGCAGGGCAATGGTATCCACCAAGATTACAGGGGGTCGTACTTGGTATCGCGGGTATAGGAAATCTGGGTGTGGTAGTTGGTTTTCTTTTTGCCCCCAAGATCGCTGAGATCTGGGGATGGAAATCGGTATTTTTTGTGGCGGCGGTTTTATCTTTACTCGTTTTTATTGTTTATGTTCTCATGGCCAAAGATGCACCCAAAGAGGTGTATGTCCCAAGACCAAAAAATCTCTCTGACTATGTAAGACTCTTAAAGGACAGGGATACATGGTGGTTCAACCTTTTTTATGCCGTAAGCTTTGGCGCTTTTGTAGGATTTGCTATGTATATGAAAGTCTACCTTATGGCAATGTATGCTGCTGAGATGGCGGTATTTGGAGTTGAAGTATTGGGAGAAGGGAACATTCATGTGGTTGCGGGGTACTTTGCAGCATTCTGTATTATGGCTGGTGCGCTGCTTCGACCTGTAGGCGGAGCTATTGCCGATAGAATAGGAGGGATCAAATCACTTTATATTTTCTTTACAAGTGTTGCAGTGCTTATCTTCATAAATGCTTTTATTGGATTGTCATTTGAATTTGCCATTTTTATTATGTTACTTATTATGGCCAATCTCGGTATGGCGAACGGGGCTCTGTTTCAACTTGTACCGCAAAGATTTTCCAAAGATATAGGTATTATGACAGGTATCATCGGTGCAGCAGGTGCTCTTGGAGGTGTAGGTATTTTAATGATACTCGGGGCATCTACACTGATGTTCGGGGATTATACGATAGGATTCATGTTTATCGCTGCAAATGCCCTGATCGCTATCGCAGGACTTAGTTTGGTAAAGAGCAGATGGAGAACCACATGGGGTGTCAAATCAGGAGGGATCATATGACGTTCACTGCTTCACACTATGAATGTTATCAAAATATCATACTATAATACAACATTTCTAATGTTGAGTCATACATTAGAAAAAAATGTTAAAAAAATAAAGGGATACAATGGAAGTAACAAACACAGAGGTCAATAAATATGTAGATATGGCCATACAGTACGGTACTGAATATGGGATAAAGGTGATCGGTGCTATCGCTATTTTTGTCATTGGTAAATGGGTGGCACATAAAATTTCTTCCTTCATTAAAAAACTCATGGAACGCGGAGAGATCGATACAACACTCAGTGCATTTATAGCCAGTATAATCGATATACTTCTAATGGTCGTAGTGGTCTTAGCCGCGATCAACAATTTAGGAGTCGATACAACCTCGTTCATAGCGATATTGGGTGCTGCCGGTTTGGCTATAGGTTTGGCACTCCAGGGTACATTTGGAAACATCGGTGCGGGTGTGATCTTGATACTTTTCCGTCCTTTTGAAGTAGGGAACTTCGTTACTGTAGCAGGGGAAAGCGGTACAGTGGAAGCGATCACACTTTTCAACACAACCCTTTTGACACCGGACAATAAGGTCATTTTAATTCCAAACAGTGCGGTTGCTTCGGGTAATATCACGAATTTCTCTAAAAAAGAAGAACGCCGTGTCGATTTTGTATTTGGTATAGGGTATGATGATGATCTGAAACTGGCAAAGGCAACCCTTCAAGAGATCATTGATGCGGATACACGTATATTGAAAGATCCTGCAAGTTTTATAGGTGTCGGTGAACTTGGAGACAGTTCTGTGAATTTTACGGTACGTGTATGGGTCAAAGCTGCAGATTACTGGGATGTACATTTTGATACCATTGAAAAAGTAAAACTTACATTTGATGAAAAAGGTATCTCCATTCCTTACCCGCAAATGGATGTGCATTTAGATCCGGCAAAAGCTTAAAAAGTGCATGATCTTATTCGTCTTCTTTGGCAAATTTTTTATAAAAAAAAGCCACAATGGCTTCTCTGCATCTGATATACTCAGGATCATGTTGAAGCTCCACTCTGTTTCTCGGACGTTCCAGATTTACTTCGAGTATCTCACCAATGGTTGCTTCAGGTCCGTTGGTCATCATGACCACTCGATCACTGAGCAGTACGGCTTCATCTATGTCATGTGTCATAATGATCATGGTAGTGTTCACACTCTGCTGTATATCCATTAAAAGTTCCTGCAGCGTACTTCTTGTTAAAGAGTCTATCGCGGCAAAAGGTTCATCCAGCAGTAAGACATCCGGTTTGATAGAAAGGGCCCTTGCGATATCGGCACGCTGTTTCATACCTCCGGAGATGTCACACGGAAGTTTGTCTTTTGCTGCATCCAGATTTACGATGGAGACAAATTTTTCTACACGTTCACGTAAGGCGCGTGCATCAAGTTCAGGCATGATTTTTCTAATGGCCATCTCTATGTTCTCATATACGCTCAGCCATGGAAGCAAAGAGCCATGCTGAAATACGACTGCTCTGTCCGGTCCAGGTTCAGTCACTTTATTTCCATTCAGGGTAATATCCCCTTTGGTCTGTTTTTCGAGACCCAAGATGATATTCAGTAGCGTTGATTTGCCACATCCTTTGTGTCCGATGATAGAAATGATCTCATTTTTTTTAATTTCCAGATTTACATTGGTCAGTGCAATATACGCTTCTTTTCCAGAAACAGGGAACTTTTTTTCAATATTTTTCAAATTTAGAAATTCACTCATGACGCTCTACCTTTTTTTGTGTAATCAAAGAAATCGGCTACCTTTCTCATCATCAGATCCAACATAAACCCGATCAATCCGACCAGGATAATGCCAATAATCACATGAGCATAAGCAAGGTCATCGTATGCATTCCAGATCCACGCTCCTATACCCATACCCCCGGCCAGCATCTCAGCACCGATGATCACCAACCAGGAAAGTCCCACTGAGAGTCTCATCCCGGTAAAGATGTGCGGTACAGCAACGGGGAGAATGATCTGTACTACTTTTTCAAGTGCTGTAAATCTTAAGATCCTGGCCACATTTATATAATCCTCACTGACACTGCGTACACCTGCAACCGTGTTGATCATGACCGGCCAGATAGAAGTAAGAAAGATGGTTGAGATCATTGTCATTTTTATATCTTTGAAGATAAAAAGTAACAGGGGCAACCATGCCAATGGCGATATAGACTTCAATATCTGAATAAAAGGATCAAAGGCATATTGCAGATTTTTGCTCATGCCTATATGTATCCCCAAAGGAATTCCTATGATCAGTGAAAGTGCAAATCCGCCAAAAACGCTTTTCAGTGATTCCAATAGATGCCAAAAGATCCCTTTATCATCTTCAGCATCTATAAAAAAAGGATCAGAGAAAACACCATCGACTTCATCTCCTTCTGCATCTTCTCCTCCAAAAGCTGCTACATAGGTATCGGCAGAAGTCGGGAACCCGTCCACCACACTTGCGATGACGCTCCATATAGTCAATAGGGCGATCACTATGAACAGCGGGAATATGATCTTTTTTAAAAGTACATATTTCATCTTACCTCCTTTTAAAAAAACTTATACGTTTTTTGACATAGGTATAGCCTCTACATGGGGGGGGTATACCTATGCCATATTGAAATTTTTAAGAGTTGAAATTTTTGTATTTACAGGTACCTGAAGTGAGATAAGGAGAGATTACATCGTATTCAAAAAGGAGGTTTTAATTCACTTCAGGCACTTGTAAATACAAAGCATGACACTTTGTATTTAGACCTCTTAAATTACTTTCCAATATTTGTGTTTCAAGTATAACAATAATGGAGCAATTTATGTATAGTCGCTTGATTAAATTTTAATCAAGCGTGTTAAAATGATGCTGGATAAATGATTTTGACAAGTGGAGATCAAGTTTGAGTGGAGCAGAGGGGAATTTGCTATAATATATCTATGAATACATCTATATACGATATCTCATTTTTAAACCTTTTGTGGGTCATGATTCCCGTTGCTATAGTGATCGTGATCTATATGCGTTGGACACAAGACAAGACGACACTTTTTTATGCACTGTTCAGAATGTTGATACAATTGATCTTGATCGGATATGTACTTACATACATCTTTGATGCAAACTCCCCTTATTTTGTGATCATAATACTCTGTGTAATGCTCATCGCTGCAAGTGTCATCGCACTGCGTCCGGTTCAAAAACGACAAAACTCACTCTACCTTCATGCTTTTATCGCTATTTTCTTTGGTGGAGTATTTACTTTGCTGATGGTAGTGTTTGGTGTATTGGACTTGCACCCTTGGTATGAGCCTAGATTTCTTATACCTATAGCGGGTATGATATTTGCAAACTCTATGAATGCTGTGAGTATCTCTGCTGAGAGGTTTGAGAGTGAATTAGAAAGAGGAAATAATTATAGTGATGCCAGAGCAACATCCTATAAAGCAGCACTTATCCCCATAATCAATGCACTCTTTGCTGTGGGATTGGTATCTTTACCGGGAATGATGACAGGTCAGATACTTTCAGGGGTTGATCCTTTGATCGCTGTACGGTATCAGATCATGGTCATGCTGATGATCCTGGGTTCTGCGGGCATTTCTGTAGCGATCTATTTGATATTTTTGAAAAAAAACTATGTTTAAACATAAAGGATGAAAAATTTAAATCTTAATAGTCTTCCAAGAGATAACAGAGACAATCTTGCATAATGATCTTTTTGTCCAGGGTGATCATTGCCGGCATGAGAGGTTTTTTGAGAGAGATCGCACCGTTTTGATTGGATATCAACTCATCCGTTAGATCCGTACCATCTTCCGCTGTGGCGATGAGAGGTCTCTCCAGGGTAGTATGGGCAAAGACTTCTGAGATCTTAAGTTGCGTGAAATTGTGACGGTCAAAGTTCTCTACCAGCGTGAGATCAAAACGTTCTTCCTCATCCTCAAACCCGAAGTGCACACCTTCAGCTATTTTCAGGACTGCACTGTTCTGTACCAGTTGCAGGTCATGGGAGGGAAGGGCTTTCTCGGGGAAATGGTCCATATGCATCAGATCATCTATCAGGGCGACGGCTTTGTCTATGCCAAGTTGATTGACGGGGGGGGGTGGTGGGTTATTTCACTGCCCATTGGATACCTTGTTTTAACTAGTCTTTTATAAGTATAACAGAAACCATCCTAATGGAGTAGGGAAGAATGAAAATCGTTTTTCTTTCTCGTGATCCCATGATAAATATTTATTAATATAAAGTAGGAATGAAATTGTAGTAACTTTTAGAGTCATGCTATATTAATAAATATATAATATGCTATTTGGTTCCCTCTATCGCCTTTTATAGCATGTTTATTTGGTTATATTTAAAAGTTACTACATTAACTTGACATATGTAGTAACTTTTGACTACAATAGTAAAATATGGTTTAGATATTTTCAGTTTGAAAATATCTTTAAGAAAAAAAGTTTAATGGAGATCGGAGGAAAAAATGCCAATCAGAACTATCACTGACAAGCACTATAAAGGTGTCAGTGAACTCTATCGTAAATCTGATGGCAAGGTCACAGGTTACTACGTTACCTACAGAGATGCTGACGGCAAACCGATCAAAAAAAGAGTAGATGCTCAGACAAGAGATGAAGCCTTACTTAAACTGATGGAGATCAAACATCAAGTTGACTTAGATAAAAAAGGAACGAATATGGGTGCGACTCTTCCTCAACCGGATAAAAAAATATTGGCCGATGAGAACACAAAGAGGCCATTTTCTGTTATATCATCAGGTAGAACCATGCAGGATCACCAGAAAATGATCTCTTCGTACAATGATATTGCTATCGTTTCACTGATCGACATCGTTGCATTTGATGATATCAATATCCTCTATGGCTATGAAACCGGTACACGTATGGTGAATGAGATGCAAACGCTGATAGAAAATACCCTGAAAGAGATGGAGACCACAGGTGTATTTAAAAAACAGGGTTTGGAAGTGTTTTCCTATGAACTCTATCATGTCTATGCAGACAAACTCTGTTTATTCATCAAACATGGTTTACATCATCGCCTGCTTGAATTTGTGGTGAAACAACTCTCTGATAGCATCGCAAACCATAAGTTCTTTGTATCTGAGGATAGCCATATTCATCTCAATACGACCTTTGGTGCCACAAAAGCAGACAGTTCTGTCAGTTTGCTTTATGCGGAAAAAGCATTGCAGGAAGCAAAAAGATCACGCAAGAATTATGTCTTTTATGACAGTTATTCGATCCAGAAGAATGAACATATCGTTAATAAGGTCTATGAGACACTGCTTCATAATATCAAACAAGAGACGGTCACCCCATATTTTCAGGGTATCTTTGATGCTGATAATAATAGTGTTCCCTGTAAATTTGAAAGTCTTATGAGATTGATGGACGATGACGGGCATGTCTTATCACCGGCAGTATTTATGGACAAATCAAAGGAATACCGTTTATATACACAGCTGATGTCCCAAATGATAGAAAAAGTGTTTGATGTCATGGATCACTGTGAGGTTGCCATGACCCTGAACCTCTCTTATCTGGATATCAACAACTCTGAACTTTGTAACACCTTGATACAACAGATCAAACAGAGAAATATAGGAGAGCGTTTAACGGTTGAAATCGTAGAGAGTGAGCAGATCGAAGATATTGAACAGGTCAATGAATTTATCTTTGCACTGAAAAAACAGGGGGTACTTATCGCTATAGATGATTTCGGCAGTGGATTCTCCAATTTTGACAATATCGTGCATCTTGATATCGATTGTGTCAAACTGGATGGTTCACTGGTATCGAAGATCGATGATATAAAATACAGGATCATCCTGGAGAATATGGTGAAGATCTGTCATGATCTCGGGATCAAAACCATTGCTGAATATATCAGTGATGCGCATATTATGAGACTGGCAAAAAGTATCGGTGTAGATTATCTGCAAGGGTATCATTTGCATAAGCCGGAACATTGGGACAATGTAACAGCGACATTTGGCTCGAAAGGAGATAACATTGTATAACGATAATGAAAAACTGGTACACATAACGGAAAAAGCTATGCTTAGAGCGTTAAAGAATGAGATCGTCATGCCTTCTAAGTATCTAGAGATCTTTACTGAAGAGATGGAAAAAATCGACAATCAACATAAAGAAGAAAGTCTTCATAGAGTTTCTGCGGATGAAGATGAGATCATGAACACTATGCAATCGCTTAAAAAAATGGAGCAGTATTGGTTTGATTCAGGCAGAGACTATGTGAGGGAGCTGAATGTCCTTAGATCTGCTGTGGATACTCTGCGTACACAACTTTTTTCAGATGATATTTCGGAGACCAAAAATCGATTATGGATATTTAAAGATAAACTCAATAAGAATGAAACATTTAAGGATTATGGATTTTTGATAAGTATCAAGATCGTAGATTATGACAAGATCGTTAGAGAGTATGATTCAAATATAGGTAATACACTCATAAAACAGGTAAGTGATTATATGATCGGTTATCTGGATCAGAAACATTGTCATTATGAGATCGTTCGTTATTTGAAAGACAACTTTCTCATTTTTATGCATGACATGAATGAAAACGAAGTAGAGGAACATATCAGCAATATGCAACATGAGATGTCAAACTATAGCTTCAAACACCGTAACAGGGTATTTAGCCTGACATTTAATGCCGCTGAGATACAATACATCAAAAATGAATCTTTTTCATCCGTATTAGATCAACTGGATGAAAAACTTTTTCATAATAAAATGTAGGTAGAAAGCATTAAATTTCTTACTGCAGTGTTCTCAGATCTATTAGCGAAATACGTGTCTAATATATGATCTCATCGACTTATTTATAGCAAACTTGATTTCTACCAAGTTCTTTTGCTCTATAAAGTAGAATATCTGCAGCTTTAATTAGGTCTTCTTTAGTTGTCTTTTTGTCAGGATACAGTGTTGACACTCCAATGCTTGAAGTCATAATTGGTATACTTGGAGCATTTATGTTCGGTATTTTTAGCTCATGTATAGCATTAAATAGTTTGTCTACTATCACTTTGGATGTCTCATAACCTGTATTACCCCATAACAGGACAAATTCATCTCCACCATATCTTGCACAAACATCACTTGGTCTTTTAGCAAAGTTCTTAAGTATAGCAGCAATTCTCTTTAGGCAGTCATCTCCAGTTTGATGCCCGTATGTATCATTCAATGTCTTGAAGTTATCGATATCAATGATTGCAAGCGTTATAGGCATATTTAAACGTAGACACCGATTCCATTCATCATTAAGAAAATTTTCAAAATGTCTACGATTCGCTATGTTGGTAAGCCCATCAATTTGAGATAGCTTTAATACTTTTTCTTCAGCAAGTTTTCTCTCTGTAATATTATAATGCGATAATACGAAATAGGTCTTCTCTTCCAATTGAAATTTCGTAACTCTCATCATGAACCACCTTGCCTCATTGGGACTATGACAGGGGTATTCAAGGTAGAACAATTCTTGTTCATTATTGATCACTTTTCTGATACCATCTGCTGCTTGTTTCGCTAATTCATCACCCATTAATGCAGCTTTATCGCAAGTTTCCAAATAATTGATATTGTCCCAACTACTATTGAGTATATGATCATTGTGTTGGGAAAATTTCTCCCAGCTTAGATTGACATATTGAATATAACCCAGTTTATCAATAACAGCTATATTCGTTGTAAGCGTGTTAAGAATAGAGTGTAGGAAATTAGGTGAATCGTTCATTTAAAATAACCTTCAAGGACTATCTCTGTAGTTCATTGTTTGTGGATGGATATATGGTGTAACTTCAATTATTATAGCGGTATTTTACTAATGTTATAGTGTACAACAGCATTTAAGAAGTCTAAGATGATTTAGAAGAAAAAGGTGGGGGTAGTCATGTTTTTCCCTTCGTTTAATAAAGTTGATTGAAAAAACAAACCCATTTCCAAATAAATATATTTCTTGAAATCCTGCACCACAGATATAAGCACGAACTTTTTTGATCGTTGTATAGTGAGGATCTGAAATGAAAGAAAAAGAGGCTAAATTAAACCTAACAGGGCTATGAACAAGACAGGAGGCGTAATAACCAGTCCTACTTTCATATATTCTCCCCAGCCTATTTTTACCCCTTTTTGTGCAAGTACATGCAGCCAGAGCAGGGTAGCCAGCGAACCGATCGGTGTCATTTTAGGTCCAAGGTTCGAGCCTAAGATATTGGCATAGACCAGTGCTTCATTTCCCGTATAACCCACATGATCAATAGCGATATCCATGATCATGATCGTTGGCATATTGTTCATCACCGAGCTGATCAATGCGGATAAAAACCCGGTTCCTACGACTGCCACAGCCGTTCCCTGTGTATTCAGACCTGTGATCCACGAGGCGATCACTTCAGTCAGACCCGCATTTTTCAGTCCGTAGACTACCACATAGAGCCCGATACTGAACCACACCACCTGCCATGGTGCAGCTTTGATGGTCATGATGGGTTTTGTTGCTTTGTAATGGGTTGCAATGGCTAAAAAGATCAGTGCCCCGCCTAATGCAAAAAGGGACACCGGAAGGTGATAAAGATCACCGACAAAGTAGCCTATCATCAAAAGTGCCAAAAAGAACCAGGAGAGTTTGAACATGGTTTGGTTCTTAATGACCGAAGCGGCTTCAGGCAGCGTAGTGACATCCACTTTTAAAGGAATATCTTTACGGAAATAGATCCATAGCACTGCGATGGAAGCAAAGATCGACAAAAGGTTAGGTAAAAACATATTTTTTGCATATTCCACGAAACCTATATCAAAATATCCGACCGTAACGATGTTGGTAAGGTTGGAGATCACCAGCGGATTAGATGCACTGTCGCCTATGAACCCACCCGCCATCAAAAATGCAAATATTGCCAAAGGATTCATTTTTAAGTACTTCATCTTAGCAAGCAGAATAGGGGTGAGGATAAGTGCTGCACCGTCATTGGCAAAGAAGGCTGCAACAAGCGCACCCAGGAGTAGAATATAGACAAACATTCTGTTCCCGCTGCCACGGCTCAGTTTCGCCATTTTTATCGCTGCCCATTCAAAAAAACCTATCTGATCCAGTACCATGGATAGAATGATGATACCTATGAAAGCCAAGGTTGCATCCCAGACGATATCAATCACGGTAAAAACATCTGTATAGCTCACTACACCAACGAGCAATGCAACAATTGCACCTATAACGGCTGTTGTACCTATCTGAAGTCCTTTTGGCTGCCAGATCACAAAGATCAAAGTGATAAAAAAGACCGAAATTGCCAGAAACATATAGACTCCCTATGAATGAATATGGTAACTATAGCGAAAATAAGATAAATATATCAAGATATCTTGATTTAATGATCATAATCTGCTACAATTTTCTTAATTTTAAATAGATGGAGATCATAATGAAGAGATTACATATACATATATCGGTAGAGGATCTGGAAAAAAGTGTAAAGTTCTATACGGCACTTTTCGGTATGGAACCTACAAAACTCAAAGAGGATTATGCGCAATGGCTGGTAGATGACCCTGCCGTAAATATGGCGATCTCTTCTGGCAGAGATAAAAAAGGTCTGAACCATTTAGGTCTGCAGGTTGACAGTGATGAAGCAGTACAGGAGCTTGAAGAGAGACTTCAAACTGCCGGTGTTTCAGGAGAAAAACAAAAAGAGGCAGTATGTTGTTATGCAAGATCCAACAAGTACTGGGTGCAGGATCCTGAGGGGATTATCTGGGAAAATTACCATACTATGGAGCAGGTAGAGGTTTTTGGAGGAGACAGTTTTACAGGTGGGGTCGGATGTTGCCAACCTTCTTTTAGTGCAAACGGGCAGTGGTCAGCCAAGGGAAGCTGTTAAAGCATGGAAGTTTTCTTAAAAAGTGTCGCTGCGCTGAATGACGAGACCAGGGTTATGATCCTGCGCTTTCTTGATGAATACGGGGAAACCTGTGTATGTGACATGCAGGCATCTTTTAATATGATCCAATCGCGCCTGTCACGCCACCTCAAAATTTTGAAAGATGCAGGATTTCTACGAGTCGAACGTAAAGGTACCTGGGCCTACTACTCCATTCGAAAACCATTGGACCGCTTTCGCAGTGAAGCATTGGAAGAGATACGTTATTTGCATATGGATCTTCCGGAGTTAAAGAAAATTTCACAAACACAAGGATGTAGCCTGTGAAAAAAAATGTATTGATCTTATGTACGGGGAACAGCTGCCGCTCCATAATGGCAGAGGCACTCATCAATGCCAAACTTGGTGATTACGTTTCTGCGCAAAGTTCCGGTGTCAAAGCAAGCGGTAAGGTAAACCCGCATGCTCAGGCACTTTTGAAGTCAAAAGGATACTGGAGAGATGACTATCACTCAAAAGTGATCGAAACCGTTCTGGATACGCCTTTTGATCTGGTAGTAACGGTATGCGACCATGCCAATGAGACCTGTCCGATGTTTCCCAAAGCAGTGAAGACGATACATGTAGGCTTTGAAGATCCAAGCGGTAAAGCAGTAGAAGAGTATGAAAAAACACTCGATCTTATTGAAAAAGAACTCCTTCCTATTATCAAAGAGGAGCTTTGCTAAATGTGGTATGAACTTTCAAAAGAATTTATCTATAGCTTTATAGGTTTAGAGGGAAAGCTGGCCGATGCTGCACATTTTTTTATCTATGATACGATAAAGATATGGTTTTTACTGCTGACTATCATTTTTGCCGTCTCCTTTTTGAGAACATGGGTCAATACCGAGTATGTAAGAGCACATCTTCAAGGAAAGTCAGCACTCTACGGACATGTAGGAGCCTCACTGTTCGGGATCATTACACCGTTTTGTTCTTGCTCAGCGATACCTCTTTTTTTAGGTTTTATTCAAGCAAGGATCCCGGTAGGAGTTACCTTTAGTTATCTTATCTCTGCACCAATGAACAATGAGATTGCCATAGCGATGCTTTTCGGACTTTTTGGCTGGAAAGTCACATCTATCTATATTGCTTTTGGACTAATAGTTGCTATTATCGGCGGTTATTTTATCGGAAAAATGGGTGCTGAGAATGAGATATTGTTGGAGGTTAAACCCACAGATTCTGAACTGGAAGCCCAACTCGTGAAACTGACGTTTAAAGATAGAGCGAAAGAAGCATGGGACTATACATTGGATATTTTCAAGAAAATTTATTTGTATGTATTGCTTGGTGTAGGGGTAGGCGCATGGATACATGGATATATCCCGACTGATTTTATCGCTCGATATACAGGTGAGGGCAATCCGTTCGCTGTGATCATCGCTGTAATCATGGGTATTCCGATGTACTCTAATGCAGCTGGTGTGATGCCTCTGGTAGAAGTACTTACAAGTAAAGGGATGCTTTTAGGAACTGCGCTAAGCTTTATGATGGCAGTCACAGCGCTAAGTTTACCGGAAGCCTTGATACTGAAAAAAATTATTTCACTCAAGCTTATCGGCATCTTTTTTGCTATAGTAGGTGGAGGAATTATTGCAATAGGGTATCTTTTTAACTTGATTTTGTAGAATAATAAAAAGATGCTGCTGCCCACTGTAGCCGTTAATTAAACGAAAAGGAGATATTATGAAAAAGCTATTAATAGGAATGGTGCTGCTTTGCAGCTTATTGTATTCGGATGGTTTTGATGATTATTTAAAAAATTTTGACTACAATGCAATAAAAGAGATGAAAATAAGAACCGTTGAAATGCTTAATATGGTAGAGGACGGTACAGCCCAGGTCATAGATATAAGATTTCCTGAAGAATACGAGGCCTGGCATATTGGTTTTGCTAAAAACATACCTATCAATGAACTTCCAGATCGTCTAAACGAGCTTGATAAGAACAAACTTATTATTACAGCTTGCCCACATAATGACAGGGCAAATATTGCTAGAATGTTTTTAATGTTTAAAGGTTATAGAGTAAGGTATTTGAGTGACGGACTTTTGTCAACGACAGACTACCTGAAAGGCAGCAATGCTCAAGAATTTATAGAAGAATACAAAAAGGATAATGCAAAATGAAGATCGAAGTGTTAGGTACGGGATGTGCCAAGTGTGTCGCCTTGGAAAAGGTTGTGAAAGAAGCTGTTGCCAAAAGCGGTAAGTTCGCCCAAATAGAAAAAGTCGATGATATCATGAAGATCATGGAGTATCAGGTGGTAAGTACACCCGGACTTGTGATAGACGGTAAAGTCGTAAGTACAGGAAAATTATTGAGCGTAGATGAAGTGGTTGCATTAATGCATGGTGGTAGTGAAGAATGTTAATCAAAAATAGAACAAATTTAAATGATTTTTTTGCCTATGGTGAGAGTGTACCCGGGTACGAAGTAAGAGTGCTCAACGAAAGAGAGGCACGAGCAGCCGCAGCGATACTCTTTGTGGGAGCTTTTCTCGGGCTCACCAATGGTGTCATGCTCCATACGGCAATTTTTTCCAAATATTTTGTGACATTTTTTGCGATCGATTTTACGATTCGTATCATACAACCCAGATATGCACCGAGTCTGATGCTGGGGCGTTTCTTTGTCCAGAATCAAAGGCCGGAGTATGTGGGAGCGGCCCAAAAGCGTTTTGCGTGGATACTTGGATTTGTATTGGCGTGGCCTATGTTTTATTATCTCGTGATCGATTTTCAGCCAAATCCGCTCAAAGTGCTTGTCTGTTTGCTCTGTATGGCCTTGCTCTTTTTTGAAGCGGCTTTTTCGATCTGTTTAGGGTGTAAGATCTTTGAATGGGTGAAAAGAAAAGATCCAAAATATTGTCCCGGTGGCGTGTGTGAAATGAATATCAAAGAGCCGATCCAAAGATTTTCACCAGAGCAGAAGATCATCCTTATCGCCACTTTTGCAGTGATGGCATATGGTGTGTATGCATATTTTACCAAGCTTCCTGACAAAACCATTTTTGTTCAGAAGATGAAAGTGTTAATGATGACACAAGCGGAACTCGATGCGATACAAGCAGCAAAAGAGAAAGCCGAAGAGGAAGCATTTTTTAGTGACGATGAGGGGTTCTAATGTTGCAGGAGAGTATCTTAGCCTTACTTGAATCGCACGGTGTTCTCGTTTTTGCCGGAGCTTTCGGGATCGGGGCGTTGACCTCTTTGGCTCCCTGTTCGATCATCTCGGTACCGCTGCTGGTCGGAAGTGCGCTAGGGATGAGTTCGCATCTCTCAGCACGAGAACGGGTACGCTTTACCTATCTCTTTTCGTTCTTGTTTGCATTCGGAGTGGCGGTAAGCTTTTCGATACTTGCCTATATGGTCGCAAAAATGGGATTTTTCTTCTCCATCGCGCCGCTGGAAGCCTACATTGCGGCAGGAGTTCTCTCTATTCTGATCGGATTCTACTCACTGGGAGTCTTGCCTGAAGTCATAGACAAGGGTCGCTGGGTGGCAAAACTGGTCCGTTTGCGTTTTTTGGGAGCATTTATGATCGGAATGATGTTCGGTCTGGTTTCCACCCCCTGTGCTTCTGCACCGCTGGTGGCCATCATTACCGCTGCTACGAATGCCCCTGACTGGTACGCCTATATACTCGTGCTTACTTTTGCACTGGGGCATTCGCTGCTGCTTCTTGCGGCAGGCGTATCGGTCGGATTTGCCCAAAGCGTTGCGTCAAGCAAAAAATTAGCGATGCTCACAGGATGGATGACAAAAGGATTTGCGATGGCTCTTTTGGGGATCGGACTCTACTTTTTCATCTTGGCCTATCAACAACTATAAAGGATAACCATGTTCAAACTTTTACTTTTAGCCGGACTCAGCGTTTCGTTTCTTTTCTCAAACGAATTGGAATCAACCCCTTACGCCCTTGTAACCAAAGAGATCGCCAAAGGAAAACCCATGATGATAGAAGTAGGGTCGACCAGTTGCTATGCCTGTCAGGAGATGGGCAAACTGCTCTACAACCGTATGCAGAAAAAGCCTGAGAGTAGGATCTTTTTTGTGGATGTCGGCAAAGAGCGTGAGGCGGCCAAAGCGCTCAAGATCCAGATGATACCTACACAGATCTTTTATGATGCGCAAGGGAAAGAGGTAGAGCGTCATATCGGCGGAATGAGTGCAGAAGAGCTTGAAGCGTTTCTCTCCAAACATGGCATCTGATGCAAACGTGTACGCCTCTTGTGATACAGGCAATACCGTTTCCATTAGATGCTTAACCACCCTAACACGTTAAAAACATAGATCTCATTTTTAAATGGTAAAATACTTCAAATTATTGAAAAAAAATGAATATAAGTGCTTGAGACGACAAAAAAACCGTTTTTTCTTTTCCATGAACAGAGAAGTTAAAGCGAAGAGAGGTTAAAAAGTGAGAAGCTGTTTTCTTATTTCCTCACCCTCTCGATCCCTAGCATTATAGTTATAGCTACACTGCCCACGATAAAGCCTATAAGTAGATCACCCACGATAAAAGGAATTCCATCGACAAGGTCATGTACGAAGTGTGAGTTATGTATAAAAATGCCCCCGGCTACTAGAAGCATAGCGATCGTACCGATAACCGTGAGGGCTTTAATGACCTTAGGGAGGGCAAGTACGAAGAATTCACCCACTTTACTCTCTCCTCCGTTAACGGCGATGATCTTGTATCCAAAGTCATCCATACGAACTAGCAGGGCAACTAGACCGTACACACCTACAGTTGCTAAAAAAGCTACAAAAGTTACGGCAGCTATTTGTACTTTTATGGTTTGATCTGCTACAGCACTCAGTGCGATAATGATGATCTCTATGGAGAGAATAAAATCTGTAATGACGGCAGATTTTATTTTCTCTTTCTCCTCAGCGAGGATATCGTCTTTACTTTTTTTCTCAAGAGATTTGATATGTTTTTTCTCTTCATGAGGGAAGAAGTATGCATAGATCTTCTCTACACCTTCATACGCCAGGTACACCCCACCAAACATAAGTATAGGGACTATGAGCCATGGTGCAAAGGCACTGAGTAAAAAAGCAAAAGGTAAAATGATGGTTTTGTTAATAAAAGAGCCTTTTATAATGGCCCAAAGTACTGGAAGTTCACGAGAAGAGGCAAAGCCTGAAGCCTTTTCTGCATTTACTGCAAGGTCATCTCCAAGTATTCCTGCGGTCTTTTTGGTAGCTACCTTGGACATGGTGGCTACATCATCCATAAGTATAGATATATCATCCAAAAGAGCTAAAATTCCTACTGCCATCAGTGTCCTTTTTTGATACTATTTTAGCAATTAGACTTTAAAGTATTACAAGTGTAGCGTAATATTTTGATTGTAACAAAATATATGATTCTCTTAAGTTTCGATTTATAGAAATATGGTTATATATGTATAAATATTCAAGGACACCCATGGAATACATCACTGAATTTTTCACTGCACTGATGGAGCTTAGTAATGCAATGGCTCCCTACATACTTTTTGGTCTGCTTTTTGCCGGTATTTTGCATGAGTTTGTCCCCGATACCCTTGTGACCAAACATTTGGGAAAAGGCAATATCTTCTCTGTGATCAAAGCCACACTGTTCGGTATTCCTCTGCCTGTATGCTCCTGTGGGGTGATCCCTTTGGCAACCAGTATTAAAAAGAGTGGTGCAAGCAAAGGGTCGACACTTTCATTTCTTATATCAACACCGATCACAGGGGTAGACTCTATTCTGGCGACCTATGGGATATTTGGTTGGATCTTTACCATCTATCGCGTGATCACTTCTATGATCATAGCCATAGTGTCAGGTATTTTGGCCAATCTTTTTGATAAAGAAGTGACAGCCGAGAAACCCGCATTTTCAGCCGTGAAGACCCCCAATACTTTCGCTCCGTCCTTTTCACTGCAGAAAAAAGAAGAGGCAAGCTGCTGCAGTACGGATGCCTCGTGTTGTGCGACAGAAGCAAAAAGTTTTTGGCTTGCCGGTGCGTTACGCTATGCGTTTATCACACTTTTGGGTGACATTGCCAAGCCGCTTATATGGGGTCTGCTCCTGGGTGCACTGATCACCGTAGCGATCCCTCAAAGTATCAGTGATATGCTTATAGAGTACTCGTGGTTGTCTTATCTGATAGTGATTGCAATTGCTGTACCCATGTATGTCTGTGCAACAGCATCTTTGCCTATCGCTGCGGGGCTGATGCTTTCCGGTGTGAGTGCAGGGGCAGCTTTTGTCTTCCTCTCTGCAGGTCCTGCGACCAATACGGTGACCATAGGGGTCGTGAAAAAAATGCTTGGAACACGCTCACTTGTTATCTATTTGGGAAGTATCGTTGTGGGAAGCCTCCTGTTTGGACTGGGATTGGACTATATTTTTTCTGCATCAGAGATCAATCCCGCTTCCCTGGTTCATATGGAAGAAGAATCAGGAGTAGTTGCAGTAGTGAGTTCTGTGATACTATGGGGGCTTGTAGGATATCTTCTTCTTAGACGAAAAGCCTAGATAGATTAAAGAGAAAATAGATACAATAGTAAATATTATATTTTATTATATACAATAATCCTTTCGTTCAAAAGGTTGAAAATATTGAAAAATAACTTTATAGTGTTTGCTTTTGTTATATTTTCTATAGTAATCGGTTGTACCATATCTATTTCTCAGCCATTACGTATCTCTACAAATTTATGGATCGGCTATTCTCCATTTTTTTATATGCAGCAAAAAGGGTGGCTGAAAGATCACAACATAGAAATCGTTAATGTGGTTTCACTCTCTGAAAATATGCAAATGTATGAATCAGGTTTTGTCAATGCATTTACCGGCACACAATATGAATTTGAACAAATGAAGAAAAAAACGCCAGATTTAGAGCCTATGATACTACTTGATCGTTCTCTTGGCGGAGATGTTATCATGGGAAACCGTGATATACACACATTGAAAAAGGCTCAAAAAATAAATGTCTATTTAGAGATAGACAGTGTCAATAAAGTATTGCTTGATAGTTTTACAGAGTTATATGGCATTAACCCATCAGTGTTACACTTGATCAACAAAGATTCAGATAATAGTTCTATGCTTGAAATGGCAGATGAACCTACACTTATCATTACCTATACCCCTTATGACATGCTGTTGAAAAAAAATGGATATAAAGTAGTGGATACGACAAAAAATGTCTCTTTTTTTATGATGGATGCACTCTATACCGATCTGAAGACAAGAGAAAAATATGCAGAAGAACTGGCAGTACTGAACCAATTGATCGCTAAGGCATTGGATCATTTAAAAAAAGATCCGGAAGAGTATTTTTCCACAGTTCAGATCTACTTTAATTATAAAGATAAAAATGCGTTTATGCAGGCACTTACTTCTATACAGTGGATCTATAATGACCGTTCATTACCTCTCCTGGAACAGCTGGAGTTACACCACATTCCAACCCACACTATATTGGAACCGGTAGATGAGTTTTAAAAAATTAAATTTGACATTCATGGTATTGTTTGTTGGCTTTTTTATTCTAACGATGATTTTACATTATAACCACACCGTAAAACATATCCATACCATTATGATCGACAATTTACGAGAATCAGTGTCGGATATGAAGTTTGATATTAAAGCGATACTCAATAATCAAGATACGATCAACCTAAAAGCGTATCTTGATCGACAAAAAGCAGGATCTCGTATGATCAAAGAGATCTATGTAGTGAAAGATGATGGCACGCTTTTACGTACATCGGATTATCTCTATGAGAAGAATACTTTCAAAGAGGAAAATACTATCTCTTTACGTCAACTAAATACAGACAATATATCGAAGATAGATCTGTTACGTTCAGATATTAAAGTGATCGATCATGATAAGATAGTTCCTTATAGTATGTATGTAAAGATGGACAACAAATATATAACTAACAGTGTGCAGCAGCGTATTGGATTACAGATCATTTATCCATTGCTCTTTTTTATCGGAGTAGTCATATTTTATTTGCTCTATATTAAAAAACTGATCATGAAACCGATCATGATCGTTGACGATTTTTTACGTGGTATGGTCCAGAGAATTCCAAAATTTTACATACTGGAGTTTAATCACCTTTCACAAAATTTACAGAACAACCTCAAAGAGTTAAAAGAACTTGCCTATTTTGATACTTTAACCGGGGTATATAATCGAAAGGCCATTGAAGAGATCTTAGAAAAAAAGATCATTGAAACAAAAAAAAATAAACATCCCTTTGCTGTAGCAATGATCGATCTTGACCATTTTAAAAAGGTCAATGACAGTTATGGCCACCATGTAGGTGATCAACTGTTAAAAGAGATAGCAGAAATATTACAATCTGAGATACGCATGGCAGATAATATTGGAAGATTGGGTGGTGATGAGTTTCTGATCATTATTGATTATATCAATACTGTGGATGTTTCTCTGAAACTTCAGAAACTAATTGCAAAATTTAAAGCACCGTTCCATATAGAAGGATATGATATTACTATTGGTATGAGCATTGGCGGCGTGATGTGTCCTGAAGATGGTAATGATGTGATAACTTTGCTTAAAAATGTAGATATAGCAATGTATCAGGCGAAACATGAAGGACGTAACAGGGTCGTTTTCTTCTCAAAAGAGCTTGGAAAGAAAATTGAATCAGAGATAGAACTTGAAAAAGAGATTAGATATGCTTTTGAACATAATGAATTCCGTTTAAAATATCAGCCTATTATTGACATTAACAGTGGAAAAGTAGTAGCTGTGGAAGCACTTATACGCTGGGAACATCCAGTCAAAGGGACAATTTATCCAAGTGAATTTATTCCTTTTGTTGAAAAAGGATGTTGTGTGAAAGAAATAGGGATATGGGTATTTGATAGAGCATGCAAACAGCAAAAAGAATGGTTGGAGAAAGGGATCGATGTTAATATGTCTGTTAATCTTTCTGTCAAGCATATGCATGCAACCAATTTTTACGATGTGATGAATGCCATTATAAAAAAATATGATATAGATATAAAAAAAATAAGTTTAGAGATCACAGAATATACATTAATGCAGTATAGAGAAACCACGATGGCAATGTTGAATAAAATGCAGCTTGATGGTATGACTTTCCGTTTGGATGATTTTGGAACAGGGTATTCTTCATTAACGTATTTGAAAGATACTCCCATTTCTTCAATAAAGATAGACAAAAGTTTTATTGATGGGATCACACCGGATAAAAAACCCGTGCATTTATTGAATGCGATCATAAACCTTTCTCATGCCATAGATGTGACTACTATCGCAGAAGGAGTAGAAGAGGCATATCAGGTAGAGTATCTTAAAGAAATAGGATGTGATATGATACAAGGATATTATTATTCAAAAGCTTTGGATGGTAAAGCATTTGAATCCTATTATCGGTCTAGAGAGTCTGATAAAAAGAAAAGTATTGTATGATGCATGGTCAGGGGGGATAAAACTTTAAAGCCCCAACTCTGTACCCATGAAGACATTCCCATGGACACCGTTTTGAGTCTCTGCAACTACTTCTGTCGCAGCGATGCCGTTAGACGAAGCTACGACTCCTCCTACGCCAACACCTGCATGGGGCGTGCATGCAGTTAAACTCAGAAGCAGTAACAAAGCCAGATTTACCACTCTGGGCATCTTATTTTCCTTTATAAAACAGTAAAAAAGCACCCAGAGAAACAGCGGATACGATAATAATAGAGGCACCAGAGGTCAGGTTATAGGTATAAGAGAACCACAACCCCGAAAGTGTGAAGAGTGTAGCAACGGTTCCAGAGAGGAACATCATAGAAAACAGAGAGCTTGAGAGTTTTTCTGCAATATATACAGGGATAGTAAGCATCGCTATGACCAGGATCAGACCCACCACTTTAATGGCGATGACCACCGTAAGCGCTGAGAGTATCAGTATGAGTGTATAGAAAAACGTGACATTGACATCGCGTAAACCTGCATATTCACTGTCATAGGAAACGGCTAAGATATCTCTGTACCAGAGTGTTACAATGAAAAGTATAACCCCCAATAAAATACCCATAAAATAGAGGTCCTCAGAACTGACTGCCAGTATGGAACCAAAAAGATAGCTCATGAGATCTACATTATACCCGGGTGTAAGATCAACAAATATCACACCGATCGCCATACCGACCGCCCAGATAAGCCCGATAAAGGTATCCATACGATGACGTTTTTTCAGTGTAAGTCCCGCTATAAGCAGCGCAGCACCTACTGCAAAGAAGGATGCACCCAGAAAAATAGGCAATCCGAAATAGACAGCAAGACCGATACCTCCATAAGAGGTATGCGCAATGCCCCCTGCCAAAAATACCATACGGTTCACTACAATGAGTGATCCGATGATACCCGCAGCAAAACTGACCAGCAAGCCTGCCAAAAGAGCATGCTGCATAAATTCAAACTGGAGTGCTTCTATCATTTTTCTGTTCTCCACTTTGGTGCAGGTTCGGGTTCACATGTATCGCAGTTCTCACTGCCCAGCATTTGCAGCAGCTCAACTTCACAGAAATGATCCTCATCACCATGGGTATGGAACATCTGTGTTTTGTCTGAAATATCGTGATAGGAGAGGCCTTTATTGACGTGCGCTGCTTTATTTGCATACTCCAAGATCACTGAAATGTCATGACTGACTACAATGACCGTAATGTTTTGGTTTAATTGCTTGATCAACTCATAGATCTCTTTTTGTCCTGTAAGATCGATACTTGATGTTGGTTCATCGAGTATAAGGATCTTTGGATGGGCACAGAGGGCACGCGCGATCATCACTCTTTGGCGCTGTCCACCAGAGAGGGCACCTATCTTGGTTTGCGCAAAGTTTTCCATACCGACTTGGGCCAGGACACCCATCGCACAGAGGACTTCATCTTTGCCGTAACCAAAGAGAGGTCTTTTACTTCCCACATGCCCCATCATGACCACTTCAATGACCTTGATGGGAAAGTCGGTATTCACATTGGTATTTTGCGGCACATAGCCGATCTGTGTAAGACTCTTTGAAGGTGTTTTGTCCAAGACGGAGATAGAACCTTTTTGGGGTTTAAGGAGACCCAAAATGAGTTTGAGCAGGGTAGACTTACCTCCACCGTTTGGACCAATGATAGCAAGGAAATCTCTCTCTTCTACAGTCAGGTTAATATTTTCCAGGATCATCTGCCTGTCATAAGCAAATGAAACATTTTTTATATCGATGACCGACATCTTAGTGTTTGCCTGCGATCGCTTTGGCGATATTGATGAGATTTTCAGACCAGTTTGCAGCCAATGGACTTACTTTCACTACAGGTATCTGTAACTCTTTGGCAATGATCTTAGCAACGGTATCTGAAAATTCGGGCTGTGTAAAGATCGCTTTGACCTTCTCTTCTTTTGCCTCTTCAAGCAGGTGTATCAGTTCTTTGGGCTTAGGCTCTTTACCCTCTACCTCTACAGCTATTTGCTCCAGATGATAGGCTTGGGCAAAGTAGCCCCAGGAAGGGTGAAATACCATAAACTTTTTGCCATCTTTCAAAGAAGAAAGGATGTCGATGATCTCTCTGTCTATTTTATCAATCTCCGTCAAAAAAATATCAAGGTTTTTTTTGTAGTAATCACTGTTCTCAGGATCTTCTTTTTTTAAAGCATTGTAGATGTTTTTCGCGATGATCTTGACATTGGCAGGTGCTGTCCAGATATGTGGGTCTTTACCTTCATGTTTGTGTTCACTGTGATCTGTATCACTCTCTTCTTCATGACCATTCTCTTCATGTGCTTCTGTCATCTCTATTTTGGTAATGCCCTCTGCAAGATCTATGATCTGCATTTCAGGGTTCAGGCTTTTAAATTTAGAGAGCCAGACCTGTTCGAACTCGACATCAATGGCAAAGTAAAGTTGTGCTTTTGCGATCTCCACCATCTGTGAAGGCTTGGGCTCATACGTATGTGGTGAGTTCCCCGGCTGTACCATAAGTGATATATTGACCTTGTCTCCACCTATGGCCTTGACAAATGTCTGTTCAGGCAGGATGCTGACCACAGCGTTTATATTAGAAAATATATAGGTGGTTGATACTAAAAATATTAGAGTGATCTTTTTCATGCAGATATTATAGCGTAAGAGTGATGATATCTTAGCGTATTGTATAGTTGAAATTTTATATAAATTCGTTATAATTGAAAATAATGCAGTTTTATTATCTTAATGTGAAAGGTATAATATGCTTACATTTGAAAGAAGAAATAAAAATGACCTGTCATTTCATGAAGATGAAATTAAATTAGCACAGAAAATGATGGATAGATTAAGAAGTACACTGGAATTTCTTTATTATCTTATGGAACGTAAAGAGGAATTATCCTTTACAATGATCTTATTTTCATCGGATGACCTGAAACTGGAAAACCTCATTGAAAAGTGGAAACGTCAAACGGATATTTTATATGAGATCGATAAAGTAAACAATATCTATGTATTGCTTTGCCAGTCTACCGATATGGATGGCGGAGAAAAGTTCGCGGAGATCCTTATGTCCAACGTGCGTTTGCACGGTGGGAAATCGAGCTACTGTGTGGAAGCAGAGATCAAAACGACACTATACACGATTCAGGAGATCATTTTTACCATGGTAGAAAAATACATTGACATCAGACAGGAGAAAGAGTTCAATAAAGTATTCTTTACCAGACTTGGAAAGATCGAATACTTGTAGCATGAGTGACTATCCGTGTTTTAAAGGTATCGTGTAAAGGGTACCATTGATGTCTAAGAGCATGCGTCAAGTAATTCTCAGCCTGAATATGTACTTCATGATGAAATGATAGATCCTGTCTCATACCATACACCTAAACCCATATCTTCAGAAAGTCTGATCTCACTCTCATTAAATACGATAGATGTTTTTACGGGATGAGAAGCCAAGAGACTCACAGCATCCAGATCAAGCATTGTAATGGTATCTGCCTTGGCAGAAGCTACATGTACCCCCGCAGCGACGGAGATGGGGCCCTCAAGCATGCATCCTATCATACATTTGACACCAAATGCTTTAGAGAGATCTGCCAATGCTAAAGCCTGTGTGATACCTCCTGTCTTGGCCAGTTTGATATTCACATAGTCTATCGCTTCCATTTCAAGCAGTCTTTTTGCATCTTTCACGGAAAATATGGACTCATCTGCCAGAAGGGGAGTCTGGACTCTCTCTTTGATGTAACGAAGTCCGTCTATATCATCTGCTGCTACGGGCTGCTCTATGAACTCAGCCAGAATGTCCTGTTTTTCCAAAGCAAGTAAAAGTGCCACACTCTCTTGCGCTGTCCAGCCCTGGTTCGCATCAAGTCTCAGGGTGATATTCTTACCTAATGCTTCATATATGGCGATGACGCGTTCCACATCTTTTTTGGGATGGTCTCCTATTTTTATCTTCAGTGTATCATAGCCCAGATTTACAGCATCAAGACTGTCTGATATCATTTTGTCGATCTCTCCCATGCTAATGGTAATGTCGGTTTTGAAGGCGGTCTTTGTACCTCCAAGCATTTGATAGAGAGGTTGTTTGACCGACTTGGATTTCAGGTCGTACAGTGCTATCTCGAGGGTAGATTTGGCAGTCGTGTTTTTAAGTATAGAGGAGTGTATATTGTTTAATATAACATCAAACTCTTCTATATCAAGTCCTAGAATAAAAGGCTTGATATACTCGATAGCAGCGACCATGGAGCCCATGGTCTCTCCTGTAATAACAGGCGTAGGAGCCCCTTCACCATAACCCACGGTACCATCATCACATTCGATGATGACCACAATATCTTCAAGCGCTTCCACACGGCGTAACGAGGTAATAAAAGGCTTCTTTAGCGGGGCCTTGAGTGTGCGTATATGTATATCTTTTATCTTCATTTTCTCTTTATCCTGCTATCATCTTTAAGATCTTTCCCACCATGAGTCCTCCAAATGTCCCTATGATATATCCCATCATTGCCATAAGCACACCTATAGGTATGAGTGCTTTTGAATAGGCCGATGCCAAGATGGGAGCAGATGCCACACCGCCTATATTGGCCAAAGAAGCCACACCCAAAGAGAAAAGATCAAGTTTGAAGAGTTTGGCAAAGAGTATCATGATACTGCCATGTATAGCGATGATGACAAATCCTGCAATGATATACAGAGGTGCTTCGGTCAGTTCTGAGAAATCGGCCCGTGAAGCGATGAGTGCCACGATAAGATAAAGCATCATGTTTGCCAGAGTTGAACCCCCTGATAGCTTTGCCAACGGTGTCATGGCAAACAGGATACCTGTCAATGTGGCTATGATGACCACCCATGTCGTTGTAGTAAGAAATGAAGTCGTAGGAAAGAGTGATGCTCCATACTGTGCAAATACAGATACGAACAGGGCGCTGACCAGTAAGAGGGAAAGAGAAGAGAAGGTGAGAGGTTTTTGATGCGCATTTTTGAGCGCCAGTTTTTCTCCCACTTCATCTATGACCGAAGTATCGGCTTTACTCCAGAGATCGAACTTTTTGGCAAATGGTACCAGTGCAAGCAGTATCATCACCCATATGGCATAATCAATGGAATCGATGAGCAGGGTATATCCCATGGCAGAATCAGGCAGGTCCAGGGCACCCTGTATGGCTACCATATTTCCCGTTCCTCCCATCCAGGATCCTGAAAGTGCAGCAAAGGCTTTCCATGAACCAGGCTCAAAGTAGCCATGGAACAGAGAAAAAGTCCCTATAAAGCCGATGGCAATGCTTACGGAGGCTAAAAAGAAAGTAAGGAGCATCTTCTTCCCCAGTTTAAAGATCTCTCTCATATCTGCAGAGAGCAACATCAAAAAGATCATTGCCGGAAGCAGGTTGGATTTCAGAAATGTATAGGTCTCTGTTACAGACTCGGATCTTTGCCAGAGTCCAAAGGTGGAAAAGAGCATGACCACAAAGTAAAGTATGACGATGGAAGGGAGATACCCAAAGAGTTTATGCCGGCTTCTCTTCTCCGTATAGACGATGGCAGAGCCGATCAGTACCAGCAAAACTACGTAAGTAAATCCATTTTCGACCATCTATACCCTCTACAAACACGTTATCATTCGACCTGTATTATAGCGTATGCATTGAAGAGAATAGATACGATTCGAATGCTTTGCTTTTGGAATGGGTATTAAATAACGATTAACCTACCTTTTTTATACTTTTATTATCACTAGTTTATACATAAGGAGCACCACATGTTCAGTAAAAAAATTTCATTTTTTGTTCTGCCTTTGATGACCATGGTCTCACTACAGGCCAATGATCCTGTTCTCGATGATCCATTTGGAGATGATATTTTTAAAGAGATGTATCAGATGCAAAAAGAGATGGATAAGATCTTTGAGCGCATGCATGAACGTATGAACCAACGTACAAAACTCTGGAATTACCCTACAAGACAAACATTCACTCCAGGCAATCGCATAAGAACTGCAAGTTTATTGGAAGACAAAGGTACCCATTATGAGTACCATACACAAATACCCGAAAATCAAAACAATCAGATAGACATCTCTATCCATGATGGTGTTTTGCATTTAAAAGCAAAGATAGATACGGTAAAGAAGAGTAACGAACCCAATATGAACATGCAACAGCATTATGTGAGTATGATACAACGCAGTGAAACATTGCCCCAAGATGCTGATGCCAGAAGTTTGAAGAGTGAATATAAAAATGGTTTGCTTGTTTTAACGCTACAGAAAAAAAAGGGCCTTACCCAGCCGGCAGAAAAAGCTAAAGAGGAGAAAAAGCCTAAAGAGACATCCAAAACAGAAAAAGTCAAAGAGAAAATTGAAAACAATACACTAAAGGTTAAAGTGCCGCATACAAGTTCACATGTCTAAAGAATCATAAGAGATTCAATCCTAAGGCTCGTATCGCTTGATGTTTGTGGAATTGATATGTTTTGTACCCTCGTGTTTTGGGTTCTATGAGGTAGATATGTTTGTTTGAATGTTCTAATTGTGTTTTACTTTGGTTGTAGATAAGAAGTCTGATCGACCTTTCAAACATTTCTAAAACATTAGCTGTTTTTAAAAAGTTGTCAGGCATAGTCTCCTCAAAAGCGTTTTTCCCAAGAACATCTACTGCAAGCACAGTATCAAAAGAAGCTTCGCTGATTCCCAGGTTTTCGCAGAGAAAACCATCACCATATGTTTTTCCCTCTATGGTATGCTCGTCAAACACACCCGGTATAGCCATTGTACAAAGCACGGCATCTTTGATATATACATCATCAGAAGCATCAAATACTTTTTTGTCGCCCTTCAGTAGATCCGTTGCAATGAGTTTGAGAGGTATAGCGGTATCTTTCATCTTCTTGTCTTTAAAAATTTGCTCAAAGATCTGAGCCAGTTTGTCATTGTGTACAATGGCATTACCGGAAAAAGAGAACTTGATCCAGTTAAAGATGTCGGCAAAACTTTGAATGTGTTCATAGATGTCTTTTTCTTTCATACCGACAGACAAGCATGCACCCACAATGCCTCCCATGCTGGTACCGACTATTTCATTCGGCACTACATGCTGTTTTTCCATATCATGCAATATTCCCAAATGTGCGATACCCAAAGCTCCGCCACCAGAAAGTACCAGAGTGAAGTCATTGTTCTGTAGTTTTTTTATCATGAAGATATTATAGCGTAAGTCATTGTTTGTGATACGTATGACAGTTCTGATTTTACACTTTATAAAACTTTGTGTCCTAGACTTCTCTTTATGTTATAATCAACCTATAAAAGTACTTAGTCTTTTAGAGATGTCTTACTAGAGAGGAGTTACCCATCGACGTTACACCTTTACAGTTTATCGGTACTTATTTTCTTGTTATCATTGCCGGTTTTTTTGTTTTCTCTGCACTCAGTCATATTCTGTATCAAAAACGCTCTCCTACCAGTATGATCTCATGGATGTTGTCTATTTTCTTTTTACCCTACATTGTTGTACCGCTCTATTTTCTTATCGGTATACGGAAGCGTGAAGGGAAACATAAAAAAGAGTATGTGAAGTTTGATCATACATGTGAACATCCCATTCATGAATCAGATGATTCGCATCATACGTTTCAGAACCTTCTGCACAAGAACGGTATGCCTCCTGCAACAAGAGGCAATAGCTTTGAGCTGATCACCAATAATACAGAAGCCTATGATAGACTGCTCAAAGAGATCGGTCAGGCAAAACAGAGTATCGATATCTGTACCTATATTTTTCAGTTTGATAGAATGACCCGGACAGTGTTGGACGCATTGACCCAAAAGGCCAAAGAGGGAGTAAAGGTACGACTGCTTATGGACCTGGTGGGCTCTTTAGGGGCAAGCTTCAATCAAAAGGGGTTTAAAGCATTAAAAAAAGCAGGTGGAGAGGTGGCATTTTTTATCCCGATCTTGAAAAGACCGTTTCAAAACTATATTAATCTTCGCAACCATCGCAAAATTTATCTCTTTGATCAAACGACCCTGCTCAGCGGTGGTATGAACCTGAGTAATGAATATATGGGAGAAGCAGATGGCACTAAACGCTGGGAAGATCTTCTTTACTGTTTGAACGGACCTTCAGTCTACCATTTTTACCATATTTTTGAGAATGACTGGATCTATGCGACAAAAGAAGAAAAAACTACAGAACTGAAGGTAGAAGATTCATGCGGGGGAGAGAGTAGGGTGCAAGTGGTTCCCTCCGGCCCGGATATTCCAACCGATGCACTTTATGAGGCACTGTTGAATGCCATCTATAATGCGAAAGAACGTATCTGGATCGTCACTCCTTACTTTGTGCCGGATGAAAATATGATACAGGCATTGGTGATAGCCCACCACAAAGGGGTTGATATCAAATTGATCACACCTAAAAACTCTGACCATCTCCTGGCCGATATGGGAAGAAGCGCTTATATGCGTGAGCTGGATGAGATAGGTGCCGACGTGGTCTTGTATGAAGGGGAAATGCTGCATGCAAAAGCCATACTCTTTGATGATGTGGGTGGTATGGTAGGGTCGGTCAATTTCGACAACCGCAGTCTTTTTCTCAACTATGAAGTGGTCACCTTTGTCTACTCTCCTGAATTTATAGAGAGTATAGAAAATTGGATGAAGGGATTGATAGACCATTCAAGTCGGGGCATGGAAAAACCATCCAAATTGCGTGAAGCCTTTGAAAATGTGATGAAAGTGTTTGCACCATTACTCTAAGGTGTATACCTTCTCTCAAGTCAAGGTACGGATCTTTTATTTTTTTCGTCCTGTTGGCTTCTTCTTTGTTTGACCGATCTTTTTTTGTGCATTTTTCTTTTGCATTTTTTGTTTATGAAAGTCAAATCCGCCTTTTCGCTCGATCAGTGATTTTTTCTTCGGTTGTTTTTGTCTTGGCTGTTTGTCTGTCAGTTCAAAACCGGTATAGATCTCTCTTTTGATATTCAGGCGCAAGTTTCTTTCCATTTTAGAGAAGACATCATAATCTCTTGTCGTTAAAATAGAGATGACTGAGCCTTTATGGTTTGCTCTACCGGTTCTTCCTACGCGATGCGTAAAGTCATCCGTACCCTCAGGCATATCATAGTTAATGACCATAGAGAGCTCTTTGATGTCTATACCTCTTGCCGCAATGTCAGTGGCTACCAATACCTGGGTTTTCCCACTTTTCAAAAGGGCTAACGATTTTGCTCTGGCACCTCTTGTAAGATCCCCATGTATGATGGAAGTACGTATATTTTGACTTCTCAGGTATTCATATATCTTGTTGGCAGACTCTTTGGTACTGGCAAAAAGTAAAACTTGATCCAAATGCATATCCTGGATGAGCTTAGCGGTCAATTCTGCTTTCCGGGCTTTGTCTACCTTGTAGGCTCTGTGCGCAATGAAATCAACGACATCTCTTCTCTGGCTTACTTCAACGATAACAGGGTCACGTAAAAACTCTTTTGCAAGTTTTTTAATATTTTGTGAAATGGTCGCAGAAAACATCATTGTTTGTCTTGGCTGAGCACAGTGCTTGAGAATCCCTTGTATCTCACCAAGAAATCCCAGGTCCAGCATGGTATCTGCCTCATCCAGGATCACAGTATTAATGTAGGAGAGATTGATCTTTTTATCTTCTATGAAGCTTTGCAGTCTTCCCGGTGTGGCGACAATAATATCAGCACCTTGAGAGAGCCTTTCGAGTTGAGCACTTTTGGGTATCCCCCCTTGAACCTTTACATTCTTGATATCAAGATATTTGCTAAAGTCATTGATCGTACGAGAAACCTGGTCCACTAGCTCTATCGTAGGAACGATGATCAGTGCTCTCACTACTTTCTGGTCATGTTTTACAATTTTCTGCAGTTTATTGAGCAGTGGGAGTACATAGGCGGCTGTTTTCCCGGTACCGGACTTTGATGCACCCAATATGTCTGCACCTTTGAGTGCAGGAGGTATGACTTTGTTCTGTATCGCCGTTGTTTGTTCGTATTTGACAGATGCTATGGCTTTTAGAATATCAGGATGTAAATTGAGTTTTTCAAATGATTTGATGATTTTTCCTTTCAAATCTATAGAGTGTTTATATGAAAATTACATATATTTGTTGGCATTATAGCAAAAATGAGATGTACATCAGATCCATACGAGTTCTTTGTATGATATATCATTCACCTTTAAAGTGCGCATGTAAAAGCCAACCTATAGCGATACCGATCGCAAGCAGGAAAAAAATAAGTAAGGCACGAGACATTTGAAGAGACCAAAATAAAAATGTAATTTCTACGACAGAAATATTTTGCACAACAAACAAAACAACAAGAACGATCAATGCAATGATGGAAATAATTTTAACATTCATAAAACATCCTCTTTGGTTGATGGAACAGTTTAAACTGTATGGCTGAGATCAAGATTTTGTACATTCTTGCCCATGAACATATGAAAAGTATACCACAATTTAAAGAAGTGTGTAAAAAGTTGAGGCTGCTATCTGCAGAGATCAAGAGAAGTTTTACTGATGTGGCTTACATCAATTTATCTTTTTTTGTCAGAAGAACAATCTTCCCTGTTCAACGCAAAAGTGCATAAAAATCCCTTGGAGCATCTACCTCAAAAGAGATAGGTTTTTTCTTTACAGGATGGATAATTGTCAGTTTTTTTGCATGAAGTCCCATTCTTTCACCTTTGGTTCCATAACGTTCATCACCGATGATACTGTGCCCCAGCCAAGCCAAATGTGCCCGTATCTGGTGCTGTCTTCCTGTTTCTATTCTGACCTCCAGCAAAGATCGTTCGGAGACGGTTTGTTTCACGGCATAGTGGGTAATGGCAGGTTTGGCATCGGGATGTTTCCCTACATGCATGCGGTACACTTTTTCATCGGCTCTTAAGGGTTGATCTATGGTCCCTTTTTTTTCTTTTGGACACCCCTCAACGATAGCCAGATAGACCTTCTCAGATATACCCCATTTGTCCATCACCGCTTCTCTCATCTCTTTGGAGGTTGCAAAGAGCAGTATGCCCGAGGTATCCCGATCCAATCTATGTACAGGCCAGAGCTTCACCTGTTTTTTACCATGTGAGAGTTGATCCCTCAGTATGGCAAGGGCATGCTGTTTGCTTTCTGTCGTATTACCAACGGACAAAAGTCCCGCAGGTTTATTGATAGCGATGATCTCTTTATCCTGATAGAGGATCTCTAATTTGTGTAGCGTCTGTGTCGAAGCTTTTTTGACTACACCCACTTCTACCACATCATTGACATGTAGAGGAAAATCATGTTTGGTATTAATTTCACCATTCACAGCAATACTTGACCCCTGTAAACGCTGTTTGATGGTCTTTTTGGACCAGCCTGTAAGATGGATAAAAAGAAAATCTAAAAGTTTGGATCTTTCTTTTACTATGAATTTTTCTGTCATCGTCAGTGCCTTTTATCGGTTCAATATTTTTATACTTGGGCACTGTTAAATGCTTGTTCATAGCTTATGATCCATTGAATATAAACTGTTTGTTTTCCTGAGTATCTTGCAGATACTCTTTCTGTTCATTTGAATTGTTTTTCTCTTATTATATCCTACTGAGATGAAATCAGGAAGTTTAGAGTCTCTTTTCCATCTGATAGTCATCCATGATAAACCCTTCACCGATATCTTTCACCACTGTGCCGGAAACAACAAAACCAACTTTTTCATACATGGTAATGCTTCCCGTATTATACCTGTTGACTGTGAGTGAAATAGTGTGAAGATCTTTTTCTTTGGCCAACGTTTCCAGGTAGGCTATCATTCTTCGTCCATATCCTTTACCCCGTGCACTCTTTGTCATATAAAATTTACTTAGGAACACGCTATCTGAGAGAAGTTCCACACTCATATATCCTACGGGTACATTGTCATCTAGAATTAAAAAGTATTGGAAACCGTTTTTGATCTGTTCCATCATCGTTTCAACGGATTGAAACTTCTCCAGCATATACGCCACTTGATGCTTGCCTATGATTGGGGTGTAGTGTTCATACCATATTTCATTTGCAAGCGTTTCAATGGTGCTTAGCTGCTCATTATTTGATACTTTGTTTATCTGCATGCAAGTCTCTATTCAATTCAACCAGAGTCTTGTTTACCGTCGTTTTCGGCCGCGATAGCCAGTATAGCCCGAAGATCCTGCGCCTCTTTTATTTTTACTGTGGCACTCATCACAAATGGAAAATCTGTAAGAGAAGTCAAGTACCTTCCCACACTTACGACACTGTTTGGTGAAGTGTCCCTGTCTAAGAGAATTTTCAATGAAGTTGTTCAATCGTACTCTGGCGGCCACAGCTTTGTCCGTATCCTGAAAAATATCGGGGAATTTGAAGGAGAGCCACAGATAGAGTGAGATCTCTCTTACCCTGTCCTCTGCATTGAGCAGCATATCATTGGTCTGTGCAAACGCAGGGAGGTCTCGTGGCGGGATATAGAGTACTTTCCCTCCTGCTTCGATCTGACGGATATAACGGTGGAAGACCGATTCTATATAGGGCGATGAGATACTTGCAGGTGCACAGGAGAGATAAAAACGAGTTTTCAGGTCCAGATCATATTCACTGACGATGGCGGCTATTTCGAGCATAGAGTCGATGTTAGCGGCTACAAAAGGACCTTCAAACTCCATATTTTCCGCAAAAAATGCAAGAATATCCAATATGTTATCGGTTTCGAGTATCTCACCTATGAGCATGACATGTTCCAAACTGGCCATGACAGAAACAGGCAATTTAAGGTCCGGAAGCGGCATATGAAAGGCTGAAGTGATGGTGGCCAGTGCCGTCTCATCCAATGCACCCACATATCCTTTTTCCTCAAAACCGTAACGTCCTGCCCGTCCGGAGATCTGGAGTACTTCTGTAGGAAGAAGTTCGCGTCTTCTTAGACCGTCAAACTTGTTGTCTTTGGAAAAGAGCAGGGTCTTGATGGGAAGATTCAGTCCCATGGCTATAGCATCTGTGGCAACGAGTATTTGGCTTTCACCTTCTCTGAAACGTCTGGCTTCTTCACGTCTGACTTCAGGAGAAAGATTACCGTATACGACAGAGACCGAATACCTTTCACTGAGTTGCTGTTTGAGTGAAAGGACATCACGTCGGGAAAAGGCAACGACCGCGGTCTGGGGCTCTATATGCTTCATGGAGGTAGGTTTAGGCAGCATGGACAGTTCATTTTTTCGTTCAAAGTGGACCACTTCCAACTCTTCACCCAGGTAGGTACAGAGTTCCTTTACCGCATGAAGCGCATTACTGGACCCTGTAAGTATGACTTTTCTGGCAGGTACGCCTATAAGCGCATTTGCCCAAGCCCATCCTCTGTCACGGTCTGCGATCATCTGGATCTCATCGATGACACAAACATCCACATCTACTGAGGCATTCATCATCTCTATCGTCGAAGAGATATGGGTGGATTCTTCGTCGATGATCTCTTCTTCACCCGTGATGAGCGAGACCGCGACACCTTCTTTTTTGAGATTTTCATACCCTTCGAGTGCAAGAAGCCGCAGAGGTGCAAGGTAGTAGCCTGTCTCTGCCGCCTCCAGCTCTTTAAGTGATGCATAGGTTTTCCCGGAGTTTGTCGGTCCTACATGAAAGATGATCTTTCTTTTCAGTTCACGCGCAAGAGGGAAGAGGTTTTTAAAGTCACGGATCGTTTTAGCCAGCAACTCTTCACGTTTTTGTTTCTCAAGCAGAGGCCTGATATATTCTCCGAAGTGAAAGAGTATGCGTCTTTTACTTTTCTCTTTGAACTTGAGCACGTTGGAGGATCGTATCTGCGGTTCTACAAAACGTACGATGAACTCATGCAGTTTTTCATCTTCTATATCCAGTTTGTCGCTCTCTTCTCTCATATCGGAGATCACGTCATCTATTGCAACTCTGAAGTGTGCAAGGAGATCATCATTGACCCGGTTGATATCTTCTTTAACAGGCAGTTCTTTGCCTCTCCAAATGAGGTTGTAAATAAACGGTTTTTCATAGGAAACAGAGGTATTGTAAAAGAGTGTGGTACCAAACAGGTCATCGTTTTTCTCTTTCTCTATAATGATATGATCCGTGCTTTCAAACACTTCATATTTATCGCTGATCTCTCTCAATATTTTTTCAACAGTTTCAAATGCCAGAGGCGCATGATAAAGTGATACTTCCGGAGGCATACTTTTGAGTGCAGTACTGATCTCTTGTTCTGTCAGGTAAGCATGTTTAGTATCCTGTACATGTTTCAGAAACGCTTCTATCTCTACAGTTTTTTTGTTAATAGTCTCTTCTTTTAGCGCTTCGAGTTTAGTGATGATCTCTTCATCGTCCAAATTCCAGAGTTCATCTACATTCAGCGTTGCAGTTGTACACAGAAGCAGTTTATTAAAGTCAAAGTTCTGCAGTGAAAAAGTGAAGCTATGGTAAAACTCCATTTCATTCATGGAATTGAACACGACTTCCAAAGATTTTTCAAGTGTATGAAGTCGGTTTCTCATTCGTAAATAGTTGAGCTTATTGCGTACTTTTTCTTCAGTGATCTTACTGCTTTTCACATCGATAAATGCCTCAAGGATCAGGTTTTCTTCATGTTTGGTGTAGTCAGTGTCACCTAAGAGCTGGAGGATCTTCTCTACTTTGTCTTGAGGACGCTTACGCTCTCCGGAGTAGGGAACCGCTTTGTAACGCTTTGTAAGGTAAGAGACTATCTTTTCTCTGGAGACTGCATCACCTTCACTCCAGACACGTCTGAGTGCACGTACCATCTCTTCTTTGGTATGTGAGGGAAGGGTGAGTTCCAGCAGCATGATAAGCTCTATGAGCTTGTCTTCATCCAGCGTATCCACCCCTTCATCAAAAGGCAGACCATTAAAATAGTTCCGTATTTTATTATTCAGTTTTATAAAGTATTTTTTCTTTTTCTTTGCCATAGTCTTCTATCATTCTTTATTTTGACTAAGTATAACATGAAAAAGTGATCCTTGTGTCTACTCAATGGTTAAAATATCAACCAATTCCACTCCATCACACTCTTTTTTGAGACGTTTATGTTTTCGGGCATCCTCTTCAGCCAGCACCACAAGGTCCGCAAAGTCGTTTTTGCTGACGGTCATTTCATACACGACCTTGTCTGTTTTCAAATAAACCTCTGTATCCTCTTTGCAAGAGAGTGCAAGGTTCCTCAGCCCCGGAGCAAATTCGCTCTTGATGGCCTTCTGAACCTTTTCATTTGCCAGTATCTCAGCCAGGCTCACTGTTTCATTGACATCATTCTTGCACATCACTGTATACATCACTTTTATCATACCTTCCACCATTGACTCCTTTGTTGTGTAGGTGTATCATAGTCTATTATAGAGAGAGTTGCTGAAAAAATGTCATATTGTCATTTTTTTACATAACATTGTGCATAAAGTTGTGATATCAAGTATGTTAAGAGGTAGATGGTGGTGTCCCCACGAGGACTCGAACCTCGAGCTAGGCCTTAGGAGGGCCCTGCTTTATCCAGTTAAGCGATGAGGACATGTTTTTTTCTTTTGGAAATAGAAGTGTACCGTGATATCTATAAAACTACAAAATGCAGCAGTGAGCTTCCGGGGCTCATCAAAGTGATGAACTCCTGCTTTGCATGGAGTATCAAGGTTTAAAATTTACATTCATCACGATTTAATACACAGCTGTAATCGTCCGCTTCATTTTCGATCTGAATAGTGGCATGGCTAATGCCACAGTGATGATGAAGATGTGCTTGTATCTGTTCCAAGAAACAATTGTCGATCAGCTCATGGGTCGTTACAAGATGCACGGTCAGGGCTATCTCCGTGGTACTAATGGCCCAAATGTGCAGGTCATGTATCTCGGTTACATTTTTTAGACCTGTGAGATAGTTTTTGATATGGTAAACATCTATCCCCTGTGGTACTGCATCGATGGAGAGATCTATAGAATCTCTGAGTAGACTCCATGTTCCGATCAGGATAACTAACACAATAAAAAGACTGATAAGAGGATCTAGCCAAAGCCAGCCTGTGATCATGATGGCGATACCGGCGACTACAACACCCAAAGAGATGGCTGCATCAGCCGCCATATGCAGGTATGCTGCCCGGATGTTAAGATCATGTTTTTGACCTTTGACAAAAAGCAGTGCTGTTGCGGTATTGATGACCACACCGATCGCAGCAACCACAATAATGATCATCCCATTCACAGGTTCAGGGGAAGAGAGGCGTTCTACGGATTCCCACGCGATACCGCCCAGTGCCACCAGAAGTAATACAGCCGAAACCAAAGAAGCCATAATGGTGACTTTACGTAAGCCATAGGTTCTTTTGTGCGTTGGGTGTTTCGTTGCCAGATAGCTTGCACCCCATGCAAGCATAAGGCTCAGAACATCACTGAAGTTATGCCCGGCATCTGCTATAAGTGCCAAAGAGTCAGCAACAAGTCCATAACTTACTTCAATGATCACAAAAATGACATTGAGTGTAATGCCTATGGCAAAAGAACGGTTATAGTTATTTATTTCATGGTGATGATGGCTGTGTGAATCTGACATGAATGGGGACTACTTAAAATACTTTGCCATGGAGTCACGTCCAAATTTTTGAGCAATCATAGCTGCGGTTGCACCTCTATGATTGGCGATGGTAACGTCAGCACCTTTTTCTATAAGATAGGCACAAATTTCCGGCATGTCATCCATCACAGCTTCCATGAGAGGTGTCCATCCAACACCATCTACTTTATCGATATCGGCTCCTTGTCCCCAAAGATACTCAACCATATCTCTTCTGTCCCGTCTGATAGCTATGTGAAGCGGGGTCCATCCGTATATATTTTGAATGTCAATATCCATGCCGTTCTCAAATTCTTTCTTAAATGCCTCTAAGTCATTGTCATAGACAATTTTTTCAAGTCTCATAAAATCTTCATCTGCCATAGTCATCTCCTCATTGTCTGATTATATTATATTGTATTTAAATAAACTAATAATGAGGAGATGGATATCCAAATGTTGATCATCCTTACATATAAAATATAATGACTATAAAATTACGCTATAATGTCAAACAATTTAAGCGTACATCGGTCAACGACTTCTATTTACCCTGACTATAGGGAATAATGCCCTTGGGGCACTACAATAAAATTAAACAACTAACTTAGCCTAGGACCGACCTCTCACATCAGATGGTAGGCTCGTTCATAAGGTATACATACATGTCATTTACAAATCTGGGGTTATCTGAACCTCTTTTAAAAGCGATCAAAGAGCAGGGCTATGATACGCCCACTCCCATACAACAAAAAGCCATTCCTGTCGTGATAGAAGGAAAAGATGTCTTGGCCGCAGCACAAACCGGTACAGGAAAAACCGCAGGATTTACACTTCCGTTACTTGAAAAGCTTTCCAAAACACAACCAAGAATGCAAAAAAAACAGATCCGTGCTTTGGTACTTACCCCTACACGAGAACTCGCGGCACAAGTGGCTGAGAGCATCAAGACATATGGTAAACATATGCCTTACACATCTGCGGTTATTTTCGGTGGTGTGGGTATCAACCCTCAGCTGGCAACGATTCGTAAAGGTGTGGATATCGTCATCGCCACACCGGGAAGACTGCTTGATATCGCGGGTCAAAAAGGTATTGATTTTTCTGCCCTTGAGTGTCTCATACTCGATGAAGCGGATCGTATGCTGGATATGGGATTCATTCATGACATCAAAAAACTGATGAAACTGATGCCGCAAAAGAGACAAACACTGCTTTTTTCAGCCACATTCTCACCGGAGATCAAAACGTTGGCATCGGGACTTTTAAAGAACCCTGTACTTGTAGAAGTGGCACGTCAAAATACAACGGCGGACCAGATATCCCAAGTGGTACACTTCGTAGATAAAAGGCGCAAGAGAGAACTGCTTTCCCAGCTTATCAAGATAAAAGACTGGAGACAGGTCTTAGTCTTTACACGTACAAAACATGGGGCAAACAAGCTGACCAAAGAGCTTGAAGAGTATGGCATTTCTGCATCGGCCATACACGGGAACAAAAGCCAGGGAGCCAGAACCAAAGCTTTGGCATCTTTCAAAGCCAATGAGATCCGTGTTCTCGTGGCCACAGACATCGCTGCAAGAGGGATAGACATAGACCAGCTTCCGCATGTGGTGAACTATGAACTGCCGAATGTACCCGAAGACTATGTACACCGTATAGGTAGAACAGGACGTGCAGGGCAGAGTGGTGAGGCGGTTTCACTTGTTTGTGTAGATGAACATGAATTGCTTAAAAATATAGAAAAATTCATCAAGTCAGAGATCAAAAAAGTCGATATTGAAGCATTTAGACCCGATCCGAACATCAAGGCGGAGCCTATTCAAAATGGTAGAGGCGGAGGAAAAGGCCGTGGCAATGGCGGAGGAAATTCACGCAATAAGCCTCGCGGCAATAGTGCACATGCGAACAACGGTGGCAGCCGTGATGGCGCTAGAAGCAATAACAGAAATAGAAACCGTAATAGAAATAAATCAGAAGGATAAAAGATGAAAAAAATATTTAAACTCACAGATGAGAAAAAACATGAAGACCGCGTGCTTGAAGCGGTAAAACATGAGATTCGCAAATATGTCAAGCGTGAAAAGAAAAAGAAACTGCCGGATGCAAAAACAATGTATTGGGATTTTGACTGCAAAATAGGGGCTACTTCAGAGTCAGCAAAAGTAGTTGAGTTTGATGCACTGATCAAGGAACTTGATGCACTCAAAGCGACAGGTGCAGCAGAATGTTATGTTGAGATACTCGCCAAAGTGGTCGACAAACCAACAAACGAGGCTGATTCAGGAGAAGATTCCGCTGAGTAATACTATATAATATAAAGTTGGATATAATTTTGAAAAAAAGGATCAGATTATGAAAAAAATCACTATCATAGCACTCTTAATGACTTTAGGTATGATGATGTCCGGATGCTCAAAAACGTGGAACGGTATTAAGCAGGATACAGGCGAAGCCTGGGATGCTTCTAAAAAGGCAGTACACAAGGCAACTGCGTAGAATTATCTCTATGTATCTAGGCACTATGTATTTCTACGTAGTACCTTGATCTTTTTATGGGATCTTAACAGATGCGATGTCTGTTGAGATAGTCTCATAGCGATTTGTCGTACTCTCATCAAGCGCTTTCATCAGGGCAACTTCAGGTAACTCGGTATTTTTGTACAGATCTTGAGCGAAACCAAAAGAGAGTGATTGGTAGTGTAATGTGGCAGTGATAGTATAATCACCTGCCGGTAGATCTTTTATCTCGTACTCTACGGTATCGCTTCCCCCAATAAAGTCATTGTCATTTTCCGCGTTGCCATGCGCATTGATAGTCTCAGGTAGATTTACATCATCTTTATCAAGTCCCCTTGGCAAGATTCGGTTGTCTTTAAGGTAATGCAGTGCATGCAAAAGTATGTAGGTCATTTTATTGTCTGTATCGGACAAGATCGTTTCATAAATCTGTACATCTTTATCATTATCGATCTTATCATGGTGTGGTTCATACTCATTGGCTGCCAGCGTGTCATCCACACCGATGATCTGGCCTTCACTGTTAAGAGCACCTGAGTCAAAAACAATCTGGTTGGCTGTATTTTTTACTGTCACATGAAGCCAGGCACGGCGTGAAGGAAAACCTGTCGGGAACTTGTGACCACTATGGTTAGTAAGATTCACATCAAAGTTGAGCAGACCATTCTCAATACTCACTTGTGTAATATTGACATCAGCTGCGGCTTTAAGAAACTCTCTGGTATCCGTTATACTCTCATTAAACCTTGCTTCATCTGCCAAAACCCCTAATTTTTTACGGTTGTTCTTGAGGATCTCAAGCATATAGGTGTTGGCACCGAGGAATTTATGTTGAAAGAATGGCGATCTAGGACTTGGCAAATTATTAGTTGGTTTAGTAGAGATAATCACACTACCTTCTGCTTTTGGCATGTGACAGTCTTGGCAGCTTTGTGTTCCATTGAAGTCACTGTACTCCCATTCGGTGTACGCAGCTTGCTCTGGAAAAGTAAAATCGGTGAGAGTTCCATCTGTAGCGATGACGGGAGTCTCAAGGCTATGACAGCTGGCACAGAGTTTGGATTCGTTCATATGTGGACTATACGCTGGTGTAAATTGAACACTATTTATCATTGGTTGCGTTCTTGGATTCGTATATGGGCCATAGATTGTACGGTCTGTACCGGTGTTATTCGTATCTATAACAAAGCCACCGGTAAAGCCTTCAGTCGTACCCAGTTCAGGTGTATTTTCTATTTGATGACAGAGTGTACAGCTGACCCCTTGCATAGCAGCATCGTAATACAGGTTTTCATGGTTGAGAAACCCATCACCTGAAAGTAGAACGGTATCACCATTGTATGCCGCTTCTACATTTGCCATAGGGGTGTGGCATCGGCTGCACTTACCTTCGATAGTTTCTTTAAACTCAGGATGTTCTTTGACTTCAGTAGCTACTTTTGCTTTCCAGAACGGATCTGTCGCGGCATTGGCCATCATCGTACCTTGCCATGCTTTGACGATAGATACATCTGTACCATTAGCATCTTCAATACCATCATGACACTGTGCACAGTTTTGTGAGCCACTGAAATGAAGTGATTCAAAGGTAGGATCATGTAAGACTACATCGGGAAAAGTATTGATATCTGTGGGTGTATCCGTACTAGTGTCACTGGATCCACCACCACACCCTATAAGCACTAGGCTACTGAAAACTATAAGAAAATAAACTATTTTTCTTGTGTACATTGGCCACTCCTTTATTCAAGATTTTTCTTAAAACTCAAAAGATCTTTTTAAAAGAGTAACTTTAGATAGTAAACTAATTATGATTCAATACCTATGCTTCTTACATCTTTGGTTTAGAAAAAATTTGGTACTACTATTATTATATTATAACTTTATGTACGAATTATGTATGAGTTTGTTTACTGATAATAAAAAAGAAAGTGTCAGAAATGTGAGGATAAAGCAAAAAGAAGTGGAGTCAAAACTCCATTTCTTTTTCATGATCATTCCTCTTTCAGTAAAGGCGCATCACCTTTGGACTCCGGGTGGAATTTTTCTTCATACTCGGTACTGACGGTGAACATCAATTTAAGGTCAGCAGGACTGCTTGCATACTGGTATGCCTGTTCTTCTGTGATCTTCTCTGCCAATGCAAGATCAAAAAGTGCATGATTAAAGCTAATGGAACCATAGCTGGTATGCTCTTTTTCAAGTGCATCCGGGATTTCATGATCACGTTTCTTTCGAATCAGTTCCTGGATTTGAGGACTTTTAAACATCATTTCTACAGCAGGTATCATCTCTCCGGATGTACTTCTTATGAGACGTTGAGAAATCACAGCCTCCAAGGTTGCTGCAAGGGTTTCACGTACACGGTTCTGTTCCTCATTTGGGAAAATAGCGATGATGCGGTCAACAGTTTCTCTAGCATCCAACGTATGGACAGTTGAAAAGACAAGATGCCCAGTATTGACAGCTTGTAAAATACTTTCAGCTGTTGCGATATCACGCATTTCACCAACCACAATAATATCAGGGTCCTCACGCATTGCTGCACGTAATGCACGAGAAAAACTGGTCGTATGCAATCCCAGTTCTCGTTGCTCTACGATAGATTGTATATCATTATGTACATACTCTATAGGATCTTCAACAGTGATGATGTGACGTGGATATATTTTATTGATCTCTTCTATAACACTAGAAAGGGTTGTGGACTTTCCGCTTCCGGTTGTTCCTGTGACCAGAACAAGACCACGTCTAAGATGAGTGAGTTTATGTAAGGCAGCAGGGAGGTTCAGCTCTTCTATGGTTTTGATATAGGAAGGTATAAGACGGAAGGCCAGTGCAAAACCAGTGAGATGCATAAAAATATTGATACGGAAACGGTAATTTTCATCAAGTCCATAGGCACCATCAAATTCTTTTGTTTTCAGGAACTCGTCATACGCATCACCTGTCAACATTTTCACAAGTTCTTCAATGCTCTTTGTATCTAGTTTTTCGTTAGATAAAAGCACAATGTCACTTTTTACACGCGCATGTATCTGGCTACCCGATTTAATATGGAGGTCAGCACCATTCGCCTCGATCAGCATATGCAGCCAAGAATCCAATCTCTCTTTTATATTTTGTGTTAAAGGCATAGTTTCCCTCCACTTTTTCATCTATTTATATTATACTACTGCTTATTTGCTTATATTATAGAGAAATATGAAAAAAAGATAAATCAGAATATAGATGGTAAAATACACTATTTTTTGAAAACATAAGGACAAGATGATGAAAATAATGAAGTATATACTCTTTGCACTGCTTTTGTTGGCGTTATGGATCACAGAACCTTTATGGATGAAAAAACATACTGACACATCCAGCTCACCTATAGATACACAGATATCAGAACAAAACCATCAAAGAGCTATACAACTTGCCTCTGAAGCTGCAAAATTAAATGAGTTAGAAACAAAATTCGGTCCAAAACCGTACGGGAGGTACAGTACGGGTGTTCCCTCTGAAGTCTATGAATACTGGAATAAAACACTTCAATATCCCGATTCCCTGCAAGAAGAAAGGTGTGGTCCGATCCGTTCAGATGAAAGAGGGTGGACGACAGTTTGCCGATATAGAGCAAAAAACCATGCCGGATCTTTAGAATTAATGCAGGATACGTTTATTATCAAAGAGGGTAAAGCAACTAAATAAAAGGAGAGGCTCTATAGAGATATTTTACCCCATAGGGTAGAGTATCTCTTCATGTACTTTGTCGCAGGCATTTAACACTTCATCACTGAGCGTGAGATTTATCGCTGCAAGCGAAGCATCAAGCTGATCGGCATGGGTTGCCCCTATGATGGTGGAAGCCACGAAATCGAACTGTTTGGACCAGGCTGTCGCAAGTGTGACCGGGTGCAGTCCTGCATCTGCTGCTATTTTTAAGTATTTTTGCGTGGATGCCAGTGTTTTGTCATTCATAAAACGCTGAGCCATGATGCGTTGTCTTTGGTTAGGGGACTTCAGGTAGGTTGCAAATCTTCCTTTGGCATCTTCTGGTCTTAGTCCCTGGTTGTATTTTCCTGAAAGCACCCCTCCTGCTAGCGGTGAGTAGGGTAGCAGTGACACCTGTTCCTTTTGAGCAAGGGTGGATAGCTCATCCAAAAATCTTCGGTTTAACAGCGAAAAGTTGTTCTGTATGGACTCAAAGCGTGCGTAGCTTTTGTACTGCGAGGTCATCAGGGCTTTGCTTGTACCATAAGCTGTGTCATTGGAGGTTCCTATATAACGGACCTTTCCCGCTTTTACCAGTCTGTCAAATGCTTCTAGTGACTCCTCGATAGGAACAACAGTATCTGGCCAATGCATCTGGTAAAGGTCAATGTAATCTGTTTTGAGTCGTTTCAGACTTCCTTCTATCGCACGTTCTATATGAAATCTGTCCATGGCCGTCATGCCATGACGGATAGGAGGAACGAACCAGCCACTTGCAGCACCGGCTACTTTGGTAGCCAGGATGATAGAATCACGTTCTTTTGTTTTCATCCATTCACCTACCCACTCTTCCGTAATACCCGCAAGTTTTGCATCGGGTGGAACAGGGTAGAGTTCAGCGGTGTCATAGAAGTTCACCCCATGATCATAGGCTTTATCCATGATGGCAAACGCTTCTTTTTTGTCACACTGTGTCCCAAAGGTCATGGTCCCCATACAGATAGGTGAGACACGAAGTCCGGTTTTTCCTATGTATCTATATTGCATATTGGCTTCCTTTAAATATCAAATATCATATCATAGCCTAATTCATTATAATTTAAAAAAAACCCTCTATATACAGGACTAATATGTAGCAGACGTTGAAACTTTTTAGATAGAAAAATCCAACCTTTCAGCCTGTTCTAATGGTTGTGGACAATTGATATCATGCTCTGAAAATGCTGCACAACATGTACGGTTTCGTCCCTCTTTTTTGGCTTTATAGAGTGCCATGTCAGAACGAGAAAAAATATCATCAAATGAACTGTCTGTTGCACTGTTCTGGGCGATACCGATAGAGGTTCTCACATACACATTATGACCTTCATAGTGAACCGTGATATTTTCAACTGCTTTACGAATTTTTTCAGCCAAAAGATAAGCATCTTGTTTATCTATTTGAGAAAGAAGTATTGCAAATTCTTCACCGCCTATACGGGAGAATATGTCACTTTTTCTTAAAAGGTTTTTGACAGTTTGAACAAAAGATATCAATAGTTGATCTCCGGTTTGATGACCGTATGTATCATTGATCTTTTTAAAGTGATCCAGGTCGAGTAACAAAAGTGTCAAACTCAAATGACCCTGCTGTGCTGTATCAAAATAGTGTTCGGAGATCTGATTGAACATACGTCTATTCATAACGCCTGTCAGATAATCTGTAGAAGCCAATATACTTAAACTGCTGTTTTGCTGTTTTAAACTGCTTTCATAATTGTTGATTTTACTGGTATACACATCAGATAAAAAGCTACCTATGATCAGCCCCAAAATAGCTGAATGAATAGCCACATTCGATAGATGCAGATCGATAGTGAAATTGGCGATCAGTATAATCGTTATTGATGCCAATGTATAGAGCAGACCGCTTATTTTTCCATTGATTATATACGCAACAAAAATCAACAGGTAGAACCATATGATCCTAAACTCATCCTGTGGTACAAAAATAAGTGCTGATGTAAATGTGATCAATGAGATCATAAGTAGAGCGTGTGATGCAGCTGTATCATTTTGTTTGGAAAGTCGGAGAAAATAAATAAGCATCAGTGTCAGAAAACTATACACATAATTCACTTTGGTATGAATAGGACCTATGTCATTCATACCTAAGTCACTCAGCAAAGCAAAAAGAAGAGAAAAAAAAACGACAATGATCAAAATAGAATTCAGCATTTTAAATTTAAACTGCTGAAGGTTTTCATCACCGGTAAACTTAAAACCACTATGTAAAAAATTGTTTATATTCATATATTCGTTTCTTCCCTTATCAAATAATAGCATATTTCCATAAGAATTATCTACTGTAGTATGTATCAAAAAAAGATTCATTAACCTTATTAGACTATGATTTGTAAAAGGATTCTTAATGCACAAACAAAACTTTCTCACTCTGACACTTATCATTTCAGGTTTGGCCCTGAATCCAGTGATGGCAAATGCTGTGTTCACTACCGTTTCATATCATCAAAATATCAATGATTCTGTCTCATCGAGTATTGCTTCTTTATTATACAGCAGGGGACTAGAGCAAGATGCCGCAGATGAAATTTCTGCAAAATTGGTTAGTGAAGAAGATGACGATTACCTGAAAGGACTCATAGAAGATCTTGAAGGAGCAAATATTGTCAGTAGAAGAGAAGTTTTGGAGTATTTGAGTACAAAGGCTCTGCATAAAGAAAATTTGGATTTTCATTCCTATGATCATCTTGTAGGTATGGTTTCAAAGATCAAACAAAGATCCTTGGATGGTAAGATGTTAAAACAACTTCATAAGATCGTCCAAAACAATAAACAGTTATTTGTGTAGAGATACACAAATAATATATAAAAAAGATCAATAATAACACTTTGGTTAACATAATATAAATTCTATCAAAAAAGAAACTCTCTTCTCTTTCCTGGATCAGTGTAAGGGTTAAATGGTTTTTGAAAAAAAGTTTTTTGTAAAAAACACTTATTTGATCTCTATATATATAATATCTCATGTCAGAACTTTTACATTGCGTTGTATGAAAAATTAAAAAAATGATCAAACATAGATTTTGATGTGTATAAAAATTTTACCTATATGTTAAATATGTCTGATCGGATTTTTTTAACAAAAAGATAAAATATAATTTCTGATCTGATGACAATTTAACTAAACCTCATTTTTTTAACCAATGAAAAAATAATCCAAAACAAAATAGTTAAAATACGAAAACCCTCTTCAGTAAAAATACAACTATCATATAGTTACACCCACACATGAAAAGTTATCTTGCACCAGATGATATAGACAAATTTACATGTGATTCTAATATTTATTAGTATTAGACAGAAGCATCTTTCCATTTAATTTCCAAAAGACAACTGTTATTTATTTGACATCTCGAAAAGTACGGTATACAGGGCAGATGATGGGTTTTTAATGAACACTTGTTCATTGGTGAAATATAGTTATGATAAATAAAAGAACAGATGTTCATATTTAAATCTATCATAGAAAATATAAATGAACAAATGTTCTTTTGATTTAAAATTCCCCACTTGACAAATGAACACTTGTTCACTATAATGTCACTAAAGGAGCCACAATGAACGAGCAGAGCGTTAGTTCTTCCCCTACTAAAGGAAGTAAAACCAAAGATAAAATACTCAAAATATCCCTGAAACTCTTTTCAACTAAAGGATATAAGGCAACAACGGTTAGAGATATCGCTGGGGCTATGGATATGAAACAAAGCGCGCTTTATAACCACTTTAAGAACAAGGATGAGATCCTTGAAACATTGGTAAGTGAACTTACCTCTTCTGCAATAGTCACTATATTTAGCGATAAAGAGGCCTCAGAGCTTTATAGACAAGGAAAGTCTCTCTTAATGTCTATTGCCACTACTTTTAAGCTTATAGGCTTTGATGGGCAAAATGAGGCGCTTTTAAAGCTATTGATGCAGGAGATCTACAGAAATGAACGGATCAGAGAGATCTATAATGAGTATTTCTACCAGGAGAACGTTAAAAAGCTCTCAAGCCTCTTCTTTATGATGATGCAGGATGAGATGATCAAGTCCTCAGACCCACTTTTACTGGCAAATGAGTTCTTTTCTCCCCTATTTTTCTATCAAATGCAGGTTTCTTTGCTAAAATTAGATAAAAAATCGACCTCTGCAGTCGTTTCTATGTTTGAAAAACATGTAGATTTCTTCTGGGATAATATAAAACTGGAAAAACAAGAGACACTGTTTTAGGGACATACTAAATAATATTAAGGATTATGATGGAAACAAAAGTTGATCATTTTGCAGATAAATCAAAAACATGGGACATGAACAGTAAACGTGTACAGAATGCACAAGGTATAGCGGAATTAATAGTAAATAATATAAAGTTGGATAAATCCATGGAACTTATGGATTTCGGTGCAGGTACAGGGCTTTTAAGCTACTTTGTTGCACCGTATGTAGAGAAAATAGTAGCGGTAGACAACTCACCTTCTATGCTACGGGAATTTCAAAATAAGTGTGGTCAATTTTCATGTAATACTGAAGTGATAGAGAAAGATCTGAGTACTGATACACTTGAACGAAAGTTCGATGGCATCATTTCATCTATGACGATCCACCATTTAGAAGATATTCCTGCCCTCTTTGCAAAGTTCTATAGCATGCTTGATGAGCATGGATTTATTGCAATTGCTGATCTGGACAGTGAAGATGGTACTTTCCACAGTGACAATGAAGGTGTCTTCCATTATGGTTTTGATCGACATTTACTTGCCGAGTATGCCCAGGAAGCAGGATTCAAAGATGTGACCTTCAGTTTAGCCAACAAAATAGCTAAACCACATGCAGAATTTACCGTTTTTTTAATGACAGCGAAAAAATAATATTAGAGAATATCAAATGAAATATCTTTGTTTATGCATCTTTACTCCTGTTGCGGCACTGATGATGCTTTCAAAGATCCATGATAAACAGCTAAACTTATTGGAAGAGAGCCCGAATTCTTGAGTCATGGGCATACTACCCATACCATCGGAACTCTTGTAGTGGCTATTTCTCTTCATAAGGACGATAGGCCAGAACGACCCGCCATTCTCGGTTATGGAGTCTGACACTCTGCCAGATAGCGTTTTTTATGGCCTTTTCGTTGGACTCGGGTGAAAGATAGATGTAGCTTCCTTCACCGGTGGGAGCAGAGACGATCTTCTTGCTCAGTTTTAGCAGATTTCCGTAGCCACTATAGATAGGATCGCTGAAGAGCATCCTGCCGATCTCTCCTTTATCCTGGTCGTAGATGATCATGCCGTCAGGCTGCATGATCCAGAGTTCATAGTCATCGGGAATGGTCATGTTTTTAAGCAGGGAGTCGACCAGAAGTTCGGGTCGGATCAGCAGGTTGATGGAACCTGAGAATGTTTTTGTACTGTCATAAAGCGGACGGGATATGACCACTGCCGTAAAATGTTCGACTGCCGTAAATCCCCTGCTGAGCATAGGTGCAGGTTGTTGCAGCATGGCCTTTACATGCTCCTGGGAGTTAATATCCGTATTCTCGAAGTTCTTGTATTCGCGTGGTTCTACGTAACGCATGACCCCCTTCGCATCGACAAAAGAGGCTTCTACAATATCGGCGGTCTCATCAAGGAGTGTATTGAGAAGTCTCCTGATCTCACTCTCTTTTTTGACATCCACCCTGCTTTTTTCGATCAATGCTGCCAGTGATGCGTCAATAGTGTTCAAGCGGCTTTGCAGATCGGGTACAAAGCGATCAAGCGAAAGTTTCAGCTGTGGCGGGGGCGCCGCCTTTGATCCCTCAATCTTAGCAAGGAACATCCACCAATCCATATTTGGCAGTTTCTGGTAATATCCATGACGGAGGCTGTCGAGCTGATACTGTACGGGACCGCTTTGCATTTTTAGGGCTTCTGAAACGGCATCATGCAGTGATTCACTCCCCTGTTTGAGAGCATTCATGAAAATGAAATCACTGTCGTTGTCAAGCATCATCATCCCCTCGGAGTTCAGTACAAACCACGTGTACGCATCTGGCAGGGAAAATTCGCGGTTGAGTTTATCATGCAGCTCATCCAGGAAGACCGAGGCACCGAGTGCACCGGTCGCTTTGCCATCCGTTGTTATGATGGGTGCAGCCATCAGAGCTGACTTCTTCCCGGAGGATCTGCTGTAGATAGGAAAACCCATCACTGGATTTCCGGCAAAGAGCGACTTGAAATAATCCCGGTTGCTAAGATTTAGATTGGTGTAATCGAGTGTCACGGAGTAGTAGTTTCCATCGGGCATAACATAGAAATAGACCCCTGGCGTAACCTCTTTCAGCTGTTTCAGGTAGTGCTTGATCCCTTTCCAGTCACCGTTTTTGGCCTCCGGAGTAGAGGCAATCAGTTCAAGAGACCTAAGCGTATTCATCAACACAGAATCAAGATAGTTCGATGCTGCATTGAGTGTGGTCTTGGGAACTGCCGTCTGCTGGTTTCGGACAGCTTCTTCTGTCCACGCTGAGCTTGCCAGGATGAAAATAAACAGTGCTGAAATGATCTTTTTCATTTTTTCCCCTTCATTCACATTTAATTTTCCAATTACACAACTTTTTCGGCGTTCGCCTTATTCGATAGAAACAGTCATGAACAATTTAATTATATACCTATTTATTCTATCATATTTTTGGATGTCTGGTGTGAAACAATATATGATCTAGAAGAAAATACAGAAGCCTTTTTTGTTATATAAGGCGAAGTGGGATATGCGTTATTTGAAAGAATGAATGATCTTACTTTCTTTCTGATTACAGGAGAGACAGCTGATCACTATGGCTGAAAAAAGATAATGCAGATTAATTTGCTACATCAAGTAATACTCTTATCAATTAGTGGTCATATATCATAAAACTCACAAAAGAAAATTGAAGATACCCATTAACATCATAGATATACAAACGATCTTTCCTGTTTTTTCCAATGCCTGATATTCATTATGCTTAATAGTGCTTTTTTCATTGTTTGCCCTTCCCCGGCTCTTCATCAAAAATATAACATTTTGATGTAACCTTTATGTCACATCAAGAAGAAAACCCGGGGAGAGAAAAAATCCTCAGTCAGAGATCATTTAACGTTTTTTGATCTCAGAGACAATGACTCCTCTAAATGCACCTAAAGTGTAATGACTGGCATTCTCATCAGGATATGATTCCTGGATCACTGCTTGTATCTCAGGAGAGATGTTCTCACCGTGACACTTTAGACATGCTGCTTCTATTACCAATGGTTTGTAGTAACGTGTGGCCTCTTTGGTGTTCACTTTTCTTATCATCATGGCTGCAGCTCTTTTATGCTTGATCGAATCCTCGATCTCTTTCATCACCTCAATATCTTTTTCATCAGGCTTGTTCATACTGTTTCTTGTTCTAAGAGAAGTTCTTCTTACATTGGCATAGTCCGGAAGCTGTGCATTGACCTCGTCTGTAATAGGCTGTGCTTGCGCAGTACAGAAACCAATAGCACCCAAACCACTTGGATCTGCTTGGAGTTGTGCTTTCAATTGACTTTTCAGTGTACCGCCAAGCATTTTGATATATTTGATTCCCTCTTGTGATTCACTGAGCGTTTTCGTACCATGGGACTGTGACGCATGAATACCAGCCGTACAGAGCAAAGATGCCATAAATAGTTGTAATTTCATAGAGATACCTTTTGTTTTGGGATATTTTTAAATTCTACTCAAATTATCTTTGTGGCAGTTAAAAAAATGTACTGCTTTCCTGTAAGTGTGACCCTGAACTTCTTCTGCTGCAAATATTTTTTACAAAAAATGACATCATTAAAGAGCAGTGACATTTCACTCATGGCATAATTGGGTGCTTTGGCCCCATAGATCATCTCTCCCCCTATCCATCGACTGTTCGGAAAACCCAAGATGACAGCAGCATCTTTTTCAAGATGGTTTTGCACCAATGACATAAAAAAAGGCTTGAAGTTGATACTTGGACTTTGCAGTGTGCCTATGCTTACAAGTAGATCGAACCGTCCCAGGTCTAAACGCTCTAGATCATTGATGTCATGTGCATACAGTGTCACATTCTCTTCGGGAAAACAGCTTTCAGCATAGTTGATGGCAGATTTTGAGTGGTCCACTCCTACTAGCTTCATTTTTTCATAGGTGTGTATGTCTAAACTGTTTTTGATGACACTGAACTCATCTCCTGTATTGATGCCGAGGTTCAAGATCGATCTTCTTTGGTTTAACTTGGCATTTTGCAGGGCTTGTGTGTAATAGTAAAGAAATGCAGGTTCTTCCATTTTGTGAATTTGCGAAAAATGGGAGTCCACACCGTATTTTTCTTCTTTCGAACTTGAGGGTCCTGCTGTATGAAAAGAGCTTTGTCTCTCCAGCTTTTTAAAAGTAAGTCTAATCCGAGGATAGGTACTTTTTTGTGGAGTCATCATTTTGCACATTAAAAGTTCTGCCAGGTCTGTCCATGCTTTGTAGCCCCGGTAAATATAGCTTTCTCCTTTTATCTCCAATACTTCACCTGCATAGCCTTCTCCAAGATCAGGATCAACTATTTCAAAACAGAAGATTTTGCCTGCTTCACACACTTTTGCCTTCATACTAAGTGTTGTGATGATCTCCTGCATGGATTGGATAGTAAATGTCAAAAAAGGACTCCCTGTTTCTATATGATATTATTTAGTATTATACCGTGATCTTTTTATTGTGAAGTATTTTATCATAGATGTTTAAAAGGTGGGTTTGTAGTTTATGACCCATTTCCACAAAAGTGGAATGGGTTGGACAAGGTTTATGTATATATCTTGTCGTTATCTACTCTAGACTGTTCATTATCCTTAGCGTCTATTTAGCCAAAGGTGATACAGGCTTGAGTATGATGTATCGTTTTATGTAAAAGAAACTCTTTTTCACTGATAAATCCATCGTTATCGGCATCTATCTCTTCAAATGAATGAGCTTCTCCTGCATTTTTTAGCTTTCGGCCTTCAACGGCCCTCTGCTCCATACGAATAGTACGAGCTTGATCCAATTCACTTTGGGTGATCTTGCCATCATTGTTAAGATCAAATTCGGAAAACGTAGGTTGATCTATAGCCCATGCACCCGAAGCGAACAGTGCTATGATTATTAGCTTTTTCATGGTTTTTTTCCTATGAAATTGGATTTATTTTCTCTGTATCAGAAAATTACTCTACTCTATCAATTAAGTGTGTAAAGTATGTGTATTTCAGAAGCTAAAGTGCTAAAGGAGAGTAATGAAAAATTCAATGTGCTAATTGGTTATATGTCATACTTTTTGTGCGGTATTCTACTATAGTGCAGGAATACCGGCTGTATGACTTCATAGAGGTATCGGTGTTTAGAACCTAGGGACAATTCCCTGACGGACAATTTCCTTTATTTTGCATTCTCTGCGTTTGGTGTACACTGAATTCCTCTTGGCTTATGACACCATCATTATTGGTATCGATCTCTGCAAAACTGGATGCATTTCTCATCATCCCCTGACCTTGTCCCATACCTGCAGCTGGACCATTCCCTACACATTTTTGCTTCTTCCATTCTTTCTGATGTAGTTGAAATTCCTCTTTGTTCAATGCACCATCGTTGTTTTTATCCATATCGGCAAATGCCGGAGCCTTTCCTGCATTTCTCAACATTTTACCCTCTTCGGCTTTCTGGCTCATACGTTTTGCCCGTGCCTCTTCCAATTCACTTTGGGTAATCTTACCGTCATTGTTGAGATCATATTCTTCAAACGTGGGCTGCATACGGGCACAATAGTTACCCTTTCCGCTTTTGCCCATACCCATTCCCATGCCTGTTGTCTGCATATATTTTTGTCGTTCTTCGGGAGTCATGCTTTGCATACGTTTTTGCATCTCTTCTCGAAAATCAGGACGGTCATCCACAGGTACACTTCCACGCATGTTCATCATCTCTTCTGTACTCATTTGAGAAAAATCTGCAGCCCACGCTGCTGAAGCCAACAGTCCTATCATTATTACATTTTTCATATATTTGTTCCTTTGTAGTTGAATGTGTCATTATTCTACTCTTTTCTATGTGTATTCTATGTGAAATGGATGAGGGGTTTATGCAATTTTTTGTTATGATGTTGATTATTTTTATAAGGAATCTTAGTGTCAAAGTATGATCTTATCGTAGTGGGTTCCGGGGCAGCGGGTATGATGGCTGCCATTACTGCTGCACGTGCAGGCAAATCTGTACTTCTTCTCGAAAAACTCTCCAAGATAGGCGCAAAACTCAAAGCGACAGGCGGAGGACGCTGTAACCTGACCAACACACTTTCCAATGAAGAGTTTATGGCACGATTTGGCCGTGACGGACGTTTTATGACACCTGCTCTTGAGACTTTGGATCATAAAGCACTGATGGCATTTTTCAAAGAGCTCGGTGTGGAGAGCCATGCTCCCGATGGCTACAGGGTCTTCCCTGTCACGCATAGTTCTTCAACCATCATTCATGCGATGGAACAGGAGATGCAGCACCTTGGTGTCAAAGTGTTGTGCTCACAAAAAGCTGAGACATTGGAGCATGATGGCAAGAAAGTGACGGGAGTCAAGACGGCCACAGATACATTTAGAGGTGACAACGTTGTGATCGCCACTGGCGGGATGGGTTACCCCGTATTGGGTGCTGAGGGTGACGGCTATCCTATGGCTGAGTCTGTAGGACATAAGGTGACCGACCTCTACCCTGCCATGATGCCGCTCAAGACCAAAGAGAGCTGGGTGAAAAACTGCAGGGCAGATACCATAGCAAAAGTCGCTATGCGTGTTGATATGAAAAAATATAAAAAACTCTCTGCCAAAGGAGATCTTATCTTTACCAAAGACGGCATACGCGGTCCTGTGGTCCTGGATTTTTCCAGGGAGATCACCCCGCTGTTGGGTAAATTTGACGAAGTGCCGATACTTGCCAACTTTACCAAAGGGATGAACGAAGAGCAGATCCGTGACCATTTCAAACTAGAACTGGCCAAAGATCCCCACCGTAACACGCTGCAACTGCTTCAAACCCTGCTTCCTGAGTCTGTAGGTTTGGAACTCTGTAAACTTGCAGAGGTTGACCCTTCACTGGCTTTGAACAAACAGGCAGGAACTGCAAGAGACAAGCTCATTAAACTTCTGGCATGGACACCGCTTACTATCATTGGGCACGACGGTTTTAAAATGGCTATGATCACACGCGGAGGCATTCATCTCAAAGAGATAGACCCCTACACCATGCAAAGCAGGAAAATAAAAGGACTCTATTTCTGCGGGGAGATCATGAACCTTGACGGTCCCTGCGGCGGATATAACCTTCAATGGTCATTTGCCAGCGGATATTTGGCAGGACAATTGCATCATTAACACATCCTATTTATCGTTGTCGTGAAAGAAGTCGTCTGTAAAACTATTATGGTAGAATTCCGACCATAAATAAAGCAAGGAATTGATGTGTTCAACATTCAAAACTATTCGAAACAAAACATTAAAAATGACATTCTCTCCGGTGCATTGGTCGCTGTTGCTCTTGTACCCGAAGCGATAGCATTTTCATTTATTGCCGGTGTTTCCCCGGTGGTCGGGCTTTACGGGGCCTTTATCATCGGTCTTATTACTGCACTTCTTGGAGGTAAACCCGGAATGATCTCCGGTGCTACAGGTTCAGTGGCAGTGGTATTTGTAGGGCTTGGTCTTTCTGTCAAATCCATGTATCCGGATCTCGATACTGAAGCGTTGAGCATAATGGTACTGCACTATATCCTTCTGACCTCCATTATAGCGGGACTCATACAGATAACGATCGGCGTGCTGAAGATGGGTAAGTTCATTCGTCTTGTACCACAGCCTGCCCTCTTTGGTTTTGTGAATGGTTTGGCTATTGTCATAGCCATGGCACAGCTTCCTTTCCTTGCACCTAAAAATATGGACCAATACAGTGGCTGGATGGAGATCATCTCTGCGAGTTTAACTGAAAACTATATCATGTATCTCATTGTAGCTATTACAATGGTAACGATGCATTTTTTACCAAAGTTCAGTAAAGCCGTTCCTGCAGGACTTGTAGCGATCGTAGTGCTGACACTGATCACATATTTTATGCACATCGATACGAAAGTGGTCGGTGACCTTGCAGACCTTTCAAATGTTTCTATGCCTTCGTTCGTGATGCCTTTGTCTGAACTCTTTACGTGGACATCCATGGCCGTGATCCTGCCAACCGCACTTATCGTTGCACTGGTCGGGCTGATAGAGTCACTACTGACCCTCTCAGTACTGGATGAGATGGGAGGAGAGCGCGGTTCAGGGAACAAAGAGTGTATCGCGTTAGGTATCGGGAACTCTACTTCGGGACTCTTTGGGGGTATGGCAGGATGTGCAATGATAGGCCAGTCGGTCATCAACTTTACCTCCGGCGGACTGGGCCGTCTCTCCTCTTTTACCGCAGCGGTGCTGCTTATCACTCTTGTGGTGAGTTTTTCTCATATCATCGCGGTCATTCCTATAGCGGTACTCGTGGGTATCATGTTCATGGTGAGTATCGGTACCTTTGAATTCTCTTCATTGAAGCGTATCAAGCACATGCCCCGTACAGATGCCTTTGTACTGGTTGTGGTGACCATTATCACGGTACTGGAAGACCTTGCCGTGGCTGTGATCGCAGGTATCATCATCTCTGCACTGGTATTTGCCTGGGAGCATGCAAAGATCTTTGCACGTACTTCTACCGATGAGGAAGGAAGAAAGATCTACACACTTGAAGGACCGCTCTTCTTTGCTTCGGTGACCTCATTCAACGAACAATTTGATGTAGAGAATGACCCGGACGTCGTTGTGATAGACTTTAAGGATGCCAGAGTCATGGACAGTTCCGGTGCGGAAGCGATAGACAGCATTACGGATAAATATAAACAAGCCGGAAAAAAACTCACACTTAGACACCTTTCCAAAGACTGTAAGAGTTTGCTCAAAACAGCTGGACCTTTCTGTACCTATGAAGAGGATGATCCGACATATAAAGTCGCAGCCAACGTATAAATAATCTTACTATACGCCCTATACGCCAGCATTTTCCAAGTCATTTAAAATGCTGATGTCTCTCTTCTCTCGTTACACACGCTTTCCATACTCTCTATACTACTATATTCCTAATACTCTAGTGTGTATTAAAGGAAAAGGATGTTTTTTAAATACTGCACATTTGTATTGGTGATCAGCTCTCTGCTCTTGGCAGAAGAGATTGGTCTGGAGTATGAAGGCATAGCGGTCAAAAGCATCGATGCAAAAGGTAAGAGTGTTTATACTATGGTAAAATGGAATATTCCAAAAGAGTGTGAAAGCATACCTGTGACCAATACGATGCTATGGACAGGAAACTACGCCCATCCCAATGTACCTGAAGCATGCAAGTCTACTTTCGTACATACTATGGGTGGTCATATATACCCCATGTATCTGGATACAGATATCCATACCTATGGTGAACTGGAAGTTTTGGCTTTTATCAAACAGATGCAAACGGATGATTCTATGCTGCTTATAGATGTATGTAAAGAAGAGTTCTATCATTATCGGACCATCCCCGGAGCAGTCAATATGCCTTTTAACCACTTTAAAGATCCTACAAACTATGTATTTGAATTTGAACAGCATATGAAGGATCTGGGTGTTTTGGTGAATGAAGAAGATGATAGTTTGGATTTTACCCACGCCAAAACAATCACTCTGTTTTGTAATGGACCCTGGTGCAGTCTATCTGTAACCGCGATCCTGGCTTTGCTTGATCTTGGATATCCTGCAGAGAAAATAAACTGGTACCGTGGAGGAATGCAGGAATGGTTGGCAGCAGGTTTGACCTCTACAAGAAAATGATTTTATAACAGTATACGCTTACACTTCATTACACGCACTTTCTACATACACTATGTTATGGTCATTCAAAAAAGGATGTATCATGTTTTATAAAATGACAATGTTCTCATTATTTCTAACTGTTTTTATAATAGCCGGAGAGCATGGCTTTGAATATGAAGGAGTAGCTGTAAAAACGGTAGATACAGACGGTAAGATAAAACAGGTTGTTGTAAAACGTGAGATCCCGGAAGTCTGTAAAGAAGTACCTCTCAATAATGAGATGCTGTGGACCGGAAACTATGCCAATGCAAAAGTACCTGAAGCATGTAAATCCACCTATGTGAGTACCAAAGGCAAACTTCTTCCCATGCAGTTGCATGAGGATATCGATACCTATGGAGAACTTGAAGTTCTAGCTTTCATAAAAGAGATGCAGGAAAATGACTCTATGATACTGGTTGATGGCCGTAAACAGGACTGGTATGAGTATCGTACCATCCCCGGTGCAGTGAATATGCCTTTTTATCATCTCAAAGAACGTCAAAGTTATGAATTTGAATTTGAACATGATATACGAACATTGGGTGTAAAGATCAATGAAGATGACTCATTGGATTTTACAAAAGCAAAAACCGTTGCAGTATTTTGTAACGGTCCATGGTGCAGCCAATCCGTCGCTATGATCATCGCGCTTCTTGAGATCGGGTATCCAACTGAAAAGATCAAGTGGTACCGTGGAGGGATGCAGGCATGGTTGGCTGCGGGTATGGTGTCTACTAGAAAATAGATCTAGTCAACAACGACTCTCGCATCTAAAGGCTGGATAGGTCTATTGTTATCACCATGCATGATCTTATGGAATTTTGCTACCTGTTCTTTAGAAATACTGAGTGTTTCTTTGAAGACGAACCATCTTACACCTTCTGTACATGGAGGTGTTGTGAGTGAACCATTGAAGCGATAATAATGTTTATCTTTTGGCAATAATTCATTGGCTATCTTGGAATGTTCCAATGTATGTACCTCTCCCTCGTTGGTTGGCAGTTTATCCCAAAATTTTGCTAAAGCCTTATTCTCTTCACCTTCTGTGAACATCACACCCAGTACTGCGATATTCCCATCTTTGTCTATATTCACAAAATGTCCTTCAAGCGGATACGCTTTCCCGTTGATATGGTTTTCACTTGGTGTATGAAAGTGAAACTGTTTCAGTTCAAACACAATGTCATCGACCTTAATTGTACTTCCATGAGCCATATTGATCTGTATGGTATGCCCATTATCAATAACATCTTTAGAATCACTTTGATAGGATGGAGCCAGTGGTGGAAGATTGGCATGAAGTGAATGTGTAATATTGATAGGTGATTGGTTCAATCCTACTCCACATTCTCTATATTTTTCAGAAAGAGATCCCCATTTATCAGGTGTATTGTGACCTGTATAGCCCCAGTGTAAATTCTCTGTTTGTGCTACCGTATCATTGGCCAATAACATTATCGTAGAGGCTAGCAGAGCAGATGTGAATTTTTTCATCAATAATCCTTTTTTGAATTTTCTTGGATTATAAAATGAATTGGATAAAAAAGGCGCATAAAAGAGTTAAAAAACGAATAAATATAATTATTTACGCTTATATGAAAATTATTGTTCAAAATTATTGTAAGGATGTAACAATAATTTTGGTACGTTAAATAAAAAACATCCCTGCAATCAGAGACACAAAGGGTAGAAGCGCTAACAAAAAGATCTTTTTTTGGGTTCTGACTGTTTTGAATACACCCCAGAAAAAGAGGATAACAGTGAAGACAAAGAGGATGAGGATGAGACTATTGGTCATTTTTATTTATCTAACTCTTCTTTTCCCAGTTTATCCACCATTTTGATACTCTCTAAAGCATTATTGAGTATCTTTTTGGTGGATGTCAGAGGTTTCATATGGAGGTTTGTCTGCTTCTTGTCAAGGCTTTCATCCATGAGTACATCCATGACCTCTTTTTCAAGCTCTTGGATGATCTCATTGATCTTATTTTCTATAAAATCTACATTCATATTATTTAGTATGTCCCTATTTTGCTTTAGGTCTGAAGATCTTTATCACATCTTCATTTGCTTCCATGTATGCGCCACCGATAAGATCTATACAGTATGGAACGGCAGGAAAAACAGCATCCAAACATTCACGAATGGACTTTGGTTTTCCCGGTAGGTTGATGATGAGTGAACCATTGCAGATCCCTGCTGTCTGACGTGAAAGTATGGCTGTTGGGACATACTGCAGACTCACTGCTCTCATCTGTTCTCCAAAACCAGGAAGCAGTTTCTGGCACACATTTTCAGTGGCTTCAGTGGTTACATCTCTGGGTGCCGGGCCTGTACCGCCAGTGGTAACGATAAGGTCACACTTTTCATCACGTGAAAGTGTTATCAGTGTGGTTTCTATCAGACTCTGTTCATCAGGTATACATCGGTATTCATACTCGCATTCATTGAGCAGGTACTCTTTCATTGTATCCATGATGGCTACACCTGAGATATCCTCATAGATACCTTTTGAAGCTCTGTCGCTTGTGGTGACAACACCTATTTTTATCTTATCCATATACTATCCTATTGTTTTATTACGCAGATTATAGCAAAACTCTTTTAATACAGTTTTGGTGTTGCGCTTGGCACTAATCGATCCTCTTCAAGAGTTTATCTAAGTATGTGGTACTTAAGATCCGTTTGAAGTACCCCAATAAGTACGTAGCTTTGGTAATATAATAACGCGGTTTTGGCCGATCAGCCAAAATGATCTTATGGACCACAGCTGCAACAGCGTCAGCCCCCTCTTTGAACGGTACTTTCTTGTGTGTTCTCTCTTTGAGGCTGCGAAGGTATTTCTCTTTGAATACGGAATGTTCTATATCGACATTTGCTTCAAGTTTCTCTACAGCTGTCTGTCTAAAATGGCTTACAATAGGCCCGGTATTGAGAAGTACAGGATAGATCTTTGTATCCTGAAGCTCCAGTCTAAGGGTATCTGTAAGCCCTTCTATAGCGTATTTGCTTGCATTATAGGCACCACGTCCAAATAGTGAGATGATACCGAGTACCGAACTGTGCTGAATGATCTTCCCATGCCCCTGCTCTCTCATCACGGGTATGATCTGTCTTGTACATTCATGCAGTCCGAACACATTGGTTTCAAACTGTTCTCGGAGTACGGGGATTGTAATGTCTTCTACCGCACCGGGCTGTCCATAGCCGGCATTGTTGAACCAGACATCTATCTTGCCATCAATTTCGAGCACTTTGTTGATCACTGCTGTGATCTCTTCAGGGTCTCTTACATCCAGCTGCATGGCATGTTCAAACCCCAGCCCTTTTAACATCTCTACATCTTTTGGGTCTCTTGCCGTAGGAAAGACCTTGATAAATTTGTCTTTGAGATACTTTGCAGTTTCAAGTCCGATGCCTGTACTGCATCCTGTAATGACAATGTTGGCCACTGTGTTATCCTTCTATATATTTTTCGAGTATATCCGTATTGACATTCCTGCCTCGTATATGCTCTTTGGCAAACTCCACGATCATCCCGTGAAAACGTGCATAAAGCATATGCAGTGTCAGTTCGCTGCCATACATTTGGGTAATTTTATCAAAGTTTGCTTCGATCCCCTCTTGCATCCACTCCTGTATCTGCATATAGCTCTCGAAGTGATAACCGTATGCATCAAGGAGTCTGGCTGTATAGCTGTCGACGACAAAGACCTCTCTACCGCATCCATAACAAAGGATAGAGTCCGCACTCTCCATCCCTATCCCTTTTTGCTCAAGCAGCCACTCCCTTGTGACTTCATTTTGAAACCTTTCAAAAGTATGGAAATCACTGAAAATATTTTGACAAAGCAGTTGAAGCCTTTTGGCTTTGGTATTGTAAAAACCGCTGGGTTTGATAGATGCAGTGATCTGGCTTATTTCCGCTCTGCCGAGCATTTCCAGTGATATCAGACCAGCCTCTTTCAAGTTTTCCAGTGATCTCTCTACTTTCTCCCATTTGGTCTGCTGGGTCAAGATCGCACCTATGATGACTTCGAAGGTACCGCTTTTCGGCCACCAGAGAGGATCTCTGGTTGTTTTGAGATAGCCCATTTTTTTAAGGGCGAAGAGAAGATCGTAACTACTTTGCAAAAAATACCCTTACTTGTTTGTATGGAGCTGTAGCAGATAATCTTTCAGGATAGTACCATGGTCAAAGACCAGTTGATCCATCGGTATCTCTTCCAATGCGTAAACTTTTGCTGTTTTTGCATCATCTCCGCCTTGGGGTTGCCCTTGGGCTTTTGCTACAAAGACCACACTTGCCGTATGAAACCTGGGATCACGCTTCGGGTCAGAATAGACACCAAGCAGTGTGCTTATCTCTACCTCCAGGTTCGTCTCCTCTTGCATCTCACGGACTAAAGCCTCTTCGACACGTTCACCCACATCGACAAAACCACCGGGCAGCGCCAGACCTTTTGGCGCATTTTTACGCTCGATAAGTATGATACCCTTGAATGTATCTCCTTCATACAACTCTATGATGCCATCAGTCGTAAGGTAAGGTGTCTCGGGTGTAAAAGGCATGAAAGCACTCCTTTGTATCGTTTCTGTATGTTAAATAGTTCATACAGTGGTCGGGAATATAAGACTATTTTAACGAAAAGTATCTATAAATCCACTATTCTGCTGTGCTGAAAAAAGATGAAGTCAAGTAATTTATAAGTGTTCTCTTCTTTGGGTACAGGTTCAATAGGAAGCTGAAATTATGATATAATGGATTGATCTTTTAGTAAAGAAAAGTAGGTGAAAATGAAACTTCGTATCAACAATGAAGATATCATTCAAATAGCCATTGGTGCATTTGCCCTTGCCGTTCCGATCTCTTTTACCGAAGAGGCATGGAAAATGAGTATCACTTTACCATTTTACAATCTCTTACTGGTTTTTGTGCTCTCTCTGACCTTTTTAGGCATTTATGCCTACTACAGTGTCTTTCAAAAACAGGTATCCAAACGCTACGATATATTCATATTACGTATTTTCATTGCCTATTTCATCTCCGCTCTGGTAGTGGCTTTAGTATTACTATCTTTAAATAAGTTACCTATTATAGACGAACCTATCATCGCTTTAAAAAGACTCATATTGATTGCCATGCCTGCATCAATGGGGGCCATTGTGGTAGACAGCTTCAACAAAGAATGATCTGAAATAGCCAATATGCTATAATGGTTATAGTTTGATCATGGAGTGTAGGGCATTAGAGTGTAGATGAATTAAGTCTCAGAAAGGTCAAAAGCAAATATGGAACTAGATCTCAACATAGCAAAATCCATACTACTTAGCGTACTACTAGGCTTCTCAATTGGTCTGCAAAGAGAAGTAAGTTTTGCTCTTAGAGAAGAGAATACTGCGTTTACCGGAGCAAGAAGCTTTGCTATCATCTCTTTGCTTGGGTTTTTAGCCGCATATTTCAAGGCAAACTTTATTTTGATCACTATAGTGATCACTTTCATATTCGGTGCACTGCTTATAAGTAGTTTTATCATTCGTGCACTGAATAAGGAAAAAACTGGTAGTACGACAGCGTTTGCAGCTATAGTGGCATTTTTGATCGGTATGCTCGTTTATGACGGGCTATATTTAGTTGCTACATTTACCGCAGTTGTAGTTATTTTTATATTGGATATACGTAGTAATATATTGCAGCTTACAGATAAAACCAAAAATAAAGACCTACATTCTATGGTACTATTTTTGTTGATTACTTTTATTATCCTCCCTATTTTACCTAACCATACAATTGATCCCTATCAGATCATAAATCCATATTTTATCTGGATGATGGTTGTTCTGATATCCGGTCTTTCTTTCGCTGGTTATATAGCAGCCCGTCTCATAGGTGTTTCCAAAGGTGTTATGGTAGCTGGTTTTTTTGGAGGATTCTTATCTTCAACCGCTACAACCATCACTTTTTCAAAAAAGGTTGATACGCAAAATAAGGCAACCCGTCATTTAGCTTCAGCTATTGCACTTGCCTGCACAACAATGTATGTCAGAATCATTATCGTATCGGCATTCATAGATATAGGTATTGCCATAAAACTTCTTCCAGCTTATCTTTTGGCCACGATTACCGGGTATATGTATGTTTACTATTTGTACAAACATTCAGACCAAAGCCCAATCGATATAGATTTTATGTATCAAAATCCTCTGGATCTGAAAGAGGCTTTGAAATTTGGTTTACTGTTTGGTATCGTATTTGGTGCTACGACATTGCTTAAGAATTGGACTGGAACGCTAGGGGTCTATCTTTCTTCCCTGCTATCTGGAATAAGTGACGTTGATGCGATCACTCTTTCACTTAGTACACTTTATACAGATGGAAACCTCATGTTGTATACTGCACTTATTGGAATCGTTATAGCAACATTCTCTAACTCTTTGACGAAACTTGCTATCGCATATACAATAGGTAACAAAGTATTGGGGAATCATTTGTCCATTGCCTTTGGTATTCCTTTGGCAACGATTATTCTCGTGCTGAGCATTCAGGAGCTTTTATTATGAAAAAAAGAGAGCGATATGTCTGATTTTTCAATACTGCCATTGCGGGCAACCATTGTAATTACAGCTATTATGTTGCTTCTTCCACTCCTGTTTCCATTGATCACTTTTGCCAAGGTGACCAGTGGCATCATGCTTTTTGTATTTACTTTGATACATTTTTCATTATGGAAGATCAAACAAAGTAATCCTGATCTGGATGCCGATGCTATACGCCTTCCTCACTGGCTGCCTTTGTTGGGAAGTATCGGATGTGTACTTGCTTTGGGGTTTCAAATATTACAGGGATTGGTCTTTTAACGATGACAGAATATATACTGCTCACATTCGCACTTGTCAGCTTTTTTGGTATCTTGAGTCAGTGGCTCTCATGGTTTATTAAACTTCCATCGATCATTTTCCTGCTTCTGTTTGGTATAGTGGTCGGACCGGTGCTTGGACTGTTCGATCCGGATGCACTGATGGGAGAGCTTCTTTTCCCTTTTGTCTCTATGGGTGTCGCTATTATCCTGTTTGAAGGAGGATTGACACTGCGGTTTCATGAGATCAAAGGTTTGACCAGACCACTTTATATGCTGCTCACGCTTGGTTTGGTTTTGACATGGATCTTGGTAGCTGTATCCACACATCTACTCATAGGACTCTCCTGGGAACTCTCCATACTCTTTGGTGCACTGATGACGGTAACAGGCCCAACGGTCATTAAACCACTGCTGAAAACAGTACGTCCTCATGCAGATATTGCTAATATCCTCCACTGGGAAGGAGTGATATTGGATGTTGCCGGTGCTATACTGATCGTCCTTGTCTACAAGACCATTACCCTTCAGCACTCCGGAGCAATGATCCCTCTTTCCCTCGCTTCCATTATTGCCACAGGTATCATCAGTGGTGCATCGGGTGCTTTTCTGCTGGCATTTTTATTACGTCATTATCTTCTCCCGAACTTTCTGCACCATGTGTTTACTTTGACACTGGTATTGGTGATATTTACACTCTCCAATGCCATCGCGCATGAGTCAGGATTATTGGCAGTGACACTCATGGGTATGGTGCTGGCAAATATGAAAAATGTAAGTACTGACGATATACTCTTTTTTAAAGAAAGTTTGAGCCTGTTGTTTCTCTCTGTGCTTTTTATCATCCTCTCAGCTCGTCTGGATCTTTTCGCTCTCTTTGATATAGGCTGGCCTGCTCTGGGACTGTTGGGGATCATACTCTTTGTAGTACGTCCACTCTCTGTGATGCTATCGACACTCTTTTCAGACCTCACACTGCGTGCCAGGATCTTCTTGAGCTGGATCGCCCCGCGTGGTATCATCGCTGCTGCTGTTTCGGCCCTTTTTGCTATACGTCTTGAGGAATTTGGGTACACGGAGGCCCGGCTTCTGGTACCTCTTACCTTCATGGTCATTATGGGCACGATCCTACTGCAGGGATTGAGCGCCAGATCATTTGCCCAATGGCTCGGTCTTCGAGAAGCTGAGCCCACCGGTATGCTGATCCTTGGTGCAAATCGTGTCTCTCGTGAAATAGGAAAGTCACTTAAACAACAGGGTTTTGCTGTAAAGTTGGCTGATACGGACTGGGAAAACATCAGTACTGCCAGAATGGAGGGATTTGATACCTATTACGGACGGGTCGTCTCTGATCATGCAGACAGAAATATGGAACTGTCCGGTATAGGAAAGCTATTGGCTATCAGCCCTCATGCTACATTGAATGCTCTGGCATCTACGCGGTTCAAATCAGAGTTTGGTTCCGAAAATATCTATTATCTTCAGAATACTGAGGGGAAGAAACTTGAAAAGAGCAAAGCATCGCACTCCAGGATCGTTGGGCGTCAACTTTTCACCGAGGATGTAACATTTTCAAAACTTTCCTCCTTGCTGCATGGTCAGGGGGAAATTAAGACAACGACCTTGTCAGAGGAGTTCAATCTGGAAACCTATATACAAGCGCATAACAGTAAAGTTATTCCGCTATACTTATTAGATAAAGATGGAAATTTGTATTTTTTTACCACAGACCATGAACTGAAGCCTAAAAATGGGTGGAAAATAACAAGCTTGATCTATGAGGATAAGGAGAGAGAATGAAGTATTTTATTCACCGAAGAACTACACGGCTCATAGTTTCGAGTCATACACCGGCTTCAAACTTTATTTAAAGGAGAAGTGATGCCTTATGACACACTGGATGCACTGCCTGACTCAGTCAAAGAGAACCTCCCAAAACATGCACAGGAGATCTATAAAGAAGCCTTTAACAGTGCATGGGATGAATATGCAGACCCCCAAGAGAGGTATGGTGATGCCAGCCGTGAAGAAACGGCACACAAGGTTGCCTGGGCTGCAGTAAAGCACAGCTATGAAAAAAAAGACGGCAAGTGGGTTGAAAAATAGAGTCTTGATTAATAGTTTGCCATAGGAGACAAAGGATGAAAAAAGAGTTACCCAATAAATTTCAGCAAGGCTTTGTTCTGCTGCTGCTCTTTATCGCTCTGATAGGTTTTATCGGGATGATACATGAATTTTTGATCGCCCTGTTACTGGCTGCGATCTTTGCAGGACTGCTCTATCCTTTTTACCGTAAACTCTTTGACTATTTCAAAAAAAGATCTGCTCTTGCAGCAAGTACTACACTGATCATCACTGTTTTTGCTTTCGGTTTACCGCTTGCCGGTTTTACAGGGATGGTAACAGGTGAAGCCATAGAGATCACTAAAAAGGCGCGTCCTATAGTCAAAAAGGTCTTGGACAATAATCTCTCTTTGGGTGAACAACTGCCAGAATGGCTGCCTTTTAAAGAAAAACTTGAACCTTTTCATGAGAGCATTATGAAGAAAGGCTCTGAGGCGATCAGTGCAATGGGAAGTTGGCTGGTTTCAAGTTTATCCAGTGCAACGAAAGGTACAGTGGGATTTTTTATCGGTCTGTTCATTATGTTCTATGCCATGTTCCATTTCCTGATACATGGACCGAAACTCCTGCGTACAGTTGCCTCTTTACTGCCTCTTTCAGAGGAGGACAGGACTGAAGTGATGGGACGCGGGTTGATGGTAACCAGGGCATCTCTGAAAGGTATCATCGTTGTAGGGTTCTTCGAAGGGATTTTGGTCGGGCTGGGTTTATGGATGTCCGGGATCGAAGGTTCGGCATTTTGGGGAAGTGTTGTTTTCCTCCTTGCTGCTATTCCAGGATTGGGAGCCTCGCTGATCTGGTTGCCTGCAGCTCTCTATTTACTCTTCATAGGCAGTACGGGTTGGGGTATAGGTCTAATGGTTTGGGGAGTATTGGTAGTAGGAATGGTTGATAATATCGTGCGTCCATGGATCGTTGGAAATGATGCAAAGTTGCCCGATCTGGTCATACTCATTTCCATCTTTGGAGGCATTGTCTCCTTTGGTCCTTTGGGTATTATTATCGGTCCGGTGATCGCTGCTCTTTTGGATACGATTTTAAACATATATAAAAAGACGTTTCAATATTTGTTACCTGAGGCATAAAAGATGATTTATAAGGCTGTATCATCATGATAAAGTGGTTTTCTTTACCCATAGCGTTGGTGATATTCATACCGTTTTTACTCTTTGCGGATAGTCAAAACATAAAAAAGGATAGTGATATGCACAAAAATAAAAAAACTGTCTCCCTCGTCCTTGGCAGCGGTGGGGCCAGAGGATATGCGCACATCGGTGTCATTGAAATCCTTGAAGAACAGGGATATGAGATCAAGTCTATTTCGGGATCTTCTATGGGCGCATTGATCGGAGGACTTTATGCAGCAGGCAAACTGGATGTCTATAAAGAGTGGGTACTCTCTCTGGATTTTATTGATACCCTCAAGCTGCTTGATCTTTCACTTTCACATGGGGGTATAGTGAATATCGACACTGTATATAAGAGAATAGAAGGGATGATCGGTGATACTAAAATTGAAGATTTACCTATAGCGTATATGGCCGTAGCATCAGATATCAAAAATTATAAAAAAATATGGTTCAAAAAGGGAAAACTTATCGATGCTATTAGAGCTTCTATCGCTATACCCACCGTGTTTACACCAGTAGTAAAAGAGGATATGATCCTTGTAGACGGTGGTGTATTGGATCCTTTACCCATAGACTCAGTCTCATCGGATAAGACAGATCTTACAATAGCAGTGAATCTAAATACGAACATACAAAATACCTATAAAATTGAGCGTCCTGTAAAAGAGGAGATAGCAGACAATACATTGTATAAAAAGACTATAGAACTAGTGGAAAAAGCCAAGCAGGCGATAGGTACCGGAACGTCTAAAGAAGAGCTGCCAATAGATATTTTTTATATACTCAATAAAAGTTTAGATGCTACCCAAAGTCTTATAGTAGAAAATATCCTCAGGGAACATCAACCCGATCTGATTATAGAGATCCCTAGGGATGCTTGTGAATCCTATGAGTTTGACAAAGCCTATGAGATGATAGAAATAGGCAAAAGAGCGACACATGAAAGTTTAAAAAAGATGAGATAAATGTGTTTATGAAGAAACACTAAACTCCACTATTATGTATTAAGTTTAACTTTTCAATGCACGTCCTACACGCTTCATAAAGTAAGTCGTAGTCACAGACCCGAAGTAATTAAATGCTTGTTGTGCACTCATGATCTTATCTTTTTCTCCAAGAAACACTTCTATGATCGAAATAACATTACCATCAGCAAGATTAATTAGCTGACCCTTTTCTTTCATCAATGAAGTATGATTCCGACTCTAATAGAAATTACATAATGCCACTACTTAACAGGTTTATATATCCATTGACGCCATGGCAAACGGCATCGGTTCTTACTTCTTCTCTCGTATAATCTCTGATAAGACCGCCAATGGCTTTTGCAGGTTCTTCCAAAAAATAGGTATTTGCTTCGGAATAGGTATTTTGTATCAGCCATCGCATCATTCTCAACATAGGCTCTTTGTATTTTATACACTCCTTCCCGTTCTCTTGACTGCACGACAGATATACTTCTGAAGTGACTTCATTGATCCATCCGTTACCGCTTGTTTTTTGCGCGGCAACCCTGCCATAATTTTGTAGATCATTCGGATTATTATTCTGCCTTTTCATAATCTCATCAAGACATTTCAGTGAGACTTTTTGATACATTTTATTTCCACTGATCTTGTAAAAATCAAGAAGGCTCATCACTGTCCAGCTCGTAGGCACAGCATCTGTTGGTAACCGATAATCATCCTTTAAAAAGTATGAGTCTTTCTCTGCTTTTTTTAGAAAATTGTCAGCCAGTATTTTAGCAGCATTATAATAGCGTTTATCCGATGTAGCCGCATACATCCTTGAAAAGGCGGATAGTACCTCGCCTGTATAAAGAGTTGAATATCTTCTGTCAAAAACCGGCTGTCCATTTTTTATTTTAACCTGACTGATTACGCTACCATTAGGATTTCTCATGGTAAGTAGCCAATCAGATGCCAATACAGCGGAATCCAAATATCTTTTATCTTCTGTCCTCGTATAGAGTTCCAATAAGGTAAATATGGTTTTCGATACTGTTCCGACTACAAATCTATTGTCTTTTTCGCCGGTTTCCAGTGCAAGGGAGTAGTGAAATGCTCCCTTGTTAGGACCTTTATGAACTTGCATGGACAAGATAAAGTCGGCAATAAAAGGAATCTGTTTGACAATTCTTTTATCTCTCTCTTGATCATTGAGTTTTAAAAGGCTATATAGACTGGATGAAGAATAGGTGGTGATCACTCTCTTATCGAAAGTGCCACTGGTGGCGGTATACAGCTTATGAAACCCATGGGTATTTTTATCCATTGCGCGTAGAAGGTACTCTTTCGCATCCTTGATTTTGCTGTAGATCAAATCCTTACCCAAATTGCGAATGACTACTACGTCATTTATAAGTTCTTCGGCTTTACCTTTGTATTCAATCAGAGCGTAAGCCTGGGACTCAGATCGGGAAAAAGAAATCATAAATCTTGAATCCCTTAAATCCTTTTCACTTGGATGCGTATGGCCAGGAGCTGATATGAGGTCTTGAACGGCATTTACAACCGCCTGGTGAAGCATGTGACTTTTTCCAGTGCCTGTGCCAATAGCCATTCCATGCAAATAGGGTGTTACAGATACGGTCCAGTTGCCATCAATCGCGATCGCTTTTGGGAAAGAAACTTGTACGCCTGAAAAATGCGATTGGGCAATCGAACGAGCAAAGATCAATACATCATTTCTGATATTCTCATCAGTGATCGAGACTACATTAACGGAACTGACGGTTGAAGCGTATCCTGAATTGATTAACCAAAAAACTACAATTAGGCAACGATAGAATTTTTTCATTTTCTTTCCTCGTTCCACCTTTTCGAGGTGGAATGCATATCAAAATTATAACGGAATCAAAGCCTATATTCGACTGTTATTGAATTATTATATATTTATTGTATACTGAAATACATTATATTTGAGGATAGGTGTAACCAGTGAAAAATGATCACTGCTTAGGATAGTAGCATTTAATTTTGCAAAACATGTCCCACACGCTTCATGAAATAAGTCGTAGTCAAAGGTGCGAAAAAATTAAATGCATTTTGTACATCTATGATCTTGTCATATTCTCCAAGAAATACTTCTATGGTTGTACCCCTGTCCAGCACTTCTTGTATCTTTTTACTATCCCAAGTGTAGGTCAAAAGTGCTTCAAGCTCTTCTTTGGTTCCCACGTTCACATAATTCGAAAGATCAAGATTTGAGGGGTAAGCAGCATTGGAGAGGAACTGCTTGACATAGGCCTCCTGCCCTGCTTCAAAGTAACGCAACTGTGTACGGATAAAACTTGGTTTTTCTGTTTGAAAAAAAGCCGGAGAGAGAAGTATAAGCCTGTCTATTCGCTCTGTAGCGTGATATACATACTCAAATGCCTGTTGTGCCCCATAGGAAAAACCGGCAACACAGTATGCACTCTGTGTCAGATATGGAAGGAAAAGTTCCTTTTCCTTTTGAAGTGAAAACCCGTTAAAATATTTCATGTGAAGGTTCTCCTGACTAAAAGATCTTACGTAAGATCACCCGACACTCTTCAGGTGTGATATTTTCGTGTGCCAAGAGGAAAGCAGTCACCTCTCTGAGTGCTTTATCCAGTGTGTTCAAAAGTTTTGTGATCTCTGAAACAGATTCACGCAGCAGTTCCTCTTCCTGCTGTGTGGTTACGATGAAGTTGTCACTCATCACATATTCGTAGACCACTTTTCTTACGATCTCTTTTGCCTGGGCAATGTCTGCGCTTGCATTGGTGTATTGTTCATTATAGTGCAGCTTTGTGGCAATGCTTCCTGCAAGATAGACTTTGATACGTGAAAGAAGTTGGCTTTTGGAGAGTATCTCATGCTCCTGGTTGAGGAGCCTTGTGTTCACGATACCTATTTTTTCATATTCAACATCCAGCCACGTGGCGATAAGCGCTTTTGCGGCTTGATAAACGGCTTGAATTTCTCTCTCTTCTTCTGTGAAAGAGAGTATCTTCCGTTTTCCCAGTAAGACTTTCTCTTTGACAGCTTCAAAATCAGAGGTTTCAACGACACTGCGTCCTGCTCTCATAGCAAAAATAGCGGCTTCGTTGGTCAGTGTATCCAATGCAGCAGAGTTGAAACCGACGGTCATACGTGCTACAAGATCGATATCCACTTTGTTTGGTTTGTGTGCAAGATAGAGTTCAAGTGTTTTGGCCCTGTCTTCCAGGTCAGGCAGTGAAATATGGATACGTCTGTCAAAACGCCCTGCTCTGAGAAGCGCCTCATCAAGCATCTCTATTTTATTGGTAGCACCGATGACGATGACACCGGAACTCTCTTCAAATCCATCCATCTCCGTGAGAAGCTGATTGAGCGTCGCTTCTCTCTCATCATTTCTAAACTCACCGCGACTTTTCCCTACAGCATCGATCTCGTCAATAAACACAATACTCGGTGCCATCTGTTTCGCTTTTTTAAAAAGCTGAGAAACTCTTTTTGCCCCCATTCCGACATAGATATGGACAAAAGAGGCACCACTTTGGTAAAAGAACGGTACATTGGCTTCACCTGCAACTGCCTTGGAGATAAGCGTTTTCCCTACGCCGGGAGGACCTACCAGCAGTACCCCTTTGGGTAAACGGATATCCAGGTCACGATATTTTTGTGGTGCTTTGAGAAAATCAATGATCTCTTCAAGCTCCTCTTTCACATCTTTGATCCCAGCTACATCCGCAAAAGTGACATTTGAGGTCAGTGCCTGTACAGGCTCATTGACCGGTGCATCATCGGACTTAGAGGCGGCCCTTAGTTGTCTGAGCTGTTGCAGTCTGTTCTGTTGCATCAATCTATATAAAAACCCAAATGCCGCGATAATGATAAGAAATGAAAGAAGATCATAAAGTTCACTGTTGTCTTGACGTACTTCAACAGGATATTTGGTAAAAAAAGCTGTTTTATTGACGGCATCTTTGTAGATCTTATAGTTGTCTGTATCTGTTTTTAGACGTATGAAATCACCATCTATAATGACTTTTTGAATCTTGTTTTCAGTATAGAGGGCATTGGCCTGATCATGGGTAATAAGTGTGTCTGTGTCTCTAAGAATGGCAAATGAAAGTAAAAGTACCAATACTGCAAGTAATCCCACAATGATCTTGATATTTGAGGGATTGAGTGCTGATGGATCAAACTTTGGCTTTATTGCCTTCATTGCTTACCTCCACGTTATTTAGCAGTACCCAGTTTGCACTGAGGTCTTCATCACTTGTTACTGATACTTTGTTAAAATATTGGTCGAATCCTTGATAGACACCGTCTTTACCGCTCTCTAGCAGTACTTCAAGGTTCTGTGTATGTGCACGTCTGAAAGCAAAGTTCTTTGCTTTGATGATATCTGTGAGCTCACGATGACGCTCTTTGGCGATGTTACCTTTTACTTCTGGTTTCATGGTCGCCGAAGGCGTGTTATCCCGCTTGGAGTAGGAGAAAGCGTGTACATGGGTCAAAGGTAGTTCTTTGACCCTGGAGATCGCCTCTGCCCACTCTTTCTCATCTTCACCTGGATGTCCCACAATAAAATCCGTTCCTAAAGCATAACCCTGGTCCGCAATTTTTCTGAAAAGTGCCAGGTCGCTCTTGAATTCATTTCTTCTGTTCATCAGTTTGAGCATTTTATCGCTGGTGTGCTGCAGAGCAATGTGCATATGTTTTGCCATCCAGGGCTCGTTGAGCAGTTCTAAAAATTCATCATCGATCTGTATAGGCTCCATACTTCCTATACGTATACGCCGTACACCACGGATCATACTCATCTTTTTAAGCAGTTTGGCCATGGATGTATTATGATCCTGACCGTAACTTCCTACATTGGTTCCGGTAAGGATGAACTCTCCAAATCCATTGGCGGCAAGTTTGTTGATCTGTTCTAAGATCGTCTCTTCTTTATGAGAACGTGCATCACCTCGTACCGCAGGAATGATACAGTAAGAACACCTAAAGTCACACCCCTCCTGTATCTTGATAAAGGCCCGGCTCTTACCCACAAACTCTTCAACGATGGTCGAATCTATATGCTCCAGATCACCGATCTGGTAGAACGGTTTTTCATTTTTCAGTACAGCGTTGATGTTCTCTTTCTCAGAGTGGCCGATGACACCAAATACTTTTTTGTCTTCAAATAAGGATTCACCTTTTGAGTGTGATCCGCAACCTGCCAGTATGACTTTTGCATCGGGATTTTTTCGCTGCATGGATGAGATATAGTTACGTACAGAGGAGTCTGCGCCATTGGTCACGGTACAGGAATTGACAACGATGATGTCAGAGCTCAGTTCATCATCTGTCAGTTCGTAATCTTTCAGTTTTGACATCATGACCTGTGTATCAAACTGGTTGGTACGACATCCAAAGGTTTTAAAATAAACTTTTTGCATCATTGAAGTCCTTGAGGAGGATTGATCGTATCTAATCCTATTTCAGGTTTAGGTACATTTTTATCCACATATATAGATTGTGTAGGAAATGCCAGCTGTATCTTCTCTTCTTCCTGAATACGCGCGATGATCTCCACGGAAATGGTACTTCTCAGTGTCATGGTCGCATAGGAGTTAGTGAGATACCACGCGGATATCTTTAAACCATACGGTTCGATATGCACAAAGATCCGCGGTTCAACATTGGTGTTTCTCATACCATACTTGCTTCTAAGTTTGTTGAGCTGTTTTCTTGTGATCTCTGTATACCCTTTTGAGTACTTCTTGGTGATCTCTTTGGCAATTTGGGTGGCCTTATTGGCATCAGAATCAAAGGTAATGACAAAGTCTATCCCATCCCATACAGTTTTGAGTCCGGCGTGAGAATAGTTCGCGATCATATCAGTAAATATGAAGTTGTTTGGAATGAAGATCATACGCCCAGCTCTCCGGTTGGTCATGTAAGATGTGAGGTTGACATCTTCATGCATGGTCATACGGAGCATGGAGATATCTACGATATCCCCTACATACTCCACACCTTCACGTACAAACCGAACCCTGTCACCTACATGGATAGCCCCTCCGAGCACGATGGTCGCCCACCCCATAAGAGACATGAACCAGTCTTTCATCGCAATGGCAATACCCGCTGAGGCAAAACCAAGTATCGTGACCAGATAACTTACGTTCTCTATATAGGCAAGGAGCAAGGTTAAGATCAGAATACTCACAAAAGAGATATTGAGCGCTTTGTTGATGGCATAAAAGCGCTCATCTTCTGACATGTATTTTTTAACGAAATGTTTAATGAAGAACAAAAGGAAGATAAAGAAAAGGATGATCCCCCCGATCATCATCGTTCTTTGTATCTCTCTTTGAATATCATTTTTGAGCTTGAGTTCGATCTCATCGATTTTTTTACTGTAGACATTCTTGGTGGTTTTAAATATTTCAAGGATAGGAATAAATGTTTTAATTTGATCTATCGTGTCTTGCTGTTCAGTAATGTAGTCTATGTTCAGCGGGTCCAACTTTAAAATTTTTTTAAGCACAAGCTGTTTCTCTTTGAGTTTTTCGACGATACGATAGAGAGATTCATATCGGTTGTTATACTCTTCCATGTCTGATTGGAGCTTTTCTCTATAGGAGACTGCAGAGATCAGTGCAAAAGGACTGTCTACTTTAGGTACTGCAGTGAGCTCAGGCGGGGTAAGGAACTTTTTAAAGGGGTCTTTTTCATACTCTCTGAGAAGCTGAAGTTTTCCGAGAAGTGTTATTTTAGTGTCCTGTGCAGTTTGGTACGCTTCTTTTTCTGCTTGTGTTTTTTGTTTTATTTTTTCTAAGCGGAGAATCGCTTCATCCAGTGCTATCTGTTGTTTTTCAAGTTCTTTGTAGGTATGGTAGTTACTATAGATCTTTGACCAGATGTTGTTGTCGCTCAATTCTTTTTCCAGCGTTTCTTTTTGGACAAGAAGCTGATTTATACGCTGCATATCCAAAGGGGCTTTTTCTGTTTTATTAGCCTCTGTGACTATTTCTGAAGTAGTGTTCTGCTCTAAAGCAGGCTCAGCAAATGCAGGGACCAAAGATAAAAAAGAGAAGGCTATAAAAATATTCTTAAAACTCATTTTTCTTCTCCAAAGCTGCGAAGTACTTTTTTGACAACACTTTCATCAATATCGGATACCATTTTATAGTTGCCTATACCTTGAGGTAAGATGAATTTGATACTCCCCTTGGCACTTTTTTTGTCTAAAAAGAAATGCTCATAAAAGTCATCTACATCTTTGATCGCATAGTCAGTAGGCAAAGAAGCCTTTTCTAGAAGTGTTTTAACTGCTTCCGCCTCTTCTTGTGTAAACAGGCCGAGTTCCACTGCCAAAGCATTGGCCATGACCATACCTATAGCGACTGCTTCGCCATGGAGGTAGGTGGTGTAGTTGGTTTCATTTTCAACGACATGCCCGAACGTATGTCCGTAGTTAAGCACCGCTCGTATACCTGCCTCTTTTTCATCTTGATTGACCACCCATGCTTTTAGCTCCACACTCTTCTTGATCACTTCTTTGAGTGTTTCAGTGTCACTGAAGTCAGATATTTGCAAGAACTCAAAATAAGACTTGTCAAACATGACCGCCATTTTGACGATCTCTGCGATACCTGCAGAGAACTCTCTGGGGGGTAATGTTTTTAAAAATGCAGGGTCTATGTAGACAGCTTTGGGTTGATAAAAAGCACCAATGAGGTTTTTCCCATATTTGTTATTGACCCCTGTTTTGCCCCCTACACTGGCATCCACCTGGCTCAGGAGTGTGGTAGGTATCTGTATGAAGTCTATCCCTCTTTGATAAATGCTTGCCGTAAATCCTGTCATGTCACCTATCACACCCCCACCAAAGGCGATCAGCAGAGATTTTCTATCGAGTTTGTGTTCAAAACATTCATTCAGTATATTTTCAACGGTTTCCAGGGTCTTGTACCCTTCCCCGTCAGGGATCGTAACAACATTGAGTTTTGTGGCATGAATGTGGGAAAGAAGTGTTTCAAGATGGTATCCTGCAACTGTCGGATTCGTCACTACAACAACATTGGTGTCAAAAGTAAGTTGGGGTAATGCATCAATAGTAATATCATAAGTGATGTTTTGAGTATGAGCTAATTCGATAGGGACGATCATGTTAGTAAAACCTTGCGCGTTATTATTGGCTCTATTTTATCTTATTTGTGATTAAGTATCGTTTTAAAGGCTTTTATGTCCCCTGGAACCTTTATGTGCTTGCAAAAGGAACAAGCAGTTTGGGATGCTTGTTGGTAGTAAGAAGAAAGTCCTGTATTCTGTTGGAAATGAATTTTCTAAGGCTATCTGTATTGAGACTTTTTTCAAAAGGTGCGATCTGGAGTATATCTTCCATATTTGAAAGTTCACGTATAGGATTAGCCACCTTTTGTTCGATGTTCAACTCCATGTTAAAGATATGTGCCAGTGTCTCATAATGGTTTATGATCATCTTTTTACTCTCAAAATCGCCTTCGGGGTTAAAGTCACCCAGTGTTAACCCCAGTCCGAGTGTCTCTGATATGTCAAAAGCTGTCGAAGAAATGGATTCCATTTTTTCATTTTCACTCATCAATACGATAGAGTTCTTGATGTTATACAGCAGTTTATCCCCAAAAAGGAAGACCAGTTTTTTTAGATCATAGAGTGTCTCTTTAAGGTCATCTGCTTCAAATGTAGGGATACTGTTCATCACAAGCCCGATGTCAAACTCATGTATATCATTTTCTATCAGTAATTTGGCATTTTCATTTTCATAAGAGATGGAGATCGTCACACATTCTGACTCCAAGGTCTTGAGTTCTTCGATCAAATCAAAATCATTGGGGTATAAAATACGCACGAAAAGTGATTTGTCTTCCAGTTTTTCTATAAGGTAAATACTTTGTTTAAGGCAGAGTAATGCCTCTTTGTTATCATGTCTTAGATCAAGGATGAGATAGATGTTCTTACCAAAGGGTTCAGGGAAAAGACCTATTCTTTTATTGATGGTCTTGTATACACCGTTCAGTACGATAGGTTTTCCCAGGATAAGCAAGGTATCGTTGGGACGTATCATCGTGGTACTTTCCGGAAGTATCAGTTTTTCATCTCTATAGAGTGCAGCGATCTTCCATTTTTGCTGAAGGATCGACCCTACATGTCTATAGGCGTAAGAACTTCCAAAAGGTACATGGACTTCCATGATCTCTCCCTGGCCCAGTCCGACATTCTGTGCGACCAAAGGCACATTGGGCAGTTGATCATAAAGATGGGCCGCTATGAGTTTATCACTATGTACGATGGTAATGTTCTCATGGTCCTTCCCTATCTTATGGTCATCCCATTGGTTGACAAGCGTGATACGTACCTTAGACTTGATCATGGCTATATTTTTTAGTACATATCTGGCATCTTCCAGATCTTCCATGACCACAAAAATATTTGAGAATTTGGTCTGATGCATAATACGATTCAATTTTGAAAAACTTGTAGGGTCGGCATCAATGATCGTAATGTTCTGGCCTATTTTCTCAGGTATGGTATGCTCTTTATAGCATGTGACATAATATTCGTTGTCCGCAACCCTGTTTTTACTGACCCATTCGATAAAATGTCTGGCAATACTGCCACTGGCTAAAATAAGTATATTTTTGATGAGGATCCTTTATACCATTTACCCATAAGTCAAAGGTATGTAACGACTTTTCCTACGTATAGTACAGGTGTCATATGAAGCGTCACTTTTGTCTTATTTTGTAAAATATAGATATACTTCCGTAATTATTTTTGAGGGATATTATAACACAATGGAATTTCAGATAGATAAAACAGATGGTAAAGCAAGAGCCTGTACGATAAAAACAGCCCATTCTACGATACAAACACCGGTATTTATGCCTGTAGGTACGGTAGGTGCGGTCAAGGCACTTGATGCAACCGATCTTGCTACATTCATCAAGCCGGAGATCATACTGGGGAACACTTATCATTTATACATGCGTCCGGGTGATGAAACGATCAAAACCATGGGTAAACTGCATGGATTTACGAAGTATCCTAAAAGCTTTCTGACAGACAGCGGCGGGTTTCAGGCTTTTTCACTTTCAGATAATGTCAAGATAGATGAAAATGGTATTCATTTTAGAAGTCACCTTGACGGAAGCAAACACTATTTTACGCCCAAAAAAGTGATAGATATCCAGCATAACCTGGGATCGGATATTATGATGATACTTGATGACCTTGTTGCCCTTCCAGCTACCCAGGAACGTATCCAAGCGAGTATCGAACGTACCACACGTTGGGCAGAGGAATCCATAGACTACTTCAGAACCAAGCAGAAAGAAGGTATCGGTGTCGATCAAAACATTTTTGCGATCATCCAGGGTGGTACCGATAAAGCATTTCGTGAGAAATCAGCCAAAGAACTCTGTGCGATGGATTATGACGGTTTTGCCATTGGCGGTCTCAGCGTAGGAGAATCAAATAAGGATATGTATGACACGGTAGAGTGGACCACGCAGTTCATGCCCGAAGAGAAACCACGTTATCTTATGGGTGTAGGAACTCCTGAAGACCTGGTCGAGAACGTTGCACGTGGTGTGGACATGTTTGACTGTGTAATGCCTACGAGGAATGCGCGTAACGGAACCCTCTTTACAAGTTTTGGTAAAGTCAATATCAAAAAGGCTGAATACACGACGGATGAAGCTCCCATCGATCCTGAGTGTGGCTGTATGGTCTGCCAAACCTATTCAAGGTCCTATTTACGCCACCTCTTCCGTGCAAGAGAGATCACCTACTTCAGGCTCGCAACGATCCATAATCTTTACTACTATCTTCACTTGATGACACAGATGAGAGAGGCGATACAAGCACAAAGGTTTGATGCATTTAAAGCAGAGTTCTACGAAAAACGGAAATAATATTTAACGCATCTGATACCAAGGAAAAGTAGTATAATATTAAATACTATAAACGTCTGTATGGGACTTTGGCAGAAGGGGTCTCTTTGGATGTATGTTCTAGATGCGTATCCTGGTCATCAAAAAATATATCAGCACCGAACGCTTTAACGACTTCGTATTTTTGTACACCGCCTTGGAAAAAAGCTTCATCTACACGTACACCCCATCCCTCTAAGGTACCTAACACTCTTTCATGTGTGGAGAAATTTCTTGCCGTCACCAGTGCTGTACGGATCGGTGAACCTTCCATAGGGAACTTGTCCTGTATCTCTGATATTGTTTTAAGAAACTTGAAAAACGGTCCTTGGCTTAACGGGTTTTTGGCATTTTGACGTTCGTGTTCGATGAATGCTTCCAAGCCTTTTTCTTGATAGACTCTTTCACTTTCGTCTCCAAATAAGACAGCATCTCCATCGAAGGCAATTTTTACCATATCACTCTCTTCAGAGGTGATAGGGGTGTGTGGGAGTATGGTCGCAGCAGCTACTCCCGAGTTTACTGCTTCCTCAACATCCGGGGAGTGCACAGAAAGAAACAGGTCTACTTTAAACGCTTCAAGATACCTGCTTACAGGTGTACCTGCGGTCCAGCCTGTTCGTTCTATATCCAGTTTGTAGTGTTCTATGGATCGTCCTATTCGTAAGCCTGTCGCAGCATTATTGCGAGAAAGGATGATCACTTCAATGAGTTTGTTGTCAAATTTTTTATTGATCGCAAGCAGGTTCTGTATAAATTTAAATGCAGAACCTTTGGATAATGGTTCATCCAAATGAGACAGCTGATAGTTATAATATGCTTCTAATCCCTCTTTGTCAAAGATGCTATTTTCTTCTTCAAGACTAAAGAGTGCACGAGAAGAGATGGCAATTACAAGTTTGTTCTGAAGATCATAAGCCATAAGTTTCCTTTTATTGTTTGCTGTATTGTAGTCAATTTTACTTTATGAGTCAGAGAAAAGAGTGTACCAAATAAAACCTATGCTAGAATTCTTTTACTAAATCAAAGGTCAAAGATGGAAACACTGTTTGTATACGGTACGCTGATGCCAAATTGTCCCAATGGTCATGTACTGGAAAATATCACAGGTAAGTTTGTCCCTGCAACGGTTCGAGGAAACCTTATAGGCGCGGGTTGGTCGGCTTCTATGGGGTATCCGGGTATCAAACTCGACCCGCATGGCGATACGGTTCATGGTTACCTGTTCTACTCACGGAATCTGGATGAGCATTGGGAATATCTCGATGAATTTGAAGGAGATGAGTTTATCCGTACTGCTGTGAGTGTTGAGAGATATGATGAACTCGACGTAGATACTTTTATCTATATCCTCAAGGAAGAGCAAGAACATTTAGAAGAGTAAAATAGTATCTTTGGTTATAATAAAGCCATACAACATACAACATGTAAAGGAAGAGAAATGAGTTTTGGAAATATTGTTTTACTCATCATTGTAGCTGTAGCTGCTTATCTTGTGGTCATCTATAACAGGTTCATATCTTTGCGTACGGGTATAGATGCTTCATGGTCCGATATCGATGTTCAGTTGAAGCGTCGCTACGATCTTATCCCGGCACTGGTCGATACGGTCAAAGGGTATAAGGATTATGAAGCAGAGACGCTTGAAAAAGTGATACAGGCACGCCAACAGGGTTTGGATGCAGGAAGTATAGAAGAAAAGGCTGCCGCAGCCAATATGATCTCCGGGGCTCTGGGTAAACTCTTTGCTCTGGCAGAAGCCTATCCTGATCTCAAGGCGAATACCACATTTATGAACCTTCAAAATGAATTGTCAAGTATAGAAGATGCGCTCCAAAATGCAAGACGTTACTATAATGCCATCGTAAGAGATTATAACTATAGACTTGATTCTTTTCCTGATCTGTATGTAGCGAAAAAGTTTAACTTTACCGCGCGTGAGTATTTTGAACTGGATCAGAGTGAAGCCGAAGCTGCGAAAAAGATGCCTAAAATAGACTTTTAGCCTTATGAAAAAACTACTGATCCTCATCCTCCTCTTTTGGGGGTTGAATGCCTCTGCTTACGCTGAAAAGATTACAAACTATAAGATAGATATTACGGTAGAACAGAGTGGTGAACTCTCTATCGTAGAGTATATTACGTATGACTTTGAAGGTAGAAATAAGCACGGGATCTTTCGAGATATTCCCTACACCGTCAAAAGAAACGATCTTATAAAAGATCTGGGGCTCTATAACTTTTCGGTACAGCTTGACGGGGGAATCGTAGAGTGGCAGCAGTCCACACTTGCTTCTACACAGGCAGGAGATGTCTTACGTCTGAAAATAGGTTCACCAAACAGGTATATCACGGAGGAACACCACTATAGGATCGCTTACCGTGTGAAAAAAGGGGTGCTTCCTGCTGCCCAGAATGAAGACGAGGATGCGATACGTTGGAATGTCATCGGTACAGGATGGCAGGTCCCTATTACCAATATTGAAGCAAATTTTTTCCTACCCTCTTCCCTCAGTCAACATGATATTGCACTCTCAACGTATACAGGCCATTATGGCTCAAAGGCTTCTTCTGCTACAAGTATGTGGGTAGATCCAAGACATCTGCAAGTCAAAGCAGCAAAACTTTATCCCTATGAAGGAGCAACGGTCGAGCTGGCATATCCGGCCGATATTTTAGATCAAAATGGACTGGAGAATGTCAAAGCCACTTTTACGGAGTGGTTTTTGGCCCATTTTCATTGGGCTGCATTGGTCGGTTTTTTGTTCTATTTTTATCATACCTACACGAAGAATAGAGGATTTGTCGACAAACGGTCCATAGCAGTGCAATATGATCCTCCCAAAGGGCTGAGTCTGTTGGAATCAGGACTTGTTCTGGACAAGTTCGCTGACAATAAAGACTTTGCAGCAGCTGTACTTGAACTGGCACATTTGGGGCATCTGGAGATAGACCAAAGAGAGAAGAAACTTGACCCTCTTTTGATACGTAAAGAGAGTGAGACATCAGATTTAAGAATGGACCAGAAGTATCTGCTTGAACAGGTACTTTTTAAAGGGAAAAACAGTTTTGTGCTCTCCTCTGGTTCCGAAGAAAAAGCATCGGCTCTGCAGAAAGGGTTCAAATATATCAATGACAACCTTTATACTTGGTCGGTGGCAGATGGGTATATGGTCGAGAATCCACAAAGAGTACGCAGAAACTTTTTGTTTAAGAGTATTTTACTTTTATTACCTGTGGTGGGATTGGTGTTCTACAACCTCTATGTGAAGTTTGGAGAAGAGGTGATTTTTCTTCTTATCTTTCCACTGGTCTTTGGCGGTGTAGGTCTCAATGTTATGACATTGAATAGAAACTGGTTCTCTAAAATCACAGGCCTTATCTTCGCAGTAGCAGGAATGATGCCTTTTATTGCCATACACAAAGAGGGGATACATCTCAATGAATTGATTCTGGGTCCTTTAGGCGTTTTGATCGTACTGGTGGCAGCTTTGGTTTTAACCTATAGAAAGATAGGAAAGTTTACACGAAAAGGTGCCTATACATCGAAGCATCTACTGGGATTAAAAGAGTTCATCAAACGTGTAAAAGAAGATGAGATCAAAAGACGTTTGGAAATGGATCCGCTTTATCTGGAAACGATGTTGCCGTATGCCGTTCTTTTTGATGAAGCGGACCATTGGCTCTCCTTCTATGATATACTGCATGTGAACCCACCGTATTGGTATCATGGAGATATTTCAGGTCTGGGTCGATTCTCTTCTTCTGTTAGCGCAGCATCCACATCACCTTCCAAAAGTTCCAATGGCGGCAGCGGTTTTTCAGGTGGAGGTGGTTTCTCGGGAGGCGGCGGCGGAGGTGGAGGCGGCGGCAGTTGGTAATGCATTCGGATACGCTCTATGAAGATATAAAAGTGATGCTCTACCAAACTAGGCCGCGTACCAAAGCCTCTTTATCTACGCCACGACTGACTTTATCTCTTTTTTATACAGTATCTGATTGAATAGTGGCATGATAGAGGACTGGAATTTCTCTCCACATCTGAATTGGGATGTTTCTCAAGCCGTACCTCTGAAGCAGATTCTTAGAGTATTTTTCATCACGTTGTGAGTTTCTTTGCGATCTCTGCGACATAGGCACCCTGGTATCGTGCTCCGTCAAGCTCATTTTTACTTGGGAATCGACTGCCATCTTCTCCAGCGATCGTTGATGCACCATAGGGAGAGCAGCCACTTATTTCTTCCATCATCCTCTGTCCTTCGAACGTATAAGGCAAACCTGCAATGATCATACCCTGATGCAGGAGAGTAACATGGAAGGTCAATATCGTTGATTCCTGTCCCCCGTGCTGGGTACTTGAACTCGTAATCACACTTCCTACTTTCCCTACCAACGATCCCTTAGACCATAGCTCTCCGGTAGCATCAAGAAATTGTCGCATCTGTCCACACATATTTCCAAATCGGGTAGGTGTACCGAAAATGATCGCATCAGCTTCACTCAGCTCCTTTACAGTGCATACAGGTATATGTGACTGCTGTTTCTGGGCTTCAGTTGCACCCATTTTTTCTAATATCTCCTCGGATAACGTCTCTGGAGCCCGGCGCAGGATAGCTTCTGCATTTGCAACAGATCGGACTCCCTCAGCAGCTTCTTCTGCCAGCCTGTAGATATGTCCGTACATTGAGTAGTAAACGATCAATACTTTCATTATAACAACCTATTTTTTTATTTGTTATAACTATAGTTAAAATTTGTGTACTCTCTATGTAGCAGTGAGATGCCTCACAGTGTTGATGCTAAAAATATGGCAATTTGACATATTTTTAGCTTTTCTATGACCCTTTACCATACAATACCGCCATGTATAACAAGAAAAAAGAAAGATTATATATCTGTGACCTACTGGACAACCCTGCTGTTCCTTACCCCTCTTACTATGTATTAAGCAGTGCTATGCATAACAATGAGATGCTGCAAACAGCTCTGATAGCCCTGCATAGTTTTGACTTCAGCTATTACGAAACAGCCAAAAGCCATGAAGATATCTTTGCCATGTTGCATTCAGGGACATTTCCTATCTATAAAGAAAAATACATTGTTGGATATTTTGGAAATAAAATGATGTACCTGGAATCGAATGGGTGGAAAGGAATGCCTGCTACAGAGGAGATCTTCAAAATAGAAAACTGGCTTGTGTGTTAGGTTAATTAAAATAATTTGAACAAATTTTATTTATAAGTTTTAAATTAAGACTAAATTTATCTTATTTAGATAAAATTCGCACATATCTTAGGTATGGCAGTTTTTTTTATTCTTCCTCCTTTTAGAAAAACATCATTGTCTCGACTACCAACGAAACAAACCCAACGTTGCTGTATCTAAGATAAAATTTCCTTCAATTTACAATTTCAGTGACTATCTATATCTGTGGCGATTGTTATATTGTTTTCTATTTTGATAATAACCATATTTACCTACACGTGCACGATAACTGTGTCCATGATGGTATCTATATCCCCTATGGTAGTAGTGGCCGTTTCTAAACCTCTGTCCTTTATAATAATAAAATCCGTTACGATAATATCCACCATAGTAATATCTGCCATCGTAATAATAGTATGGATGACCATAATAGTGAGGATGACTGTAGACTGAGGCGGCCACAACACCAACCCCTACTCCAGTAGCAAATGCTCTTTCCTGTGGATTACACGCATTAAAGATCAATGCTGAAGTAAGTATGCTTGCTGCACCTATAAGTTTAAGATTACTTCTTATCATGCTACATTCCTTTGTAGTGGTTATTGAATTAAATCATAAACCAGAAGTGTGCAATACGTGTGAAATGATTTTTTATCTAAGCTCCGGTGTCTTCTCCGCCTCTTAGAACGTCCAAAACATTTGTAGCGTAACAGCCTTTAGGCAATGCAAAGCTCAGTTCATAATGGGCTTTTTCTTCTACATAGTTTTTATTGATCTCGGTTACCTGTATCCATGCATAGCGTCTGGCACCATTTAAATTCATATCTTCTGCAAAAGGTGCTTCTATCAAACCGGCAACACCTTGGGCCCTGTTTGTTTTTTTCCCAGGAAGCAGTCCTGCAGGTGCGATATCCTTAGCCTGAAAGCGTATCGCCTCTTCTTCCAGGTTCTCTACCGTAAATAAACGCCCGTAAGGGTAATGCATCATCACATCACCCTCTACCAGTTTAAAGAAGTTCGGCTGGGACTTTGTTCCCCTGAGTGAGCCTTCAGGCAAGTTCATCACCTGTTCGGTCTCAGCTTCAGTGAATTTTTCAAGCAAGTGATTGAGTTCCATACGCTTGGAGAGCCACTGGTTAAAAAGGTAGCTTTGGTAAGCACCCATCAAGAACTCTTTCGTTTTTCTATCACGTATTTTGAGTGTTCCCTCTATGAGTTTTTTCCCATCTTCCCAGTTGTTCCCATCCGTGCCGAAACGCTGGTTACCAAAATAGTTTGGAACACCATTGGCTTTTATCCAGTGAATGACAGAGTCCAATTTGTCTTTTTGGACACCAAGCACTTTTTTCAAACGAATTTTAAAACGGTTTCCTTTTAGATGCCCTACTCGTATCTTATTGTTGTGTTTTGTACTGTCAAGTATTTTTATCTTCTCATGGGTAAATGTTGCCAATTTCTCTTCAAATTTCGCTGGCAGAGAGATATATTGTATCGTCATAGCATGTTTGTCTTTTAACCCAGCATAGCCCATATCACGGCGGCGTATACCTACATGGTTGGAGATGATATCGAGCATCTCCCATGTCGTTAACTCTTTTTTTCGTACTTTGAGTACCAGGTGCTCACCCTCCCCCGTAAATTCATACAGAGGTATCTCTTCTACGGTAAAATCTCTAGGAGAAGAGTTAAAAACAAATTCATTTTTGACGTTCAGTGGGTAGATCAGTTTCATGGGCTTCTTTCTGTTTTAGTGAGTGATATTTTAGCTGAAAAGTGATTAATTACCTATCTCTAGTTCAGAGGAATTGTGAGATATATTTGCTTCATCCTGCTACTACGCTTTTTACCTGAGAAGCTTCTAAGTTAACTGCTATATAATATTCCATAGAGACTATAGTAGCATCAGAAAAAAGGATTTGAACGTCCATCTTAAATAATAGGCTTAATGTATGAAAAATGTATCTATGATCATCATCATTGCTTTAGTCTTAGGAGGAGTGAAAGGATATTCTCTTTGGCAAGAGAGCTTGAAAAACGCAGCACTTACCGCTGTGGTATCCGAAAAACTTAAGCACAAAAAAGAAGTATCCAGGCTCAAGAAGTCCCATGAGAAAGAAATAACCAGGATAAAGCGTAAGTATCAGAAAAAATTGGCAAAAGTAAAAGCCAGAGAAAGGGCTAAAGCAAAGATCCAGAGAACCCTGTCTGCCATGCCGGTCATGGGAGTTGCCGCTTTTGGCTTATTTGAAAAAGTTGAATATGATCATTGGAAGAAAGAAAATCCGACAGGTACATTTGAAGCGTATACCGATGAGATCACTTTTGAAATGAATGAAGTGCTTAAAGAGGAATACCGAGAATACTATGAAGAATATCAAAAATTTCTCTCCATCTATGCAAACAGGCCCATTGACCCAAATCTGTAACACTGCATGGTATGAAAGTTGCAACTTTTCTGTAGATTAAGCATTTTTAGCTAAAAAATGTATAATCAACCGGAATAATATAAATAAGTTATATATAAAAAGTCAGAAGAAGGTTTTAAATTTGAAATTCACTCAAAAAAAGGTCATTTTATTTGATCTGGATGGCACACTGATCGACAGTGTACCGGACTTGGCATCAGCAGTCAATCATATGTTAAAAGCATTAGAGCGTGAGACATTCAGTGAAGATACGATTCGCTACTGGGTGGGCAACGGGGCACAAATATTGGTCAAACGTGCCTTATCAGGGCAGACAGAGATAGATGAAAATCTCGATCCGGCACTGTTTGAAAAGGCTTTAGATATCTTTTTAATGTTCTATGGACAGAATCTTTGTATCGATACGGCTACCTACCCCAATGTAGCTACTACACTACATACCTTAAAAGAGAAAAAGTACCGTTTGGTGATCGTGACCAATAAACCTTTTAATTTTGTCGGCCCTATCCTGGAAGCGCTGGGACTTGATGGCGTGTTTGACTTTTGGTTGGGAGGAGACAGTCTGGAGAAGAAGAAACCGGACCCCCTCCCCTTACTGCATGCATGCGAGCATATGGATGTAACTGTAGATCAGTGTGTGATGGTCGGTGATTCCAAAAATGATCTCCTGGCTGCAAAAACGTGTGGCATGCAGAGTGTCGGTGTCACGTATGGGTATAATTATGGAGAAGAGATCGGGATATATGACCCAACATATATCATAGATGATTTTTCGGAGTTAAGCGCACTGCTATGAGTATGATAGAAAAGAGTAAAGCCAAAATTGCTATTATTGGTGGAGGTGCTGCGGGTTCAAGTGCAGCGCTCTACTTTGGTCAGCTTGGACTACATGTGACACTGTTTGAAAAGGATGAAAGCTTAGTGAGTGGGCCGCCATGGTGTCATTTGCATGCCGGGGGCAATCTTTATCGTGAAATATCTGATGCACAGTGTATCGCTTTACTGAAACAATCCATAGACTTTTTACGCTTCTACCCTTTTGTCGTAGACTACAGACCTACAGTGATAGTCTTACCCACTACCGACAGTTCCACGCCTGAGGCACTGCTTCCACGTCTTAAGTTACTGACAGAGGAGTATAAAGCACATATCGCCAAAGACCCCAAGAATGAAGTGCTGGGAAAACCGGAAAACTATTATCAGGTCTACAACAAAGAAGAGATAGAAAGACTAAGAGAAAAAGCATTGGTCCAAAGACCAAAAACATCTGACGAATGGATGATACCTGTAGCCAAAAACATCGATCTGGATAAAGTACAGTTCCCTCTTGTTCTCGTCCAGGAGTACGGACTCAACCTTTTCAGGCTTTCAGCCGGTGTAGCAATGACCCTTGAAGCACTGGACTGCGTCACACTCCATACAAAAAGTATCGTCTATAATGTACAGCAAAATGTTCAAACTGAAGGCTGGGATATAAGTTATGTCAAAGAAGATGTCAGCCATACAGATTCTTTTGATTATCTCATCAATGCTGCGGGCTTTAAAACAGGCAAGATCGATGATCTTTTAGGTGCACCCTGTAAGTCGATGGTAGAATTCAAAGCAGCCTATGTGAGTCACTGGGATGGGTCTGAAGGTACACAGTTCCCCGAAATTGTTTTTCATGGAGAGCGTGGTACACCTCGAGGTATGGGACAATTCACTCCCTACCCCGGAGGCTATTTTCAACTGCATGGCATGACCAAAGAGATCACACTCTATGAAGATGGGCTGGTCTCAAGTTCTCTTGTAAGCTGCCAACCCAGATTGGGGCAGGATTTTATAGACAAGATAGAAAAATCCTGGACGCAAGAGGAGACAGAAGAACGTACAAAAGCTGCGATTGAACATCTCTCTCAGTATATTCCCTCATTTCATACGGCAACGGTAGGAAGCAAACCGCTTTTTGGTGCACAGCAGATCCCTGGTGATGACCCGACCTTGCGTGTGGCGGAAGTCTCTTTCCCCAGAGAGCGTTATGCCAGATGCGAGATCGTCAAAGTCTCTTCAGTGTTGGATATGATAGATGCCATTGCGAAACAATTCATTGAATTAGGGTACCTAAAGGCCGATATACTGGGTAAACGTGACTTTACACATGCTACAGAGCTGGATGAGACTTCATTAAGAAAAAGAGCAGAATCCATCGCAGTAAAACGTCACTACCCGAGCGCTTTAGCCAACAGAAATATTTCAAAGCAGGTCCCATGAAACTCTTTTCTCTCATAGTATTAACCGTCAATATGCTTTTCGCTACTGCAGAGCTTGAACATGTCACACTGGGAAATCAGGACTTTTCCATAGTCACGGAATCCTATGAGATCTATGACTCTAAAGGTGAAGTGATGAAGTTTTATAAAGAAGAACGCAACAATGACCTCACCTTTGTATTGAGTTTGATCTTAAAAGACAAAACAGGTACCTGTGCAGATAAAAGCATACAAGAAGGCGCTTATGAGATCAACGGTACAACTATCACACTTTACAGTTTTTGGGACAGGAAAGGAAAAGCGTATGACAGCCCTTACGGAGCAAGGATACAGCAGTATGAAATGCTCCCGGATCATACGGTCGTATTAATATCAAGCAAGGTCTATATAGAAACAGCAAGAAAAAGTTATGACAAAGAGAGTGGGATGAAATACCTTTTTACCCCTCCAAAAACAGCGTTGGAAAAGGAAGCACTTCACACCTATATCAAATCGGTAGAAAAAGAGTTTAAAGGTGTCTTTGTATTTGGGGAGGAAGCAAAGATGCTTCTGGATGAAGTGCATGAAGCATTTAGACGACAGATAAAGGCTCAATGGCAAAGCCAATGAGCTTTTTGACTGACTAAAAGTGGTGACTTTTACACTTATACCTATCACTGTTCTTAGCCACTTTGGCAAAGACGGTTAAAGGGGTATTGGTCTCTTCGGCGATCCGCATGACATCACTGTAATGCTCCGGTGCAAAACTTACCAACATTTCATATTCTTCTCCGCTAAGCCCCATCTCATCGTCGATCTTTTCAAATTCATGAAATCCATATTTATTAATATCTAACATCTTGTTCGTATCGCAAAAGAGTCCATCTGAGATGTCCATACCTGTCCGTAAAAAAGGTCTTGCTTTGGTTACAAATTCGGACCTTAAAGTAGGCTCAAAAAAGCGGGAATCATCAGCTATTTTTTCACCCCTGGAAAGAGCATCAAAGTCTCGTTTACTCTCTCCCAGTGTTCCTGTATAGGCTAACAGATCCCCCTCTTTTAATCCTGTACGTAAGAGAGGGGTATCACTTTTCGAAATGATCGTAATAGAGAGATGAAGCTTGTCTCCTCCTATCGTGTCTCCTCCGATGATCTCACAACCGTACTCTTTTGCTGTCTTGTCCATACTATTCATGAGTTCATCTATCTCATCTTCAGTAACACTGTGAGGCAGAGAGACGGTAATAAGAGCAAATTTCGGCTGAGCATTCATGGCAATGGCATCAGAAATGTTGATAAGCATCGCTTTACGTCCTATCTGTGCTATGCTCATCCATTCACGTTTGAAATGTGTATCTTCAAAGAAAGCATCCATGCTGTAAAGCGTATCTCCTACAACAGCGGCATCATCACCTACATACTTCGAAGCTAGGTTGTTTATAAGGTATTGTTCTTTATCCTGTTTGGGCATAGTTTCTGTCCTTTGAGCGCTTAGATCTTTAGAATTGGTAGAATTGTAACATAGTTCAAGTGTTTTCGCTTTAGTAAGAGTCAAATAGTCTCATTCATAGTTGTATAAGTTATACTAAATAATCTTTATTAAGGAAATACCTATGTCATATACACTTGAAATAAGAGCATTCTTTTTTAATGCGAAAACAGACTATCTGCCTTACTACAAAAACTTCACGATCCGGGTGAATGAGGATGCGACAGCGAAAGACCTGCTTGTAAAGATACAAGAAGAGAACGAAAACTTCAGTTTTCCGAAACAAAAACTTATCATGAAGATCAACGGTCTTGTTGTAGAGGCGAAGCAACCTGTTTCAGCGTTGGTGGAAAGACTTGGAACCTCTTTACAGATCGATCCGGCAAACAGCTATCGTTCCAATGATGGACTGAAGATCAATGACAGTGACTTTATGGAAAGTTTTGAACTTTTGGCTCCTTATGCTTCAGAATCAGATCTAACATACTACAAAACATTGTATGCACTTCACTATGCATCAGAGACAGAAAACTTTAACCGTGAGTACATCGGTGATGCAGTACTCGTTCTGGCACATAAAATGATCACAGAAGGGTCAGAACATAAAGAAGCGATACTTGAGGCGATCACTTCTGTGAACTCGGGATTGTTTGACTGTGAATATGAAAACAACCTCTTTAATGCCCAGGACCATACTGCTGCGATCAATGAACTCAAAGCGATGGCTAAACCGGAAGAAGGTCCTTCTCTCTGTGCAAGACTGATAGCACGCTTTTCCAAAAAAGAGGAGAAAGAGATTGAAGCTGCTGTACCCGAAAGAGCTGTTGAGACGATTGAAAATCTGGAAGAAAAACAGGTCGCACATTATCATGGCCCTGCTTCCCATGATACCATGCACAAACTGATCGCTGAAAAAGGTATGAAAGGTGTGCACTTCTCAAGATCTGGAAAACTTGCCGGACTTGGGATATTGGAAGAGAACAGAGACCTTGCCTTACAAAAAGCAGGTGTCATACTTTTAGATGCGTATGACCGTGGTGCTGAAGTGCTTATAGTTGAAGATCTTGACATACTTGACATGTTCAGGAAACACTATGCTGCCATAGAAAAAATAGTAGGTAGAAAGATAAAAGGTCTAGAACTTATCTCTGCAAATGATTTTGTTTTGCAAGTAAATTCTATCGCAGCATGATCCACAAGTAGTGTTGGCTGAATTGCCACGCTACGAAACTGTACACCTCCCTACTTTTCCTCGCTTATACTCCAATTTATTACGAAAATTAATGCTAAAAAGATATAATAGGCCAAATTGTAAACAAAAGGATATAGATACTATGAGCAAAAACTCAGATATTAAAATCTACGAATATGACGCAGTCATCGTTGGTTCTGGACTAGCTGGACTGGCAGCAGCTAAAGAGTTGACAGAAGCAGGGAAAAAGACAGCGGTTATTACAAAACTTCACCCATTAAGATCTCACTCAGGCGCAGCACAAGGTGGAATTAACGCCGCTCTTGGTAAGGATGATTCTACGGAACTTCATGAGTTCGATACGGTAAAAGGTTCTGACTATCTTGCAGACCAGGACTGTGTTGAACTTATGTGTTCAAAAGCTCCTGAGACTATCAGATGGGCAGAGCGAATGGGAGCTGTATTCTCAAGAAATGAAGAAGGTGATATTGCTATCAGACCTTTTGGTGGACAGTCCCAGCCTAGAGCATGTTATGCAAAAGACAGAACAGGACTTACACTGCTTCAGACTATTTATGAGCAGGCATTCCGTGCTGGTGTAGAGATATTTGATGAGTGGTATGCTGCTGATCTTCTCTATGAAGATGGAAAAGTATCTGGTGTTGCTGCCTATAATATCCGTAATTCACAACCGGCTATATTCAATGCAAAAGTAACGATGTTCGCTACAGGCGGACATGCCAGAGCCTATAGATTTAACTCAAATGCACATGCGAACACGGGTGATTCTCTTTCAATTGTAGCACGTCATGGTCTTCCTCTTGAAGATATGGAGTTTGTTCAGTTCCATCCAAGTGGACTTGGTGGTTCAGGTGTACTTATCTCAGAAGCGGCACGTGGTGAAGGTGGCCGTCTTTACAATTCTGAAGGTGAAAGATTTATGAGCAAGTATGCACCAAATGCCATGGAACTTGCTTCACGTGACGTTGTATCCAGAGCTATTATGGAAGAGGTACGCCAAGGTAGAGGTGTAGGTAAGGATGGCCAGTCAGTGAACATTGATCTTACCCACCTTGATCCTGAGATCATCTTAACACGCCTTCCGGAACTACGTGAACTTGCTATCGCGTTCCAAGGACAGGACATGCTTAAAGAGCCTATTCATATTTCGGCAACAGCGCACTACTCTATGGGTGGTATCCCCGTAAATATCGACTGTCAGGTTCGTAAAAATCCAAGAGAATTGGTAGAAGGTTTCTACGCAGCTGGTGAGTGTTCATGTGTATCGGTACATGGAGCGAACCGTTTGGGTGCAAACTCAGTACTTGAAGCCCTGCTCTTTGGTCGTCATGCCGGTGAAAACATGATCAAGGCACTTGATGAAGGTATAGAATTGCGTAAAGCTACTGCTTCAGATGCTGACAGAATGATCGAAGAGATGCATAAGATCAAAACGTCAAACGGTATTGAAACGGTTCCTGGACTCAGAATCGAGCTTCAAAACGGGATGACCGCTGATGCAGGTGTATTCAGAAGTAAAGAATCTTTAGAAAGACAAATGGCGCTTATCGATGATCTTTTGGAAAGATTTAACAACATCCGTATAGATGACAAATCAGACACTTTCAATACAGATCTTCAGGAAGCTTTAGAGCTTGGACATATGTTAGAGTTCTCTAAGTTCATTGTTGTCGGAGCGCTTAACAGAGAAGAGAGCCGCGGTGGTCACTATCGTGAAGACTTCCCTAAAAGAGATGATGAGAAGTTCTTGAAGCATACCTATGCATATATGGATAAAGATTTTAACATTACCCAAGAATGGGGTGATGTAGTGCTTGGTAAGTTTGAGCCTAAAGAAAGAACATATTAAGGAGGTCATGATGAGTGAAACTAGAAAAGTAACAATAAAAGCATTCAGATTTAATGCTGAAACAGACTATCTTCCATATACAAAGCAGTATGAAATGGAAGTAGGAAAAGATGATTTGATCCTTGACCTTATGAACAGAATCAAATGGGAGCATGACGGAAGTTTCTCTTATAGACGTTCTTGTCGTCACGGTATCTGTGGTGCCTGTGCAATCAAAGTCAACGGAAAAGCGGTTCTTGCCTGTAAACAAAATGCTATCGAACTCTTAGACCTTTTTGATAATGACATCACGCTTGAGCCAAGTTCTAAAAAACGTGCTATCAAAGATATGATCATTGACAAATCAGACTTCTGGGAAAAACATGCAGCGATCAAGCCTTATGTCGTTGCAGACGTTGATCCTCATCCAACACATGAGACAAAGCAATCTATCAGTGAGTTCAATAACTTCCTGGATTCTGATCTTTGTATCCAGTGTGGTGCGTGTCACTACTCATGTCCTGCTCTTGAAGTGAACCCGGAGTTCTTCGGACCTGCTGCTTTTGCTGCGGCATATAGGTTTACTGTAGACACGAGAGACAGTGCTGGTGCAGAACGTCTGGAGTTGACTGCACAGGCAGGTCAAGGTGTTTGGGATTGTGTGAAGTGTTTTGAATGTGCAGAAGCGTGTCCAAAAGAGATCAATCCTATAGAGAAGATCACAAAACTTCATAACATGCAGTTTGAACAGGGTATTGCTGAGCGAAACGTGGCAACAAAACACGCAGAAGGTTTCCTTAGAGGTATGAAAAAGTACGGTTATCTTGATGAAGCAGATATCGTTACCTACTCTGAAGGCTTACTCGGTGCATATAAACACATAGGTACTGCGATGAAAATGATGAAAAGCGGTAAAATTCACTGGCATTCAGGGGTACCGTTCATTGACAGTATTCCAAAGATCAAAAACTTGGATGAAGTTCAAAAACTGATTGAAATTTCACAAACAAATAAACTGTAAGGAGAAAAGATGAGCGAACAATTACACTATGCATTATTTACAGGATGTACTGCGAAGCAGTCTACACCTGAGTTACTTTCATCTACACTTGCAGTAGCTGATAAGTTGGGTATCAAGATCACTATATTGGAAGAAGCGAGTTGTTGTGGTGCAAGCCACCTGCAGGACTTCGATGAGTTTTTGGCACACGTACTCAATGCGAGAAACATCTGTTATGCAGAAAAACTGGGCCTTACGATGATCACGATCTGTAATACATGCCAGCTGAACTCTGCGATGACAAAACATGCCCTTGATACCGATCCGGAGCTTAAAGCGAGAGTCAACGAAAAACTTGCGGAAGTCGGGCTTGAGTACAAAGGTACATCTGAGATCAAACACTTCCTCTACACACTTATCGACGAGTATGGTTTGGAGAATGTTAAAAATAAGGTACAAGTACCACTCAGTCATCTGAATATTGCACCGTTCTACGGTTGTCATAACATCCGTCCTTCTGAATTGCATGAAGATGCGAATGGTCATGAAAACCCGTACAAACCTACATCTCTTGACAGTCTTATCGATGCACTTGAAGGTAACCCGGTAGATTATGAGAGTAAGAACAAATGTTGTGGTTTCCACGTAGAACTACAAGCGAACCATACGTCTGAAGTGCTTGCCGGTAATGCCCTGCTGGATGCCATGGATAACAATGCAGACCTCATGGTCACACCATGTCCTCTGTGTCACTTGAAAATGGATACCTACCAGGACAGTATAAGTAAAGTGATGGGCCGTGATGTAGAACTTCCGGTACTACATATGCCGCAAATGGTTGCGCTTGCGCTTGGATGTACAGAAAAAGAGATCGGACTTAACTTCCACGTTCAAAAAGCGAAACATCTTTATACAGCATAATATATGACTACTTCTTAGACCATTCAAAGAGTTACGTTCTGAATGGTCTGATCTATACGATTCTTCTCCTCTTATATACATTCTATTACACTCTTTTTATCGTCACTATTGATTTATGACAGTGAACCAAATGACTCTTTTTGAGTTTTTCGACTGTACTGTTTTGCACAAGAACATAAAAATGAAATAAATAAGACAAATTTTATCCTAATTAATTTTTTTTGTGCTATAATAATCCCACAAAAAAATAAAAAAGGAAAAATATGCCAAAAATCAACAAATACCAAGACATTTCAGAGATCGATAGAGAAGCGAAAAAAGACCTTATCGACAGACACTCTCCATTCATTCACTGTGCAGATACTGCAAAAGCCGGTGAGCCGTTTGAAGTAACTGTAAAAATGGGTAACGAGTATACTCACCCGGATGACTTTGATCACTATATCGAATCTGTAACACTTTTTGATGGTGATACTCAACTTGCAAAAGCAACGTATGTACCGGGAACTCTTGGTAACACTAAAGCACATAACACAACAACTTTTACTATCATCCCAACTGGTAAAAAGCTTAAGCTTAATGCACATGGTTACTGTACTAAGCACGGTATCTGGGAAGGTACGGAAAAAGAAGTAACTGTAGAAGCATAATTATTGCCCTACTCTGTAAGCCTTAAAGCCCTTGTTGAGGGCTTTAGCTTACGCTTCATAACTTCTAACTTACTTTAAAACACCACATACAATTACAACCGATCCATAAAATCTTTTTTGAATGTCCTATCTATTTATGAGTGATCTTTCTTAACTTTTGTTATAATCCCTATGCAAAAAATATAAATGATACATTTATAAGTCTAGTCTATAAAAAGGAAAGAGTTGAAAAAACGGTATTTGATCATCACAATATTCATCTTATTGTTAAGTGGATGCAGCAAAGTGACTAAAGAGAATTACGATAAAATCAAGAGCGGAATGACCTATGAGGAAACTGTAGAACTTCTGGGTAAACCTGAGGGATGTTCAGAAACACTTGGAATAAGCAATTGTGAATGGAAAAATGATAATGCAAGAATAATGATCACATTTATCTCCAATCAGGTGACCATCACTGTTGCAGAGGGTCTTAAATAAGACCCTTAAGTCTTATCGGTATGTTCTAGAACTTTTTCTCATCTCTAGAATGATTCCCATCATTCTGATGGGAATGAAAATAAAGCTGCGGCTCTTAATCTGCAGCCAGCTTCATAGAAATTGCTTCTTTGAGTTCATCCAAGCTTCTATCTACTTTATTGTCAATACCGAGTCTTCCCGGGTTCATAGCTATTTTATCTACGAATTCTACCTTAACAGTATCTGCTGTGTAATCTACTTTTGCATACACAGTCATACGTTTATTCTGATGTCTGTTCTGATATCTGTATGTGTAGTAGTCTTTATTTTTGATACTTTTTTTGAAATAAAGTGATTGTGCAGCATTGTGCATAGTCGGTGTATATTGTGTCCACCCATCCTCAGCAGCAGCATTTTGGATGGTACTGGACATTTGTTCTTCTTTTGTTGTCATTTGAGACGATGCAGATCCGTTAGAAACTAGTAAAAAACTCGCTATAGTTGTAAGTGTTAATAATTTTTTCATGAGTGTATTCTCCTAAATATGTATATATGTTTTTCATTTTTTTGTATTGGTTAAATATTGATATACGAACAATCACACGAGTACATACCAACAAATGCAGGCAGTGTGATCGTGCTTTAAGAGAATATAGGGGGTTTAAAGATATTGTTGAGATAAAGTTGATCTACAATAGGTGTAGTAAAATCATAAAGTGTATAAAATGTTGGATCCTTGAGCGAAAATGTTGACATATTGACAAGTAACTTCTCATCTAACTTCTCTTCCGATCCCTGCTCTTCAAGAGAAACTTCTATTTTGGTTTCCGATGTATTCTCAATAAGTGAAGATGATGAACCAGCAAAGAACATTACATTCAACATAACAATGATGATCGCTAAAAAATATACTTTATGTGATTTCATTGATTGGATATTATCATAGTTAAATAAATATGTCAATATCTATTTTAATGGACGATCATAGCTTCCTTTGCTCTCTTGTTTTTGAGTAATTCCAAATTTTTCCCCCATTCGTTTTGATACTTGCCCACTTCTGCATTTTTTAACGAACACATGACCTTTAGATAACTCCAAACCTTCTTACTGTTACCATGCGCATTGGCAAAATTTTCAAGTACGCATTCTTCCAGTTTTATTAACCTTTGTTTAGCTTCCTGTTCCTGTAATGCCTGATCACGAACGGCGTACACTTTTTCCTGCTCCTGATCTTTTATGATCTTGTATGCTACCAATGCAACTCCACCGACGATGAATACTGATAATGTCGGTAATAGCAGTTTTCTTACTTTTTTTGCAGATTTTTTTGTATCAGAAATAATATTTTGAACTTTCAGATCCGATTTTATAAAACCGGCATTGTCGGTCACATGACTTAATTCCATGCCACAATTACTGCAAAAACGGTCAGACGGGGAAACCTTATGACCACAACTAGTGCAAAACTTCATACTTTTACCTCTCATTTCTTAGATAACCTATGATTTGGTCTATCTATAGTAACGTAAAAAAGATAATATAAAACTGATATTATTAAATATAAAATTCTCACACATCTGCTTCATATGTTTCGTTCTAATCTTTTAGTATAGATTTGATAGGGGGATAAAAGATTTTTATTTTCACACCTTTATCTATCTTCTGCTACACTACGTTTACAAAAGATTAAGGGTTAAAAATGAACATGCAAGAGATAGCAGACACGTGTGAAAAGAAGTTTTTAGAAAAAATAGAAGAGAAGATGGGTGACAGTTCGATTGTACCCTTACCGTTGATCAAAAGATACTGTCGTATGCTCACGATCTATTGTGAATCAGAGGGTAAAGTGACAGAAAGCTTTATAAAATCAATGGAAAAATGTATTAGCGAGATAAAATCTATCGAAGGTATGGATGAAATTTTTGATGAATGCAATCAATGTCCTGAAGAGTAATCTAACAAAGAGTGTCAAAATAAATAAAGCCATACAATAACGTATGGCTTTTAAAAGACCTGGATCTTACTTTTATCATTAAATAGCAATAACATAGATATTTGGATCGAGTTTATCCCTTAGCGCATTTTGTATGGCCTGGAGTGTACCTGTACCTGAACTGGAACAGTCACTGCATGCACCAAGATAACTGATGTAAACCTCAAATATCTCACCGTTCTCTTTGACATTAAGCACATCGATATCGCCACCATCCATAATAAGAAACTGTCTTACAGTGTTGTCTATGGCAGTCTCCACTGCCATAATTTTATATCCTGTACTTAGTTCTCTAAACGGTACATCCGCCAACGCATTCTCTGCTTCTTTTTGTTCTTCCAATAATTTTTGGTGTGCCTCAATGTAGCTTAAAAGGTTCTCTTTGCAAGCAGCGTCCGAAGATCCTGCTTTTGTATACTCTACAAGGCCTTCGAGTGTATCGATGTTATGTAATTCAATAGACTCTTTGATAGAGGCAATGCTCATTGGGCTGTCTTTACAGGGAACAGTTTTTTCTTCATGGCTCAGCGGTGTATGAATATACTCTTTTACCGCCAATTTTGCAGCATCAATCGCGAAAGTGATCGTATAGCGTTCAGAAGCAGGGAGTGCTTCTATCGTAGGGTTGTCACGCAGCAAGCGTTCCAAAGCTTTGTAAGAGATGTCATTGATCTGTGGTATGCTTTTATTCGTACAAATGAGCGCCAGTATATGATTGACTGCAATACCGGACGCTATTCCTTCATACGTATAACGTGCACGAACAATGGTGTCTTCATGTGTGTTTACAGCCCAATATATTGTAAGTTTGTACCCTAGAGATTCATCTCCATAGGTATAGCTAAAAAGTGTGGCACCTAGGGCTTTGGCTTCTTCTTCAGAGATAGTACCTAAATATTTGGGTTCGTTTATAAACATCGCAACCTTGATACCATACTCATTGTTTGTCTGTTGATCCATATTTTTTCCTTTAGGATATAATGTGCACTTTAGCGAGCTAACCTAAAAATAGGCTAAAAAATCATCTAAAATATTTTTAATTTTTTAATTTCTGAATATTATATTCAAAATGCTATTATTAACGAACAGTAGGAAGAATAATAAAAAAATTATTACTGAAAATTATTTTCTTCAGATAAAAAATATGGGTATAATTGATTTATAAATAATTTATAAATGTATATATAAGTGTAGATGATCAAGTTAAAATAATTATAATATTTAGAGGACCAATGGCGAGTTAGTAAATCTTTATGTAAGGGATAAAAAGATGAATAAAATATTTTTAATATTATTTATTTTATTTTCATCTATCATAAATGCAGATAACTCTAAGTCTGGAGATGATGATCTTGAAAAAGTATCTGTTCAACTTTTATGGCTTCACCAGTTTCAGTTTGCTGGTTATTACATGGCAAAAGAGAAAGGATTCTATAAACATTCAGGATTAGATGTAGCGTTAAAAGAATTCAAATATGGAATGAATGTTAGGGATGAAGTGCTTGAAGGGAAAAGTAACTTTGGTGTTGGCAGATCATCATTGATTATTGATAGGATTCAAGATAAGCCGATCATTATACTCGGAGCCATTTTTCAAAAATCACCACACATACTTCTATCTAAAGAATCATCAAATATCAAGAGTGTATCAGACCTGAAAAACAAGCGGGCAATGATTACTAATGATCTGATCAATTCAGCTTCAATTGTAGCGATGTTAGCGAATCAGGGACTCTCCTTAAATGATATAAAGATACAAGAACATACTTTTGATCTTAATGACTTAATCGAAGAAAATACAGATATTATGGGTGCTTACGTCTCTAATGAACCTTATCAACTAAAGAAAAAAGGGATTAAATACAATATATTGGATCCGGCAGATTATGGTTTTGACCTTTATGGTGATCTCTTATTTACTTCAAAAGAAGAACTAAGGCAACATCCTAAGCAGGTAGAGGCATTCTACAAGGCAACATTGAAAGGTTGGGAATATGCTTTTTCCCATATTGAAGAAACGGCTAAGCTGATCAGTACTAAATACAATACACAAAACAAAAGTTTAGATGCTTTGATCTATGAAGGAAGAGTATTAAAAAAGTATGCTTATAGGGATAACATAGATTTAGGACATGTCGATATTAATAAGGTACGACGTATAGCAGATATCTATTTCATTTTAGGGCTTATTGAAAAAGAGTATATTATTGATGATATTCTCTATAGTGACTTTAAAGATAAAAGAAAACTTCAGTTTAGCCAAGAAGAATTAAAATGGATAAAAGAACATCCTGTGATCAATATCGGTGCTCATAAAAATTATCAACCTTTTGAATATGTTGATACAATGGGACATACGGGAATGGTTCGTGCATATTTGGATATTCTCGAAAAAAAAATAGGTGTTAAGTTTCAGGTAGAAACGTTTTATAGTCGGTCTGAAGTAAAGAATAAGATGGAATCAAAAGAACTGGACATGCTGGGTCTGTCTATTTTAAGTGCAGATCAAATTCAATATGTAAATTATACTAAACCTTATCTCTCTTTCCCTATCTCGATTATTACAAAAGACAATGTCTCATATTTGCATGACCTGCGACAGCTTAAAGAAAAAAAAGTAGTTATACAGAATGGCTCTATCACTCAGCATATACTTGCCAGAAAGTATCCGAAAATGGATTTTATTGGAGTCCCAACCATAGAAGAGGGATTAAAAATGGTCTCATATGGAAATGCTTTTGCTATGGTAGAGAATATTGCAACATGCAGTCACTATATTAAAGCAAATGGGTTAAGTAATTTAAAAATTTCCGGAGATATGGGTGAGCATTTAGAATTGAGAATGGCTGTACGAAAGGATTGGCCTGAATTTGCTTATATCTTGCAGAAAGCCATGGATTCCATCACTGAAAAAGAAAAAGATGATCTATATAGTAATTGGCTGTTCTTTGACCATAAACATGAAATCGATTACTATGTACTTATGAAGATCATTGCTGGATTAATTGTTTTATTGATAATTCCCATGGTTTGGGTCGTTTTACTACGGAATCAGATCATAAAAAGAAAAGAAGTAGAAAAAGAGCTTCAAGAAGCTGTGAAAAAAACAACGAAACTTTCCCTCACAGATACGCTTACGGGGATTTGCAATCGTTTATATTTAGATCAGTTCTTAGAAGAGGAGATACAAAGATCACAAAGGTATGGTAATGATTTGTCTATTATTTTAATAGATATCGACGACTTTAAAAGTGTAAATGATCAGTATGGCCATATTATAGGGGATAAGGTTTTAGTTGATCTTGTTGCTATCATCTTACCTATGATACGTAAAACTGATGTCTTTGGAAGATGGGGAGGAGAAGAGTTCCTTATAATCTGCACGGAGACAGATTTAAACTCAGCGTTAGAAGTTGCAGAAAGTATTAGGTCAAAGGTCGATGCGAATAACTTTAAAACAGTCGGTAATAAAACGGTCAGTATGGGCGTTACGGCATTTTCTCCAAATGATACCATAGTGAGTATAATTTCTCGTGCGGATAAGGCACTGTATAGAGCAAAAATGAATGGAAAAAATGGAATCGTTTCCAATGAGAAAACAAAATAGAACTCTTGTAAGAAGGCTTTTAAGTATTATGTCAACTGTTCAGCAGGAAGTGTACTATTTTCGTATTTTATTAGAACACTACAAACATATAAACGCTAACTGTTTAGAGGTCTCTACCTATCAATATCTTTTTTGGGTAAGCCATAGTTTTCGCCACGCTTCTCTTTTTACTACCCTCAGGTTTTGATTCAAAGTATCTATGGTAAACTGTTTTAGTTTATTATGAGCAAGAGAACAAAAATAATAAACAAAATAAGTTGTTTTAGAGTTAACTCTTTAGTTTAGTAGCAAGAGTGTACATATTAAGAGATTAGGGAGTATAATATCTCCATGAAGAACCTGCGAAATGCACTTTTACTTAAACAACTTTATCAATTGAAACAATTGGGGTACAAATATACATCAGTCACACCCTACAAAGAAGATGAACAGGACCTTAGACTTCCAAATACACTGGAGTCACTGAAAAAACAAGCCATGGAGTGTCATCTGTGTGAACTGAGTAAAAGTCGTCAGAAAGTGGTATTTGGAGAGGGTGATCCACAAGCAGATATACTTTTTATCGGTGAAGGACCAGGTACGATGGAAGACAGTTCGGGTAAACCTTTTGTCGGTAGATCGGGTGAACTGCTCACGAAAATGATAGAAAATGTATTGCTGGTTTCCCGATCAGATGTCTACATCACCAATATCGTAAAATGCCGTCCAGCAAATAATGCAACACCTACCCCAACCCAGGCACATACCTGTCAACCCTACTTGATGAAGCAGATCGAACTGATACGGCCAAAGCTCATAGTCACGCTGGGTGCAACTGCATATCACTATCTTACAGGGGATGATACAGAGATCAGTAAAGTGAGAGGTACGATACACAAACAAAATGACTATACGGTCATTCCTACCTATCATCCAAGTTATTTACTTAGAAATCCAAGTGCTAAAAAAGAAGTGTTTGAGGATCTGTTGAAAGTCAAAGAGTTGATGGATAAATAAATACTATTTCCCGATCCAAATCGGGAAATACGATGAATCAGAAGTGCTTAGGCTTCTCTTGCTTTTGTTTCGATCTCCTTAACGATAGACGGATCTTCAAGTGTGGATATATCCTGCGTGATCTCTTCGTGTTTCGCGATAGAACGTAAAATCCTTCTCATGATCTTACCGGAACGTGTTTTAGGTAATCCAGGTACTTCAATGATATGATCTGCTTTGGCAATATTACCGATCTCAGCTGCAAGCAACGCATTGATATGATTCTTGATATCTTTGTTGATATGCCCCTCTTTGAGTACGATATAGATGAAAATAGATTCACCTTTGATCTCATGTGGACGTCCTACAACAGCAACTTCTGCTACAGAATCATCTTTTTTTACTGCTGCTTCGATCTCAGCGGTTCCCATACGGTGACCGGAAACATTAATCACATCATCCACACGACCTGTGATCGTAATGTAGCCATCTTCATCAACTACTGCACCATCTCCGGAGAAATAAACCGGTTTACCGTCTTTTACTGCATCACCAAAGTATGCTTTTTTATAACGTTCAGGATCACCCCAAATATTTCTGATCATACTTGGCCAAGGTCTTGTAATACAAAGGAGTCCTGTCTCCCCTACTTTTTTAGACGTGCCATCAGGATCAATGACCTCTGCGATGATCCCCGGTAGTGCAAATGTCGCACATCCGGGTCTGATAGGCGTAGCACCAGGCAGTGGCGAGATCATATGTCCACCTGTTTCTGTCTGCCACCATGTATCCACTATGGCACATTTTGAATTACCTACGGTTTCATAATACCATTTCCATGCCGGCGGATCTATCGGTTCTCCAACGGTTCCCAGTACCTTTAAACTTGAGAGGTCATATTTTTCAGGCTCATGTTCTCCCATCTTATGCAGCACACGGATCGCAGTCGGTGCAGTATAGAACTGGTTGATCTTATGGTCTTGTACCATTTTCCATGCACGGCCTGCATCAGGGTATGTCGGTACGCCTTCGAACATGAGTGTTGTTGTACCGGCGGCTAAAGGTCCATAAACAATATACGTATGCCCTGTGATCCAACCGATGTCTGCGGTACACCAGTAGACATCATCCTCTTTGAGATCAAAGACCCACTCCATGGTCATTTGTGCCCAAAGAATGTACCCTGCACTCGCATGCTGTACCCCTTTTGGTTTACCCGTACTTCCTGAGGTATAGAGTAAGAAAAGCGGGTCTTCACTGTCCATCAGTTCAAATGGGCACTCTGCATGCTGAGATGTGATCAGTTCGTTGTAATCATGGTCTCTACCCTCTATCCAGTTGATCTCTTCATTGTTTCTTTTTACGACAAGTACTGCTTCAACACTCTTTCCACCTTGAGAGAGTGCATCATCGACCACTTGTTTAAGCATATAAGGTTTCCCTTTTCTGTAGGCACCATCAGCAGTGATCACAAGCTTCGCTTCTGCATCTTCGATACGGTCTTTTAGTGCTTCTGTAGAAAAACCGCCAAAAACGATAGAGTGTATTGCACCGATACGGGCACATGCAAGCATCGCATAGGCAGCTTCAGGGATCATCGGCATATAGAGTACAACCCTGTCTCCTTTGCCTACACCAAATTCATTTCTGAGCAGGTTTGCCATTCTATTTACACGTAATGAGAGCTGCGCATAAGTGATCTGCTCTACATCGCCTCTGTCACCCTCGAATAAGATAGCGGTTTTATCTGCTTTGTCTGCAAGGTGTCTGTCGATACACTGGTTGGAAACATTGAGTTTACCATTGATAAACCACTTATAAAAAGGTGCATCACTCTCGTCAAGTACTTGATCATAAGGAGCTAACCAATCGATCTTCTCGTCAGCATATTCTTTCCAAAAACCTTCATAGTCTTCTAAAGCCTTGTTTTGTAACGCCCAATATTCATCCATATTTTTAATTGCGGCATTTGCAGCGAGTTCTGGATTTGGGTTAAAAGTCTCTTTTATCATTAACCATCCTTTTGTATAAGTATAAGAATCATTTTAACATAGAATTAAGTAAGAAAGTTTAAATAGGAGTATTTGCTCCTATTTGTTAGATGTTGGGACCAATGTGTATTATATGATCTCAATTTTTTCTATGACATCCAGTCCAAAACCTGCCAGTCCGACAAATTCCGTGTCTTTATTTGTGGTAAGCAGATTAATATTTTTAATACCAAGGTCTTTGAGTATCTGTGCACCCACGCCAAACTCTTTGGCCTGTTCGTGAGAGATCACTTTAGTATCAAGGAAGATCAATGTTCCTCCATTGATTTTTAAGTACTCCATAGAGTTGTTGAGTGCATCAAAACGTTTGTCGTCAAGCACCAGTCCTATATCTGAGCCTATATTATGGAACTTCACATTGGCAGTTTCATGTGGTTTGTAAAACTGTATGACGGTATGTGTTCTATCGAGATGGTCACAGTATGTGATCTTTTCTACTTTGATACCCCTGAGTTCACAATCTTCTTCTTTGATACGTTTGATAAGTTTTTCATGGGCCAAACGGTATTCAACGATATCTGAAATATACACGATGGAGAGATCATGCTCTTGTGAAAAGATCTTAAGGTCATCCATTCGTGCCATTTTGCCATCATCTTTGATGATCTCACAGATCACAGCTGCAGGAGCAAGTCCAGCGAGCTTACAGAGATCTACAGAACCTTCAGTGTGCCCGGTTCGTACTAAAACACCACCATCTTTGGCGATCAACGGAAAGATATGCCCCGGACGTACAAAGTCTTCACTCACTGTTTGAGGATTCGCAAGTTTGGAGATACAGTCATCTCTCTCTGCTGCAGAGATACCTGTCTCAGCATTGGTAGAGTCTATAGATACAGTAAATGCCGTTTCATGGGCAGACACATTATTGCTTACCATGGGTGCTAGATCAAGCCTGGAGGCGATCTCATTGGTGATGGGTGTACAGATCAGTCCTCTGGCTTCTTTTGCCATGAAGTTTACCATATCCGGTGTAGAGAACGTCGCTGCATAAACAAGATCACCTTCATTTTCACGATCTTCATCATCCATCATGATGACCATTTTCCCATGTTTTATATCTTCAATCGCTTTTTCTACTCTTTTAATCGCTTCAATTGACATTCAATTACTCCAAAAACTTTTATTACTGTTTTATACTGTATATATTATGAATCGTATTATACCTATCTCGTACTTCACTTTAGAAACTTTTTTAAATTTTTCTTTCAAACCCCTTGACATGTGAAGTATATGGTGCTATAATGCCGTCCACATAAGCAGTTAGCTTATATCGATTGGGGTATCGCCAAGCGGTAAGGCAACGGTTTTTGGTACCGTTATTCGGGGGTTCGAATCCCTCTACCCCATCCATAAGATTTAATCTTGGTTTAATTAAATCAAGATACAATCTCACTCCAATTAAATCGTAAAGATTTATGATTTCCTGTCGCGGGATAGAGCAGTTTGGTAGCTCGTCGGGCTCATAACCCGAAGGTCGTTGGTTCAAATCCGGCTCCCGCAACCAATTATTTTCTTCTGAATATTTTCACTAACCTGAATCTTTTTTTAAGCAAACAATTTACTACAACAAAATGTCGCGGAATAGAGCAGTCTGGTAGCTCGTTGGGCTCATAACCCAAAGGTCACAGGTTCAAATCCTGTTTCCGCAACCAATCATAAGCATCTACTACATCGTTAAATTAATCGCCAATTCTAATCACATGTGTAATTTCACCTTGATCAAGCAGCTAAAACTTAAGCGAATTGTGTTGCAACTGTATTTGCAAATGCATAGTATATTCTTGAGTTGTCACATCTTTATCGTAGTGAAAAAGGATAGCCAATATTCGATTAATCCCCTCGTTCACACTACATTTAGAAAATCATGTTTATTGTTAGAATGGGTGAAATACAAGAGATGAAGATGAAAAAAAGTCATATGCTTGACGCATTTCTTGACTCACTACACTCCCAAAATGGTCAGAATGTCTCTCTATGTAGGGCTTTGTAATGAGTCAACTAAAGGCTGAATTAGACAGAGGTCTAATTTTACACTTTTTACGGGTGTTTATCTTATTTTGTGTCTTCGTAATATCCAACACCTGCACCTATGGCTGTACCGACGGCTGCTGATTTAAGTACAGAACCTCCAGATACTGCACCAACCACTGCTCCGGTACCGGCTCCGATCAGAGCACCTTTTTGTGTTTTTGGGCCGGGCTGAGCACATCCAGAGATCAACCCTGCAACTGAAATAGCAACTAACATCTTTTTAACGTTTATATTTTTCATTATTATTCTCCTATTTCTTTAGATAAACTTATTATATCATAAATTATTATGTAATAAGTTTGTTTTATTTTGGGTGACTTTCAAATAAATGTCTGATCTACCTAGTTACCCAAAATACTCTATTTAGCTTCGTCTGTTTCCCAAAAGCAATATCAAGCTGCCTAATACTATGGCACCAGTACCAGCCCAAACTGGAATATTTACCGTCTGTTTTTCTTCTACGGTCATCTCTACTGGTCCCACCTTGACCGCCTCTGTATCCTTAGTGTAGCTGAAACTGCTGTATGCTAAACCTAGTGCACCAGCTATGATCAGTATGATCCCAAAAATTCTGATTGCATTCATTTTACTTCCTTTTCGATTTGATTCTCCGCCAGATACAAGTAACTAAAAAATAGAAGCCAGATGTTTTCTGTGCAGAGCTATTTTTGACTCTTTAAAGTATGCGACGACCTTTAATAACACGAATCAAAATAACCACAATTGCAATGACTAGAAGAATATGGATGAATCCGCCCATAGTATATGCACTGACAAGTCCAAGAGCCCAAAGTATAATTAGAATAATTGCAATCGTTTCAAGCATTTTATTTTCCTTTTATAATTATTTGGCGAATCGTAAACATAATCATCATTTCCACCTACACTTACAGTACCAGCAAGTAAAATGTTTTTAATGTTTAATGTTTTCATAACTATTCTCCTATTTTTTATAGAATATTATGAAAGTGTGTATTGCCTGTGTAGCGAATTCTTGTGAGTATATTAGATGAGTCGTAGCATAGCTTAGCAATACAAAGAAATTCCGCTCGGACTCTTGGTTAAGTATCGTTTTTTATAGCTGTCTTCTTAGATCAGTTAACTTTGGCTAATATTTCTAGGACATGACCATCCCTATTTAAAATAAATGCCAAACCTTTTCTGTGAGGGGGGGTGACCTTATTCTTTAGAAGCGTTAATATAATTTCCAGTTGTCAATAACAGTTTAACAGCTGATATCTTTTTTTGCGAGATATTCATAAAGACTTCTTGGTCTTGATTTGTAAAATTGCGTTTATTGTTAGAATTGGCGTTTTCATAATCTTACAACACTTTTACTTTTAATTGTTTTCATTTTACTTTTCCATCGCTAACAGCTCTATTAGAACTGTAATAGTGATTTTCTATAATTATTATGTGGGACGGAAGTGATTCCATCCCCTTTTATTTCTATCCTTTTAGTCTTTATTATCGCTTACAAAATTGATCAAATTTTGGAAGCTGGCCAATTCTAGTTTGACAAAACCTATTCTGTGCACCATCTTTTACATTACCTGCGGTATCACCGATTGTAAGAGTATCTAACGCTGAAAAGAGTTCACCAATAAGTTCACCGGAAAGTACACGCTCTATATCCGAGTAATCAGGGAGCCCTTCAAGTCTGTTACAAAGCTTATTAAGTCCCGGCTTTTCATTACGTAACCCTGTATCAATACCAAAGCTTGCACAATCCATGTTATCGATTCCACTATTTACGGCATCTGAAATCGGGTTGATTATCTGTTCGGGATCATTTATCATTGCAGTTATATCTGTTGGTAATCCACCAAGAGAAGCAACCAGGTTTTTAATATCTGTATTTTTGAAAACAGCGAAAGGGCCATTCCCTCCTCTGAGGCCGTTAGTAAATATATTCTCAACCGCCGTATCACTCACGTCAAATTCATCATCACTACCCTCTTCCTCTTCCTGTATAACAGCAAGAGTGGAAAATGCTGGATCTGCATCTGTACGTATTTGTACTCCAGGAACACGAAGTTTAGTGTAATTAAGCAGACGATGAGCCCTACGTTGAAATTTTCCTCGATCAGGAAAATCGTTAGCATTAACATTAATATCCTGAGCAAGTTCAGTAAGTAAAGCGGTATCTGTCGGACCAAGTCTTATAGGTAAGTCTACACAGACATTGAGACCCCGTCCTTTACTTGCAGCTACACTAATAGCTGTTTCTGATGGAATAGGTCCAGCAGGTATCTTTGATTCGTATGTCCCCTCTCCGCTAAAAACTTCCGCCCAACCAACACCAGCTTCAAACTCTGCATCGATTTGAAGTATCCAGTCGGCCCCTAAACTAATTGCACGATCTTGAGACATACAAAAAGTTGCTGTAACTTGGGGACCAGCTAGGTCATCTATTTTTGTCTCAAGATCACTCAGTCTGTCCAGTATTTCTTGATTTGGGTTCTGTGCGTTTTGGCTTGCATTCTGGTTCGAAGCACCATAACTACTTATTGAAACTAACAGTATCACTGCGAAAATATAAAACATTTTCATGACATATCCTTTTATGCAATATATCAATTATCCTAAAGTAGCGTGTACTACATGTGCAATAAAATCCATATTTAAAGCTATAATGGAATTTGGCAAGTCAGCTTCGCAATCTTATGGTATAAAATGTATCCCCCCGAAGGTAGTGAGTTCAAATCCGGTCTCCGCAACCAAATTTATAATTCATCTAAAGCAGCATTCCACTTTTTATTTATCTCTTTGACTGATAATGGCTTATCGTAGAGGTATCCTTGAGCCAGGTTACACCCGGTTTCTATCAAAAACTTCTCTTGTTCTATGGTTTCAACACCTTCAGCCAGGACATCGATATTCATATATTTTGCGAGATTGATAATGGTCTTTGTGATCATCATATCATTTTCATCAATGGGTATGTCATCGATGAAGGATTTGTCTATTTTGAGTTTGTCGATCGGAAGTTTTTTAAGATAGGATAATGATGAATACCCTGTACCAAAATCGTCCAAACTGATGTTGATACCTATGTTTCTGATCTTTTCCAGTATATCTATCGCTTCAACAATATCTCCAATGATAAAACTTTCAATGATCTCAAATTCTATCCATTCAGATGCACATTCAGTATGTTTCAGCAGTTGTTCAATAAAAGGTATAAAGTCAGGGTCTTTTAACTGTTTTGCAGAGATATTAATGGATATCCGTTCAAACGGCATATTTATTTTTTTCCATGTGACAGCTTGTAAAAAAACACTATTTAATATGGATTTTCCTATATCAATGATGAGTCCTATCTCTTCCACGATCGATATAAAGGCGTCTGGATATATGATAGTACCATCTAAGTCTATCCAGCGAAGCAGTGCCTCATATCCTATCACCTTATTTGTTTGCATATTGATGATAGGTTGATAATGCAGTGTAAATGCATTGTATATAAGCGCTTCTCTTAGCTTAGTCTCCAGAACCACTCTTTCATGTGCTTTTTGTGTCATAGCTTGTGTATAGAAACTGTAGGTATTTCTACTTTTTTCTTTTGCTTCGTACATAGCCGCATCTGCGTTCTTGAGTAACTCTTGATCGCTGTATCCATTTTCCGGATAAATGCTTATCCCGATACTCGCGCCACTGTACAATTTTCTGTGTTCATAAAAGTAAGGTTCCTGGAGTTTATGAAGCATGCGTTGTACGATATCGACGATCTCATTATCATTATCGATCTTTTCCAGGATAATGGTAAACTCATCACCTCCGAACCTTGATACTGTATCACTGTTTTTCAACATAGATTTCAGTCTTTTTGCACACTTTTTAAGAATGTAATCTCCTGCATGATGGCCTATGGAGTCATTGATCTCTTTAAAATGGTCCAGATCGATAAAGATCAATGCAATTTTATTGTTGTCACGTTTTGCAATATCTATCGAATGCTTTAATCGATCCAAGAAGAGTACTCTATTTGGAAGTCCGGTCAAAGCATCATAATGTGCTTGATAATCAAGCTCATCTTTTTGTTCTTCAAGTACTTTTTGTATTCTCAAGTGCTCTGTGATATTGTGGCCTAATTCTACAACGGCACAGAGTTCATTATCTCTGTTATAGAGTGGTGTCGATGTTAATTCAATGTACTCATCCTCTCCTGAAGGAGTCATATACTTATGAATCTTCTGTACACTTTTTTGTTTATCAAATGTATCTATAAGTGGCCATGGTTGTTGGTCACAGTTATAACTATGATCTTGAGAATGTGATAATTCATAGCATTTAGGTTGTGATATCCCTTTTATCATTTTTTTATCATCGAATTTTTTAGCTGCATCATTTGCCAAGAGAACATTAGATTCTTTATCTATAACCATAACAGATTGGTCTATACCATTAATCACTTTCTGTAAAAAGTCATGTTGTTCTTCCAATTCATTATTTTTCTCTTCAATCTCTTTTGATAAGAGTTGATTCTTCAGATCGGTCTTTTCTTTTTTATGTTTGGATCTAAGCAATTGCAACACCAGATATATACCGATGATCAATAAAGAGATAAAAAGTAATATCGCATTGTGAAAAAAGTTGATATGACTTAGATCGATCTTATCTAATGGATAGAATAAAATAAAATATGCCATATCCTTGCCATTGATATCTTTTTGTACATATTTGGTGATAAATTGATTATGCTTTTGATCAATGATATAGGTGTTTTTGTCATGCAATAGTTTTTCAATGCCAAAATTCTGAATATAGTGTCGATTTGACTCCGAAGCATTTAAATTCGCAATATAGTAATCATCCAAAAACATTTTTGTGAAAGGTCTCTTGATCTGATCCGTATAGGCTCTGTCGACAAGTAATACAGATTCATATCCTATATTGGACAATTGTCTGGAAATAGAGTTAAATTTTGAGATGACTTCGATAGTGCCCATATATTTGCCATCTTTCAGTATGGGAACCATCGCTTTAAAAGTCATATCATAAATGCCTGTACTTATAGTTGACCTGACTTTTGGATCATGGATCATTTGGATAATGTCTTTACGCACTTTACTAAGATCATCACCATTTTTGTCGGTCCAACTCCTGTATAAACTTATTCCTTTTTCATCAGAGACCTGTATCCATACATTTTGATAGTCTGTATTAAGACGTAGGTTTTCTATAAACGTATCCAGATCAAAATTTGGTTTAGCTGATGATGCAAGCGCATTGATGTATCGATCATCCTGTGCCAGAGAGAGTGCAATAAATAAAATAGACTCTTTTTTCGCATCAATGTATGATTGGGTTTTAAACTGTATATCGTTGGCAACACTGGTATATTTCTCGTTGACAAGTGCATCTGTACGGATATTGAGTAGAGTATGGCTAAAAAAAACAATCATAACAAGCCCGATAATTGTTAAAACAATATTTGATAAAGCTGCTTGATTGAATCTCATCCTTTTAATCCAGCTCTTAAACGAGAGAGTATACATGTCTCTTGCTTTTTCAGATCAGGTCTGTTGAATGAAAAAGGTGTTTTATTGATCCCATCGAGTCTATAAATATCACCTTTATAATAGGTATATCGCAATTGTCCAAATCCCCCTAAGTTGTGATCTTTGGCCGTTGCATTTTGTGTACCTTGTATCATCAATCCGTAGGCACTGTATGTATATGAAATAGATAATAGTAATAAAATTAGTTTTATCATTAGTAATTATATCATTTAATTTGTTTGGTATGAGTACAATACATATGAAAAAAAAGTTAAATATTATTTTATGAAATCTTCCATGGCCTTATCTTGCTCTTTCATCCTTTTATTAGCCACATTGACCGACTTTCTGGAATTGCCTATCGCATCGACACGACTGTCCATATAGCTATTGACAGGGTTTTGCAGGGTGTTGGAGATACTCAGCGCTTCCACTTGCCTTTTGTAGGTATTTGTCGGGGTATCAAGGTAGGTTTTCTGAGGTGTTTGTGTAGTAGTTGTATCCACTTCCTGTGTATCCTCACGACCGGTAAAAATAAGAAGGATAGCCAAGATGACGAACATAAGGATGCCAATGGTTTTCATAAGTGTCCCTTTAAAGTTGTATATGTTTATTCATTATTGTATCTGTACAGACTTAAGGCTTTAATAGGGAAGAAAACATATCTAACGTTCCAAACTTTTATAGTCTGTATACCCTTTCTCATCGTGTGTATAGAATGTATGGGGATCCGCTGTAGCCAAAGGCGCATCAATTTCAAAACGTCTAGGCAGATCAGGATTTGCAATGTATAATGTACCGTATGCAACAGCATCTGCAAGATTGTTCTCTATGGCTTCGTTACCTCTTGATTTATCGTATGCACCATTGGTGATCAATATCCCTTTGTATGCATTTCGAAGTGCTTGAAGCTCCACTACATTGGCACCGTGTCTGATATCTTCATCCAGTGCATCAATGACATGTAGATATGCCAGATCATGATCATTCAGTTTTTTACAAATATAGGTGAAGTCTCCATGGGGATCGGTATCGGTCATACTGTTGAATGTACCGCTGGGTGAAAGTCTAAGAGCTGTTTTCTCACTGCCTATAGCCTCACAGACAGCTGAAACAACTTCAAAGAGAAATCTGCTTCTGTTTTCTATACCTCCGCCATACGCATCGGTTCTCTTATTGGTGCCATCCTTGATGAACTGGTCTATCAGGTAGCCATTTGCTCCATGTATCTCTATGCCATCAAAACCCGCTTTCATGGCATTCGTAGCTGCCTGCGCATAGGTTTTTACGATCTCTTTGATCTCATGAACCTCTAGTGCTCTTGGTGTCTCATATGGCTGCATGCCTTCAGGGGTATAATGTTTGCCATCAATTTTTACAGCCGATGGCGCTACAGGAAGTTGGCCATTTAAGAAAGAGGAATGGGAGACCCTGCCCACATGCCATAATTGCAGATAGATGATCCCACCATTTTCATGTACTGCTGCAGTGACTTTTTTCCATCCCTCTATCTGTGCATCAGTATGGATACCAGGCGTATTTCGGTACCCTACCCCCAAAGGAGATATCTGTGATGCCTCAGTAATGATAAGCCCTGCACTTGCTCTCTGGGCATAATAGGTAGCCATAAGATCATTGGCACAGTTCTTCTCTACCGCTCTACATCGTGTCATAGGCGCCATGATGATCCTATTTTTTAAAGTGCTCTTTCCTATGGTTAATTCTGAAAATAAATTCATCTTGTTCTCCATCACACATCTCCAGTCACTTACTACACACAGTCATATTTGTCATTTTCTTTTTTTGAGGACATCACTCTTTTCTTTATACTCCTCTGTATCTATCTCTCCACCGGCATAGCGTTTATCAAGTATATCCTGTGCAGAAGAGTGTTTTTCTTCATTTTTACTGTTATCTTTTAAAAAATAGATGACAATGATGATCAGCAATACCGGTAAAAACCACATACCAAAACCCATACCCCAACCATGTCCGATAAAATCCATTTTCTATCCTTTATGAACATTCTTATGTTAAAAGTATAGTAACAGTAGGTGTAATGTGTGTGTAGAAAGGGTTTTCATTCTTGAGAGTAGAAGAAAAAATCAACAAAAGGAATGCCGATTTTCAAGTAGGGATTTTTGATCCTCTTCTAATAAGATAGTTATTTAAACTTATTTAGAATAGTGTGAATCAACGTCTTTAAATTCAATTTGAAACAAGAGAGCTATCTCTCATGTTTCTTTGGCTTTCCGTTCTTTTTATATTTTTTATGATCGTCATACTCTCTATATCTATGACCGTCATTATCTCGATAGTGCTTGTTATGTTTGTAGTGGCCGTTCTTATGGTTTGGATGCTTTTGTTTTCTATAGTGCTCTTGGTACCCTCTTTCATAGTAGTGGCCGCCTCTGAGTCTTTCACCCTTATAGTAGTAGTATCCGTTCCTCCAGTCACCACCATAGTAGTATCTGTTATTGTAAAAGTAATACGGTCTCTCATCACGGTAGTGTGGTCTATCATACGCTCTATTATAGTGGTCGTAATATCCTCTTTCATAATAGTGGCCACCGCTTAGTCTTCTACCCTCATAGTAGTAGTATCCGTTTCTCCAGTCACCGCCATAATAGTATCTGTTATTGTAAAAGTAGTAAGGTCTGTTATCACGGTACTGCGGTTTATCATACACACCCAAGATCACATCTACCACCACTCTTTCCAGCAAAGACTGTGCGGACACTTGTAAAGGCATGCATGCACTGATACACAGCAACCCCGTCATCATCATTTTTTTCATTGTTCCTCCTCGTTTTATACATCATAGTATAGAATAAAAATGTGGAGCGATTGTATAAAAACTATTTTTATCTTATCCTCCTAATCTAGAGAATTGAATTACTTTGTCTTAAGCTTTTCCGCCATTTTACAGCCCTCTTTAGAACCAAGTTTACAGGCTTTTTCGTAATACTCGATCGCTTTTGAAATATCTTTTTCCAATACCTCACCCTTTTCATATTTCATTGCGGCTGAAAAACATCCGTAATAGTCCCCATGATTGTTACAATCATCTATAAAATCCTGGACGATCTCTCTATCTGTTAGATCTTCACCCAGATCATCATCGAACTCATCGGATTCTGCATGTGCAAAGGCACCCATTGCTAATACGAGTATACCTGCGAGTAGTATTCTTTTCATTTCTGTTCCTTTTTTTAAATTATATTACCTATTTTATTAGCAAGATGATTTATCTTTGATATTTTTTTGACATTATTTTTTATGATGTTTCTTCTTCGACCATTATCAAAGCATCGTTACCTATTTTACTTGAGCATCTTTCGATATAGTTTTAGATGATTGAATGAAAAGAACTGTCATAAGGATCATTCCTATAAATATGGTGATAGAAAAGAGTGCCAAAAAAGGGTCAATAGTTTGAAGGGAAACAAAATTTCCATAATATAAAAATAATCCGATCACAGCACCAAGTGTTCCGACCTGATGAATATAAAATTGGGCAACAGATAGTTTTGATATCAGATTATTGAGCCATAGTTTGTGACACACCCCATAGATAAATGAGACGACAAACCCTATAAGCAGGATATGTGTATGCGTTACCAAATGACCATGATCTTTGGATGCTGCCATGTAGATACCGAGTGCCAATCCGACAATGGCATACATCAAACCGGTTAATACAAATCTTCTGTCCATCTTTCTCTCCTATTTTTGATCTTAGCCCTCACACAGGCACTTCAGAGGCTGAAATTCAGCATTACATCTATACTATTATTGTAGCACTTTTTTCGCCATTGACTTATCAAAAATACCATGAGCTGTTTATCCCTATTATTTTCTATGACAATTTGACATACTTTCAACTTCTTCCATTTTTTTCTGTCAGAATATGCGTATGAAACCTACATCTAAGGAACTGCTTGAAGCGGTCAGTAAGCATTGCTATAATGAGTTAACACTGTATAAGTTCAACACTGCGACACTTCATATCAGTGATAAGTATAGAGAAGGGAGATTAACCGCTCTGGAATACCTTACCGAGCTTACTTACTATTACCTGCAGGAAGAGAAGAAGATAGGTGAAGAGTTCAAGCAGCAGATATCAAAACAGTTGAAGCGTTATGATTGTCTTGATGATACAGAGTATAAACGAGGTCTTTATGATGCATTGAATGTAGTCTTGGGATTGTAGCGGTTTCTCCAGGTCATGCAATGATATCACCATGTATACATTGAACACTACGGCCTACCATCACTTCATGATCAAAGTATTAAGAATGGAAACCTATTCAAAAAAAGATAACAGATCTTTCACATGTGCATTTCTCAGATCTTTTCCAATACTCTTTCCGAGCTTTCCTTTGGTTTTAGTATCGATCATTTCAGTAACTTTATTCAAATTTTCCTGTGGAAAAGCAAGATGCCATTTCTTTGGATTGGTATTCGAGATCAATGCAGTAATATCCTCAGAGATCTGTTGCATAGCACGGCGTTCTGCTTCTAATGAACGGTTATGCTGCTCTCCGGTATTATGCCCTTGATTTCCTAACTGGTCGCTCATATCATCAGAGGTATGGGTATGCGGTTCGATGTATTCAAATTTTTTAATTAAGGTGAGATTTCTTCTTACTTTTTGCGTGTTGGCACTGACATTTCTTGTTTCTTGCTGATCAATACCTGTGACCGTTTCAACCTGATATGCTTCAAACCCGCCTAAGTTGGCAATAACAATAATATTTCCATCAAAATTCATAACCACATTACCTATTTTATTTTTTATTATATTTTATTATAATAATTTTATATACTTTAGTCAAGTCTATTATATACGAGTCACACTTTTCAATATATCTATACTCATTGGATAAATCAATAGTGAGTTTTTTCGGGCATTAAGATACTTTTACAATCTAAACGTGTGTCTTGGTCATTTTATACGACAATCAAAAAAATTAGATACAAAAAAGTTATCATAATGATATAAATTTGTTATCAAACTACTTTACCATTCGCCTACAACAAAAAACAAAACAAGGAGAATGTTGTGAATAAATGGATAAGTTTAGCTGCATCTGCAGTATTATTAGGTACTTTGACAGGGTGTAATAGTGATAGTAATACTACAAATGAATCTGTAAGTGTTACAAGTGTTGCGGTAGAGAGTTTCAGTGAAGTTTCTGCACCTATAACAGATGCTGAAAAAATGGCTATCATGACTTCAGATAGCGTAACATATAGTAATGGGGAAGCAGATGATCTTCTCTATACTCAGCTAATTAAAGCAAGAGATATCAATAATGGAGAAACTTTTGGTCTTCTAAAAGACCACAATGATAACCCAATTAATTTTTCGGACGGTTCACCGTTCATCTGTGATGGAGCTAATGGTAATGCAAGTGGTTCTGGGCTTGACCATGCTTCGATCCTTCAAAAGGACGGAAAAATCTTTATGGTTACTCAGTTTGAGTGTGGAGTAGGAGCGATGTACGGTATGGAGCTTGCACAGGACAGTATGACAGGCGAGCTTAGCGTGAAAGAAAACTCAATGCAATATATCAGCCAAAAGGATGGTTTTGGTGGATGGGTACACTGTGCAGGTATGACGACACCATGGAACACTCACCTTGGTTCAGAAGAGTATGAGCCTGATGCACGTAAAACTATAATGGATCCGACTACAAAACTTACAGGTAATGGGAGGTTTGATGAAGTAACACAATATTATTGGAACGATGAAAACAATGCCAATGCAATGTATGATAATAACCCTTACTACTATGGATATATCCCGGAAGTTACAGTAGACAGTAGTGGTGCCACTACAGCATATACTTATACAAAACACTTCTCTATGGGTAGAGCGGCATGGGAAATGGCTTATGTAATGCCGGATGAAAGAACAGTATATCTTTCAGATGATGGCACAAATGTAGGGTTCTATATGTATATTGCAGACAAAGCACAAGATCTTAGTTCCGGTACACTTTATGCTGCAAAATGGAATCAGACTGCTGATACAGCAAACGGTGGTGAAGCAGATCTCAGCTGGGTAAAACTTGGAAAAGCAACAGATGCAGAAATCAAGGCTATAGTTTCAGGTCAACCAATGTTTAGTGATATTTTTGATACAGCTGTTTATGATACTACTGCTAATCCGACAACAGGATGTCCTGCAGACTTTATACATACGAAAACCGCTACTGGAGATGAATGTCTGAAAGTGGTTGCAGGACAAGAGAAAGCAGCTGCATTTATGGAGACAAGAAGATATGCTTCATACCTTGGTGCTACGACAGAGTTCAGAAAAGAAGAGGGTATCACATTTAATGCAGATGATAACAAGCTTTACGTTGCAATGAGTCAGGTAACCAAAGGAATGAGCGACACTAGCGGTGATATTAAACTTACAGGAAATAGTTGTGGTGCAGTTTATGCGTTAGATGTTCAAGGTGCTATCAAAGATTCAACAGGAAAGGACATCAACAGTTCTATGGTTGTTATGAATATGAAAGGTATCATTGCCGGTACACCTACGACTTATGATGCATCATCACCGTATGTTGCTTATACCTGTGATGTAAATGGTATCTCAAACCCGGACAACGTCACATATCTTGAAGGTTCACATATACTGGCAATCGGGGAAGATACAGGTTCACATCCAAACGACTTTGTATGGGCGATGAATACACAAACAGGTGCATTGACTAGAATCGTATCTACACCTTATGGTTCTGAAACAACTTCTCCATACTGGTATAAAGATGTGAACGGATTTGGATATATGACACTTACTACACAGCACCCATTTGGTGAAACGTCTTCATCTGATCCTGATTATGCACTTGCTTCAGATAGCACAGCTGAAAAAGATTCATCTATCGGTGTGGTTGGACCATTTGACTTTATCGAAGGTGACGGCAAAGGAGTTAGATAATCATATGATTGTCTCAAAAAAGGGGAATCCCCTTTTTTGCCTCGTATGGTATAAAAAATATCTCATGTACGTTTCGTATAGGTATTTTTTATGCGATAAGGATCCACACAATGAATAAAAATATATTTTTAGGTCTCTCTATCACTGTAGTGACTGCTTTTGGCATTTACCTGACAGGCTATAGCAGTTCTGGTACAAATCATGTCAATCAAATGGAAGAAAATATTTCCCATATTGATGAAAGCGGTATTGATTTTGAAGTGACTGTATCACAGAACAATAAAGCAGCCTATGTGACTTCCCAGTGTTATACTAAAACCATGGACAATAACGGTAATATCCATAATCCGTGCTTTAGCTGTCATATCAATTCCAAAGGTCCAAACTATATAAATGACTGGGAACTTCAACTCAATAATGAGTTTGGAGAATATACCAGGATCAACAGGTTTAAGAACCTGTTCAAAGACAGAACGGAAGAAGTAGCAGCTATCAGTGATAAAGAGATATTGGAGTATGTCAGAGAGGATAACTATAAAGATGTAAATGGTCAGCTAAAACTCGCTCAAAAACTGAAAAATCTTCCAAGTGTTTGGGATGCGAATGAAAACGGGAAATGGGACGGGTATATACCAGATTGTTATTTTAACTTCGATCATGAAGGATTTGATAAAGATAAAAGCGGAAAGTACACTGGATGGAGAGCTTTTGCATACTATCCGGTCTTGGGTACATTTTGGCCTACCAACGGTTCTACGGATGATGTGCTGATCCGACTTCCAAAAGTGTTCCGTGAAAATGAAGCGGGGGTCTTTGATCTACAAACTTATAAAGTCAATCTCGCAATTGTTGAATCACTGATCAAAGAAAAAAATATCAAGCTTGAATCTGCAGTTGATGAAAATGTGTATAGGGTGGATCTGGATCAAAACGGAAAACTTGGTCTGGCAGATAAGATCGTCTTCCGATGGATTCCCCCAAGATATAACAGTGGAACAGGAAAAATCGAAAATTTTTCAATGAGTTATGTTGGAAAGGCAAAATCCTTGCTTGCAACAAACGAGTCTCTTATTGCACCTGGGCTCTATCCAAGGTATACAGAGTTTTTACACTCTGTACGCTATATCGATATCGATGAAAACAATGTCTCTATCAAAATGGCAGAGCGTATGAAAGAACTTCGCTACGGTGTCAAAGTGAACTGGAATACCTATCCTCAGCTTTCAAATGCGGCTACTGCAGAGATCAAAGAGAAAGATGCGTTTCCAAACAGACTTAGAACTATCATAGGTGACACAGAACAGGGACTTCAAACTAGTCTAGGGTGGGTCTATCAGGGATTTATCGAAGATGTTCAAGGGGAGTTAAGACCGCAAAATTATGAGGAGACTCAATACTGCATCGGGTGTCACAGTGGTATTGGTGCGATCAAAGATAGTACATTTGTTTTCCAAAGAAAATTAGAAAAAAACAGTTGGTACCATTGGAGTCAAAAACCAAACGGTCTAAAAGATATCGCTGAGCCTCTGACGAAAGATGGACGAGATGAATATCAGCTCTATCTTTCTGTCAACCATGCAGGTGATGAATTTAGAGCAAATGATGAGATATTGGAGAAGTTCTTTGATCAAAATGGAACACTAAAGGAGGAAGCAACAGCGAAGATCAAAGAGGATATCTCTTATCTTCTTTACCCTTCAACAAGCAGAGCCTTGAATCTGAATAAGGCATACAAAGTGATTGTCGATGAACAGAGCTATATATATGGTAGAGATTCTCATATAAAGCCACTGACCAATGTACATCGAAGTATAGGGATTAGCCAACAGAATGGTACTGAAAAGGTAAAGTTTTAAACTTGTTTTTTTGTTGAAGTGGTAAACCCTACTATGTTGTTTTTATGAATAATACTGCGCTATACGCATCACTTAGATTCACCTGTTACACTTTGTATCTATATAAGTAAAAATGAGAACTACTCTTAAGTTTTTTGAGGCACAATGAAACTACAAGTTGATAATAAAAGGGATATAGAACATCAATGGCTAGACAGACAGATAAAATATTCATGGCATTTTTATTGGGTGTGATCGCATTTGGAATGATGATCGCATTTTTTACACTGCAGCAGTCCCTCATGGTTTCAGTGATCGTGTTGATGGTCACACTGTGGACCAATGAAGGGTTGCCTCTGGCTGTGGTTTCACTGCTTCCGATTGTTCTTTTCCCAGCGGCGGGTATATTGTCTACCAAAGAGACGGCAGTTAATTATGCCAATCCTATCATCTACCTTTTTCTGGGTGGTTTTCTGATCGCGATCGCCGTGGAGAAAACAGGTCTTCACAAAGTGATAGCAAGTAGAATGTTGTATCTTTTCCCAAGTTCTGTCAGAGGTATTATCTTTGCTTTGATCATCACATCGGGGCTTTTAAGCTCTATACTTTCCAATACCACGACCACCCTTCTCCTGCTTCCTATCGCACTCTTTTTGACTGATGATCCTAAACTCAAAATGCGTTTTGCTTTGGGTATAGCGTATGGGGCAAGCATCGGGGGTATATTGACCCCTATCGGTACACCGCCCAACCTTATACTTCTGGGGATCATGAATGAGATGGGGATGGAACCTATCCCTTTTGTACAATGGATATATATGGTGTTACCGTTGGTTCTTATGATGTTTGTAGTGGTGGCTTTTATACTGGGATTGGGTGTTAAAAACCTGTACATCGAAGCAGATCTCAGCAACAAAACACTGAATGCGGATCAAAAGAAAGTCGTCTATCTTATCTCCGGATTGATCATACTTCTTTTGGTGAATGCTCCGATCAAACCCTATTATAACGGATTGGGATTGAGTGAACCCGGTATACTGCTTGCAGCCGGGCTGCTCCTTTTTGCCCCGCCTTTTTCCATTTTGGATTGGATGAGTGACAAAGACAGTATCCCTTACCGTATTATGTTTCTTTTTGGTGCAGGTTTTGCGATCGCAGCAGCGGTCACACAGACAGGCATGGCCGAAGAGATCGCTTCCCATCTTATGGGCTTTGCGAACATGCCTATGATGCTCTTTTTGCTCATCATTGCTGTGATGATCACCTTTACTACAGAGATCACCAGCAATACAGCACTGATCTCTATCATGCTCCCTATTCTCTACAAGGTGGCAGAACAAACGGGTATCGATGCAACATTGATCATGATGGTTGCGACGATCTGTGCTTCCTATGCATTTATGCTTCCTATTGCTACTCCGCCTAATGCGATAGCGATGAGTTCAGGGGCAGTTTCTGTCAAAACCATGGCAACGTACGGTATTGTTTTTAACATCTTGGGTATTTTACTGATCGTTACGGTGGCCCGATCTTTTTGGATACATTTTCTGTAGATCGTGCAGCTTATTCCATCTCCAGTGTCATTAAATACATCTCTTCACCGTCAATGACAGATACTTCTGTACTTTGACAGTGGAGACACTGATACCGTACTTCATTTTGCTCGCTCTCTTTTTGGCAGGCATTGCAGTAGAGCCTAAGGTCTTGTAGATGCATGACAAACTCTGCTCCGTCACAGACGGTATGCTCTTTAAAGGTTTCAAAAGCACTTTCCAGCAGATGCGGTTCCACACCGCTGAGTTTTCCTATCTTGGTTACTACTTTGGTGACTTTTGTTGAATCATTCGCTTTGGCATGTGCTTCACATTGATCTAAAAGAGCCTGGACGATGGAGTATTCATGCATGCGTCAGCAAATCCTGGGTAAAAGTTCGCCTTTAGGCAAGTCAAGATAACGGCTGCTTCCATAAGCAGAATGAAGGATCACTCTGCCCTCTTTTTTTCTGCTTACCTGACCGATAATCGTCGCCTTCTTTGTGACCTCTACTTCATGCAGAGCATCCAAAGCCGATTGTACATCTTTTTGGGGGACAGCCAGTATGCAGGTACCCTCATTGGCAAAATCAAACGCTTCAAAACCAAACAGCTCGCATATCCCCTGTACTGCTTCATCAACGGGTATACTTGACTCTTCTATTTCCAAACACACTGCACTTTGTTCAGCCCATTCGTTCAATACGGCTGAAAGACCTCCACGTGTAGCATCACGCATCGCAGAGATAGAAATATTTGCATCGATCAAGGCTTGCACTGCCGGCCACAGTGTGGCACAATCACTTTGCAGGTCACCGGAGATCCCCAATCCTTCACGTTCCATAAGGATCGCTGCACCATGCCGTCCCACATCACCTGAAACGATAATGACATCTCCCTCCTGGAGATGATTCGCTGAGATCCCCTCTTTTTCTATCTCCCCTATGCCGGAGGTATTGATAAACAGTTTGTCAACAGCACCTTTGGGAACCACTTTGGTATCGCCGCAGACGATCTTTGCCCCAGAGTGTTTAAGCTCCTCTGCCATGGCTTTGACGATACTCTCAAGGTCAGCAAAAGTAAACCCTTCCTCGATGATGAAGGATGCACTGAGATAAAGCGGTTTCGCGCCCATCATGGCAAGATCATTGACCGTGCCGGCTATGGCGAGTTTCCCTATATTACCGCCATTGAAAAAGATCGGACTTACGGTAAAACTGTCTGTAGTGAAAGCGATCTTGTTTTTGACATCCAAAACGGCAGCATCTTCTGCAGCCAGCAGTGTATCATTGGAAAAATGATGGTAAAAGAGATCATGTATGAGACTGTTGGTCTCTTCGCCTCCTCCTCCGTGGCTTAGCTGTATCTGTTTCGGACGTGTCATTTAATGGCTCCATATCGGTAGTAGGCATTACAGGCACCCTCTGAGCTTACCATACAGCTTCCCATAGGTGTATTTGGCGTACAGGCCGTTCCAAAGACTTGACAGTCATTCGGTTTGGCCAATCCCTTGAGTATGGTACCGCATATACAGAGTTTATGATCATCAATAGGCTCTGTTGGAAGAATATCGGCAAATATTTTCTCGGCATCATACGCAGCATACTGTGCTTTTAAAGCCAATGCACTATAGGGAATGTCACCTATGCCGCGCCAGCGAAAATGTACACGGGGTTCCATGAATTTTTCGATCATTTCCTGTGCTTTAGTATTGCCCTCCAGTGTGACAGAACGGCTGTATTGAATCTCCATCTCACAGCGTGCTTCATTCTTTTGTCTCACGATCATCAAAATACTCTGCAAGACATCAATAGGCTCAAATCCGCTGACAACCACAGGTGTACTGTATTTTTCCGGTAATGGCTGATAGATCTTCGCTCCACTGATCACGCTGACATGAGCAGGACCTATAAATGCATTGATCTTTGCCTGACCATCTGCCATGATGGCATCCACTGCGGGAGGCACAAGCACATGATTGATATGAAAATAGAGATTAGTGATACCCTGTTTCTCCACCAGCTCAAGAAGTGCTGCTGTCATAGGGGTGGTTGTTTCAAAACCTATGGCAAAGAAAACAACTTTTTTGTCCGGGTTCTCACGTGCGATCCTGAGCGCATCCAAAGGAGAATAAAGTGCTCGTATATCATACCCATTGGCCCGTTCCACAGCCAAAGAACTTTTAGATCCCGGTACACGTATCATATCACCCAGGGTCAGTAAAATGGTATCTGACATCTGTGCCAGGGTAATGGCATGATCGATGCGTTCTTTTGGCATGATACACACCGGGCAGCCAGGACCATGTATAAAATCTATACGGTCAGGAAGCAGCTGCTTGAGGCCGTATTTCATAATGGTATGGGTATGCCCGCCGCAGACTTCCATGAGTTTTAACGGTTCTTTTAAATGCTTTGCCTCATCTATAATGCTCTTAGCCAGGGCTTTGATCACATCAGGATCTCGAAAGCCGTCATACAGATCTTTAAGCTGAAGTTCACTCATGCTTGGGTCCGATTCTCACAATTATCATCAGATTCAATGACCTGACGTCTCTCTTCCTCTTCCATGGCTTCAAGCATTTCTCGATAAAGCTCTAAACTTTGCAGCGCTTCCTCTTCATCTATTTTGTTCATGGCAAAACCGACATGGATGAGTATGTAGTCTCCTATATGGATCTCATCCGCTATGAGATCAAGGCTGACATGACGCTTGATCCCCATGGTATCGACCGTGGCCATATTGCACTCATCGATTTCAACCACTTTTGAGGGTATGGAGAGACACATATTATCCTCTCATTTTTCGTTTGAAATTGATCCACTCTACAACGGAACGAATAGATTCTTTATCATTGACATTGACCTCCAGGATATCCACATTGGGTTTGATGCGTCTGGCCTGGGCTTTTTCATTTTCAATATCATACTTGAAGTATGGAAGAAGGTCTGTTTTCGTGATGAGAACAAGGTCTGCCTGACGGAACATGACTGGGTATTTGGCTATCTTGTCTTCCCCTTCGGGTATAGAGACCAGTACAATGTTCAAATGTGTACCCACATCATATGAGGCAGGACAGACCAGGTTCCCTACATTTTCCACAAAGCATACATCCAACTCATCCAGTGGCATATCATGCAGACCTTTGTGCACCATAAAAGCATCCAGGTGGCACGCTGAACCAGTCTGTATCTGCATTGCAGGAATGCCTTTTGCTTGAAGCCTCTGGGCATCTTTACTGGTTTCCAAGTCACCCTCAACCACACCGAATTTGAAATCTGCTACATCTGCCATATGCTCCAAGAGTGTGGTTTTCCCGCTTCCCGGGCTGCTCATAAGGTTGATACCCAAGATACCCTTGTTGTTAAAATGTTGTCTGTTATGCTCTGCTTCATGGTCATTTTTATCCAGGATCTTTTGAATGACCGAGATGGTCTTGGCATCATTGAGCTGAGGGTTGTGATGTAAATGCTCATGTGCTTTTTGATGCTGATGTGAATGCTCATGACCATTCCCCTCATGGCTGTGTTCCATCACACTCTCTGTTATACTACACCCGCAATCTGTACACATATTTTTCCTTTATCCTAATAATATATTGGTTCCTACAAGCAGTGAAACCAAACCGGCCGTTGCAAATGCTCTTCTTACGTTTTGTAGAGTACCTAAAAAGCTTTGATTGATATAGAGTATCAACAGTCCAAATGCAAAAAATACCAGCATGACCCCCAGTGTAAAAAGAGCTACCATCGATAGATCTACACTGCCACCCTGAACAGCACCCAGTGTGATCAGCATACCTCTCACACCTCCTGCTCCCATTAAAAGTCCCAGTGAAAATGAAGAACTGTTCTCTATAGCATGGTGTTCATGTGATTTTCCGAACCAAATGTGTATATGCACTTTTTTACCATGGGTATGTTTTCGAAGTTGAATACGATCTGTAAAGACCATAAGAAGCAAATAGATACCTATACCAATGATCACTAAGGCGGAGATCATATCTCCATAGGCTAAAATTTCTTCAGATAATGCAGTATGTTGAAGTATTTTTGCAAAGATAAAAAGACTGAGGCCATGACCTACGGCAAAGAGTGCCGTGATCAACAAGGTTTTTGGTTTATCTTTTCCTATGGAAAAATCAGCAATGGCGGTAAGATGATCAGGACCGAATGCATGTAATATGCCATACCAGAAAATGAGTAATAAGCCAGCTTCCATCTTACCTTCCTTATAGTTTTAATTATAGAGTCTTTTCATAAAATTGTGTTTAAAGATTGGTATCTTGATCATGCGTTTTGTGTTGAGTAATCATGCAAGGCATACCATGCCTGTCCGAATGCAATACCTCCATCATTGATCGCTGTTTCATTTTGAAAATAAAAGGTACGGTTCTCTACTTTACAGCGACTGCTTATTTTCTCCACCAGTACTTTATTCTGGAAAACACCTCCGGAAAAAACCAGCGGAAGTGCAGGATGTTTCCGAGCGATATGAAAAATGATCTCTGTGATCGTATTGAAAAAGGTGGAGACCATCTGTTGTTTATCGTTCATTTTGACCATGGATCTTACCATGGATTGCAGGTTTATGGTGCCACTTTTTATCTCAAACTCAAAGATGTCAGTGATATTCTCGTCGACATACTGTTCCATGCGCAAGCCGCTTTCTCCTTCAAAACTTGACAGATGTACAATGTCTGCAAAGCTTGCCACCGCATCAAAGAGTCTTCCCATAGAACTGCACAATGGAGCATTGATACCCTTCTCCCATACCTTATGGAGCATAAGGATCTCTTCATCAGAAAACTGCTGTAGTAGCGGTATCTTAAGTGTAACTATCTCATCCAGTGTATAGGTTTCAAACAAGAGCGAAAGTGCAGTTCTGCGTGGCTCCTTAATGGCCTTTTCTCCTCCCAGAAGACGAAAAGATGCAAGGGATACGATACGTTCATAGTTCTGCTGATCCGCTATCATCACTTCCCCGCCCCATATGTTTCCGTCATCACCATAGCCTGTTCCATCAAATGCAAAGCCCAACACCTTTCCATCAATCTGATGTTCTCCCATCGCTGCAAGTAGATGAGCATAATGGTGCTGGACTTCAATAGCTTGTAACTCAGGGTTTTCTTTTTGTGATTCATTCACCCACTTTGTGGTCATATATTCCGGATGCTTGTCATAGACGATGACATCAGGTTCAAAATCATAAAAGCGTTTAAAAGAGCGCAGTGTACGTTCAAAATATTCGAAGGCTTCCAGTGAATTCAGATCACCGATGTAGGGAGTCATCACAAGCGTATCATCAAAGACCAAAGCCATACTGTTCTTTTGATTGGCTCCGACAGCAAGAATCTTTTTCTTACTCTTCAATGGCAGCTTTATGCTTTTGGGTGCATAGCCTCTGGACATACGAAGCGTGATCTTCTCATCTCCTGCCATTTGCACCACACTGTCATCATTTGCATTGCGTATATCACGGTCATGGTCGAGTACCAGGTCAATAACCGGGCCAAGTTTTTCAAGTAACTCAACACTGTCCCGTATGATCGGCTCATCGCTCAGATTCGCACTTGTGGCGACAAGAGGGACATTGAGCTCTCTGAGCAAAAGATGATGCAAAGGTGTATAAGGAAGAAAAACACCGATACGATCGATACCCGGTGCTACAAGAGAAGAGATAGAACTCTCTTCTCTTTGAGGAACGATCACGATAGGTTTTTCTTTCGAAGTGATCAGTTCTGCTTCCCTTGGAGATACTTCTGCAGAAGCTTTGATATTTTCGATATCCGGAAACATTACAGCAAAAGGCTTGAGTGGCCTTTGTTTCCTTCTTCTCAATTTTTCAACGGCATGGGTGCTGGTCGCATCACAGATCAGATGAAATCCTCCAAGTCCTTTGACTGCGACAATAGCACCTTTTTTGATGGCCTCAGCAGTTGTTTTTATAGTGTCATTTCCCTCTTCTAAGACTTTATCGCTGTTATCAAGTAATCTAAGCGTGGGCCCGCAGTCAGGACAGCTGATAGGCTGTGCATGAAAACGTCGATTCAAGGGATCCGTATACTCTTTCCTGCATGATTTGCACATCCTGAAAACATGCATAGACGTGTTGGGTCTGTCATAGGGTAGTGTTTCTATGATGCTGTAACGCGGTCCACAGTCTGTACAGTTGATAAAAGGATAGGCATATCGTCTATTGGTTGGATCATGCATCTCCTGCAGACAATGTTTACAGATCGCTATATCAGGAGAGACTAAAGTGGATTTCTGATTTTCTGTTTCACTTTGAAGAATTTGAAAAGTTGTATGACCGACATACGGTGCATTTTCACTTGAGAATGCATCAATACGTGCTAAAGGAGGCAATTCTTCATAGAGTGCATCTGTAAAAGCATCAATGGCATGCTCTTGACCCTCAAGCTCTATCTTTACCCCGGATGCAGTGTTACATATGGATCCGTTCAGATGGAAACGGTCCGCGAGCTGGTAGACGAAAGGACGAAAACCTACGCCTTGTACGATCCCTGTGATGTCGAGTTTTTTATTCACTTCCAAGGGTGATCGCTCCGAATGCGACATTGGCATCGTCTATGCTCAAACGCTTGTTTCTGTAGATCGGATAATTGACGCTCAGAGCATTATAGGCACGCATCAACAATTGACGGTTTTCAAATAACCCACCGCTGAGTGTCACACCGCGGATCCCTATATTTGCATCCGCATTTTCAGCCTGCAGTGCAATAAAGTCTGCCAAAGAATCAATAAAACCAAAACTCAGAAGATAGTCATCAAGGCCGGCAAGTTTGAAACTCATGGCAGAACGGATGGCAAGCCTCGGGTCAAGCTGGTATCCCTCTTCTGTGCTTATGACCTTATAATCGATACGAGGACCGGATTTACCGTTGAATTCAATAGCAGTCGACTCAAGTTTTTCGCATGACTCCAGTGCATCACTCCCTGCATACAAGCCGATAAAAACAGCTGCCATAGACCATATTTTGGTAATGTCAGAAATATCGGTATGGGAGGTAAACTCCACTTGTTCGATCGTATCATAGAGGGCAGGAAAACGTTTTTGGAAATTGTTCACCAGACGCATACCACCCTCGTCCATAGTTTTGATCGCTTCTAACAACTGATTTGGTTGTGTGATGGCATTATCTCTGAAGAGTACCATAGGGGTATAGCCTATTTTGGTGGAAAAAGAGAAGATATGAGATGGATGAACCCGGCTGAAATGTATCCCGCAGAGAGCTTCTCCTCCCAGTCCATGTTCAAGTACAATGGAACGCATGGCGGCATGTGCAGGTTCAAAACGTATCGCGTTGGCAACGTTAGGTGTTTCATGGTTTGCAATATAGTGTATCGTTGGTTTTTCTAAGTGAAGTACTTTGTTCAACTGTAAGCCATTTGCATCTCCATAGGCTTGGAAACCGTTATAGTCACAGAAAGAAGGTTGTTTTAAAGGGATATCCATAGAACATGGAAGCATATCACGACCTGATGTAATGATCATCTGTTCATCCAGTGCGGTTGCAACACGCAGTGTCGATAGACAGTCGCAATAGACTGCATCGATGCCTTTGCTTTTGAGTGCTGTGGAGAGAGCCAAAGTGATCTTATCATCTGCGAAAAAAACCGGGTAAAACGGTTTATTTAGTTCATGTTCAGAACGAAACCTCAATTTCGGTTTCAAACGTATGGAAGGTTTTTCCACCGTCATCAAGCTATCGAGTTCACCTTGCGTGATAAGAAATTTATCGGAAATATCTGTAGGATCACAAAAAAGAATACCCTGCCCGTTCTGCTCCTTTGTATGTAACAAAGCAAAGCGGCGTGTACCATTATAGGTGGGCAAGGTCAATTCCCCTGTCTCCTTTAAAGCAGTTGCCAACTGCAGAAAAAAGTCCTCATCTGTAGTTGCTGTGATGCCTGTATATCTAGTGAGATCATCCATAGAAATAGACACTTCGCTGAACCCGCAAACAGTACATAGATGAAAGGGATTTAATGTGTTGATCACTTTTTCCTGGCATTCAGGACAATAGGGCACTTCATATGGAGTATCATTCTTAGAGAGTATCTCAGAAGCTTCCTCAGTGTCAGCCTCTTCTATCTTGTACGCTTCCAAAAAGAGAGATTGGGGTACGAGTGAGGCTATTTGTTCCGCCAGTGCCTCTAAACTTGTTTGGTCACCTGAAGCTTCTATCCTGAACTCTGTACCATTTTGATGCAGTGAAAGCGGCAGATTTGAGAGTTCATTGATGCGGTATAACAGCCGTGCGAACAACCCATTACTATGGGTGTATCTAAATTTAAATGCAATATGCATCAAGTACCCTATATGAATTTGGGAGAATGGCCTGTATATCGACTTCAGCTTTTTTCACCGCATCGATCCCCATGCTCTTTAAGTAATGCAGCAGTGTCTTTTCCATCAGTGGTACAGCGGCAGCCACACCTTCAGAAAGAGAGAATTCTGTGGCTTCTATTACTGTGGGTACGACTCCCATGATCATCGTAGTCGGACGATCACCTGCAAGGTCCATCATATTGAGGGTCTGCAGCATTTCAACTTCATGTGCACTTCCCTGCCAGTCTACAGTATCAGGTATAGCATCAAAATCAAAGAAGTAGACTTCACCCGCCTGTACGCCCGGAGCATTGATCGTATCAACAATGATCACATGATCATACTCTACAATAATAGGTATGAGTCTTTGTGCCAGGGTTCCTCCATCCACCAGATCGATCTTTGGTTCACCTTCAAAACGGTATTTCTCTCCTATATAATTGATGAAATGGACACCTATGCCCTCGTCCCCAAAAAGCAGGTTACCTATGCCTAGTAGTAGTATTTTCACGTATTCTCTTCTTTCTCTTCTTGCTTTTTTTTCAGATGGTAGTCATAACCTGTGAACATCACATCCAGTGCACCATGCTTGAATCGAACCGCAGACCAGACGACCATATAGATATGTATAGGAATAAAGATCAAAAAACCCCACATTGTAATATGGTGAATATAGCGGACATTGGCAAGGCCACCCATCCATGCTTCAATCACGCGCATAGGTTCATAGAGTAAGCCACCTATTCCCTGATGATAGACATGGACATACAGGATCAATCCTGTGATCGAAGCCAAAACAACCAGGATCATAATAGCCGTGTAAATAATGAACTGTAAAGGACCATAAAAACCTTTTTTACGCAACTCCCCGATAAAAAAGTAAGATTTCAACTGCGTGATCCAGGACTTGATACTCAAGACATCCTTGAGCGAACTCAGCTCTCTTCCACTGTCGTTTCCAAAAAAGAAAAGATAGATCCTTAACAACCCTGAAGAGATAAGGATGAAACCCAGGATAAAGTGCCACATAGACCACTCTCCATAGATCAGTATATCGCTTGAACCTTTTGAGGAAAGGTAAGGTTCAGCGATGTAAAAACCTGTGATGATAAGGCCAGTTATCACAAGCGCCCTTATCCAGTGGAGGATGCGATTGATAGCACTATAGACAAAATCAGGATGGTCTGACGTATATTTTTCTGGTTGTCCCACGGTTACTCCTTCTCGTTTATCTGTATGAACATTTTCATTTAATCCCCTAACAGGCCGCTCCACTGCTCATAGGGGTTACTTTAAATTCACTGAGTTCTACCCCTTTCATATCCATCACATGCACAGAACAGGACATACATGGATCAAAAGAGTGTATGACCCTCAAAACTTCAAGCGGTTTTGCAGGATCTTCAAGTTTTAATCCTACCAGAGATGCTTCATAAGGACCGATTGTACCGTTACCGTCCATCGGCCCGGCATTCCAGGTTGTCGGTACGACTGCCTGATAGTTTTCAATAAGACCATTTTTAATACGTACCCAGTGACTCAGTGTCCCGCGAGGCACTTCACCGATAAAACGTCCTGTGTACTCTTTGTCAGGGTTTATTTCAAACTTGGTATAGGTACTGTCATCACTTTTAATATTTTCCACCAATGAATTGAACGTTATGATGGCATTGTCAGAGATCAATTTAGTTTGAAGCATTCTCGCTGCGGTTCTGCCCAGTGTCGTAAAGAGTGCCCCCACTGGCAATCCTGTACGTTTGAGGAAGGCGCCGACTTCATTTTGCACCTTTTTATTACCTCTGGCATAATTGACGAGCAGACAAGATAGAGGACCTACTTCCATCGCTTCACCATCATAACGAGGTGCTTTCACCCATGAGTATTTCTGCGTTTCATCAATGATCTTTGCTTCTCCATTGACGGTGTCACCATCTATAAAACCTGTATATTCAGGGTCTGTGACCCCATCATAGGGTTGAAGCGGCGTTGTGCCTTTGTACCAGGCATGTGTTACATCCTCTTCTATTTTCATATCATCTATATCATAGACTTGAGAGAGATCACCGTTTTTAATGTATCCGCTTTGGAAAAGATTTTCTGTGCGGTTCAGCATAAATGCATCAGCAGCAAGAAAGTTCTTTACCCCTACGCCACCCAGTACGGTCTCTTCTGTACCGTAGGCTTCTGCAGCCATGATGATATCTGCCTGATAGGCACGGTCGATAAAATCTTTAACGATCTTGTATTTTTCTTTCCATTGGGCCAGACGGGTAGGACTCAATATATCTCTCACACAGGTCACTCCACCCACTACAAGACTTTGAGGATGTGGCTGTTTTGCACCAAAGATAGCGAACATCTGTGCGGCTACACGCTGTACTTCCAGTGCCTTAAGATAGTGAGACAGTGCGATAAGGTTCTGTTCGGGAGAGAATTTGTAGGTGCCGTTTCCCCAATAGGCATTGGCGAACGGTCCCAGTTGCCCTTTATCAACAAACTCTTTGACTCTTTTTTGAACAGCCGTCAGTTCATCCGTACCTGTTGCAATAGGAGAGTCGGAATACTTGAAAGCCAGCTTTGATGCTTTTGCAGGGTCAGCACTCAATGCTGAGACCACATCCACCCAGTCAAGCCCGTGCAGGTGATAGAAATGCACCACATGGTCATGCATATAAAGGGATTCATTCAGAAGCGAACGTACCAATCGTGCATTGTAGGGTGCTTCCACACCCAATGCATTTTCTACCGCTTCTACTCCAGCCTTATAGTGTGAGTAGGTACAAACACCGCAGATGCGCTGAGCCATTAGGCCTGCATCTCTAGGGTCACGCCCTTTGAGAATAAGTTCAATACCTCTCCATAATGTGGATGAGGAGTAGGCTTTTTGTACCACATTGTTTTCATCCACTTCTACTTCTATACGCAGATGGCCTTCAATTCTCGTGATCGGATCGATCACTACACGTCTGTTACCCATGACTTACTCCCCCTTCTCATCATTTTTATTCATAAAGATACTCGCAACGGCATGTGCACCGATACCGACCAGCGTAGCAGTAAGAAGTGTCGTTCCGATCTTATCAACGGTAGAATTGAGTCCCATGACGAGATGAGAATCAATGGGTTTTTCCAATGGCCCCATCGTATCCCAGAAGTCTGGTTCAGAACATCCCATACAGCCATGGCCTGCACCAATAGGCCAATTGACATGCTGGTTGAATCGTTCCGTGGAACAGTTGTTAAAGGTATAAGGACCTTTGCATCCCTGTTTATAAAGGCACCATCCCTCTTTGGCCCCGTCGTCACCGAAACTCTCTACGAATTCTCCTGCATCAAAATGTCCGCGACGTTCACAAAGATCGTGTATACGGTTACCGTATGCCCATTTTGGACGATGGTAACGATCCAGGGCCGGCAGTGTACCAAAAAGTAAGAAGTGCATCAGTGTCCCGACGATATTTGAAGCACTTGGAGGACAGCCAGGCACATTGATCACGGGTTGTGAGATCACCTTGTCCACACCTTTTGCACCGGTAGGATTAGGTGCAGCAGCCTGAATACCGCCAAACGCGGCACAGGTCCCAATGGAGAAGATCGCTGCTGCATCTTTGGCCGCTTCAGTGATTACACTGAGCCCAGTCCGGCTTTGGGGCCCCAGGGTCAAATACTGTCCATCCATAGCTGTGGGTATACCCCCTTCAACCAACAAAATATATCTTCCTGCATATTTTTTCAAAGCATGATTCAGGTTTTCTTCGGCCTGCCAGCCTGATGCAGCCATCAGTGTTTCATGGTATTCAAGAGAGATATAATCAAAGATAAGTGAATCGATCGTTGGCGCATCCGAGCGTATAAATGATTCACTGCATCCTGTACACTCTGCAAAATGCAGCCAGACCAATGGTATGCGGTCTGCCATTTTCACAGCATCAGCAAATAAAGGGGTGAACTGGGACGGTAAGGCAAGCATTGCGGTAATACCCGCAGCCCACTTCATGAAATCACGCCGCTCAACGCCACGTGCTTCAAGCATCTGTTCGATCGACTCTTCTTTGATCGAAGGTAACTCAGACAACGCCCGTATACGATCTTTTGCTTTTGCATAAAGTGCATCAAAACCATTCATCTTCAACCCCTTTTATTTTTTATATGTGCTAAGTATATCATAGGAATTCCAATGATGTTTATAATTATAAATATCATTAGATAATTTTACATTATACAATGCTCTCTATTTTCTAAAACCAACCTCTCAACATAAGATACCAGTACATCGGTTTCAACTGATACAGGTCAAAAACCCACCACATAAATCTTGGTTTTGCAGGATCCAGGAATGGCATGGTAGGTGCCAGACCTTTATAGTTGAATTCTGCCATGATGATCTCACCATATTGCGTTTTAAGCGGGCATACAGTGTACCCATCGAACTTCTCTACCAGTGGTTTGCCTTCCAATGCCGAAACAAGGTTCCCCACAGCGACAGGACCATGATGTCTTGCAGATCCGCCGGTTTTTCCTAGCGGAATACCACAGACATCACCCATGCCGAATACATTTGGGTATCTTCTATGCTGTAGCGTTACCTGGTCTACTTCAAGCCATCCTTTAGCTGTACCTTTTTGCCATCCTAAAAGAGAATCCGCCAATGCCTGAGGCGGCCCCATAGGCGGTACGACATGAATGAAGTCATAAGCGATATCGACCATTCTTTTCTCTTCTGATATATCATACTCTTCCAGATCTTCATCATATTCACCTTTGACCTCATAGGTCTCTTCAAAAGTGGCTACCTTGTTCTTTACATCTATAGCAACAAGATTGTGTCTGAAATGATTGGTAATGGTGTCATATCTCTTCTGTACTTCGAGCAGTGAACTTTCGATCTCAGGAATACTAAACAACTTTGCACTGTCTGTTACGTAGATAAAATTGGCCCCTAGATCATCTTTTTTCAAATGATCTGCACTAAGATAGAGAATTTTTTGCGGTGCCCCGCCACATTTGATCGGTGTGTTCGGGCTTGTATAGAGAGCCGTTGGTTTTTTTCCTGAAGCTGCTGCCTCTTTGAGTGCATTGAACCATTCCCATGTGACTTCACCGCCTTTGGCGGTACCTTTTTCCAGATTGTTCAGATAGACACTGGAGATACCATTTGTACCGATATCCTCTTCTCTCAGTCCCTTGATCCAGTCATAATGGTAGACAATACCTGTGGCTACGACCATATAGTCATAAAGAACTTCCACCCCTGCACGTGTAGTCACTTTATTGTTATCCGGATCAAAAGAAGCGACTTCATCTTTGATCCAAGTGACATCCTCCGGTATGAACTCTCTATTCTCTTTAGCAATATCATCTAACGTATAAAGACCGGCGGCCATAAAGACCTGTCCGGGCTGATACAGGTGTGTTTCATTGGGTGCAATGATCGTAATATCTGCATTGGACAAAGCACTGTGCAGCCTGGCAAGTGCCATAATACCACCTGCCCCACCGCCTACGACCAGGATCCTGGCGTTCTTTTCACTTTTGACTGTGGATGTTTCATCTGCATGTGTAGAAGTAGGCAAGCCCATCAGTGTGGCTGCACCGCCAACACCCATCATTTTAAGTGCGGTTCTCCTGCTTATGCCTTCTGTAGGTTCACCATGTAACAGATCCACTAAAGGTTTACTATGCTCTATCTTTTTATGCTTCATATTGAGCTCCTTTTGATATACATAAATTAAGTATAAGATAAATTAATTTTAGAAATACTGAAAATAATTTATGAATATGGTGATAGTGTTAAATACCTTTAACCCTTGCCACAGTCATAATTATTCAAATGACTTGGTTGCTTGATGACAATAATAGTGTTATAATGGTCAAAAAAAGAGATAAATGTATGACTGCGCAACTTGTACAAGCACTTTCTGGTTTGGGAATGTTCCTGTTTGGTATGTTGTATATGGAACTTGCATTGAAGGAGTCAGCGGGCCGTCGTTTTAAAAGCTGGGTCAAGAATTCAACTTCCTCTACGATAAAATCACTCATGACCGGGACTGTTGCGACTGCCCTGCTTCAAAGTTCTTCCGTTGTCACGCTTATGACGCTCTCTTTTGTAAGTGCGTCATTGATCTCACTGTATTCAGGGATTGTCGTTATATTTGGTGCAAATGTGGGTACGACACTGACGTCATGGATCGTAGCCACACTGGGTTTCAAGGTCAAGATCGAAGCGTTTGCCCTGCCTATGATAGGTGCAGGAGGGCTACTGCTTATATTTGCGCCTGATCATAAAAAGATCACTCTCGTTGCCAAGGTATTTGTGGGGTTTGGTCTTCTGTTTCTTGGTCTTGAATTTATGAAAAGCGCTATAGAATCTTTGACCACTCTTATTGATCTTGAGAAATTTTCACATTTACCTCTCATCGCTTTTATCGGTATCGGATTTTTTCTCACTGCATTGATCCAGTCAAGTTCGGCAGCTACGGCGATCGTACTGAGTGCACTTTATGTACATATCTTGAGCTTTGAACAGTCTGCTGCAATGGTGATAGGTACGAATATAGGGACAACCGTGACAGCAATGATTGGTGCTATGGGTGGTATACCCGATAAAAAGCGTGTTGCACTGGCACATTTTATATTTAATTTTATGACCGCAATAGCAGCATTTATCATACTGACACCGTTGGCACACTTTTTGATGGGGATTCAAAAGTTGTATGATGACCCGGTCATAGCATTGGCACTCTTTCATACGATATTTAATCTGCTCGGTGTGGTGCTGCTTCTTCCTTTTGTATCATTGATGGCCAAATACCTGAATCAACTCTTCGTACATGTTGAACCAGCACCCACACGATACATACATTTGGTCGATCCCCAATTTTCAGAAACGGCTCTTGTGGCATTACGTGATGAAGTCAACAATCTGTTTGTTAAAACAATGAAATATGCACTTTTGATCGCAAATATAAAACCCAATGATGTTTTTGTAAAAAAACTTGGTTTGAAAGAGGCCGTAGAAGCCAATCAGGACCAAATAGAATTCAATCATAAAATAGCCTATAACACGATCAAAGAGATAGAGATCAAGATCATGGAATTTGTGTCGGCTTTGAACCAACAGGATCTACTGCCGGATGAGAAAGAGAGCCTGGATACACTTTTAGCTTCTGTACGTGAATCTGTCTATGCAGCAAAAATGCTTAAAGATATCAAGAATGATATGAACGAATTCTCCGAAAGCAGCAGTGAGACCATTCATACTATTTATGATGCGATACGAAGAAATCTTCTCTATGCGATCATGATCTATATCAATTATATGGATGAAGTGTGGAGTATGGATACCTGTAAGGAAAAATTCTCTAAAGCAGAAGAAGAGAATCATCGAATCATGAACGAAGCAAGTATCTCTATCAGTCATAAAGGTATCAACGAAAAGAACGTGATCTCTCTGCTCAATACAAACCGCAGTGTTTTCATTGCAACGCAGGCCCTTTTTGAAGCATCAAGATCTGTATCATTGCACTTTCCGCTTGAAGATTAGGTGATAGCCATTTAGTCCTCTTGTGTTATAATGCCGCTCAGACAAAAACAAGGGTATACAACAGTGGGAACACCATCAGTCAAAACACAAAAATTCATTTTAAAACTCTTTCCGGAGATCATGGTCAAAGGTGCATCTGCCAAAAAGCAGATGGTAGGACAGCTTTACAATAATCTTGTAAAACTTTTAGGCAGATACAGTGCTGAGATCACCGTCAAAAAGTTTTCTGATAAGATTGAGGTTGTGACACCTATAGAATTTCTCACGGAAGTACGCCAAACGCTCCTTGACACTCCGGGTATAGAGCAGGTCCTTGAAGCTTTACAGTTTGACGGCATGGAAACACTGGATCAGATCAAGGTCAAGGTCAATGAAATGATGGCCAAAGAGATCATTGGCAAGAGCTTTGTGGTACGTGTCAAACGTTCGGGACAACACCCTTTTAGATCACTTGATATAGAGCAAACGGTGGGCGGATATATGCTGGCACACAATGACACAAAAGGTGTCGATCTGCATCATCCCGAAGTGACCATTCGTCTGGAACTTATCAACAAGCAACTCAATATCATTACTCTCAAACATGCAGGACTCAGCGGTTTTCCTTTGGGCACACAGGGAGATATCCTCTCGCTGATGTCCGGCGGTTTTGACTCGACAGTGGCTTCTTACCTCACGATGAAAAGAGGTATAAAAACCCATTTTATCTTCTTCAATCTTGGGGGGATCGCCCATGAGATAGGTGTTAAGCAGGTGGCCCTTTACCTCTGGTCCAAGTTCGGTGCGTCGCATCGTGTCTCTTTCATCTCTGTACCGTTTGATGCAGTGATCGAGGAGATATTCCGTTCTACACATGAGAGCTATATGGGTGTGACCCTGAAACGCCTGATGCTCCTTGCTTCTGAAAAAGTGGCCAATGAACTCGAGATAGATGCACTGCTTACGGGTGAGAGTGTGGCACAGGTTTCAAGTCAGACCCTGCGTAACCTGGCACTCATAGACCAGGTGACCAATAAACTCATTTTACGTCCTCTGGCTACCATGAACAAACCGGAGATCATCAAGATAGCCAGTGAGATAGGTACACGCCGTTTTGCAGAGAATATGCCGGAGTACTGCGGTGTCATCTCCAAGAACCCTATTACACACGGTTCATACAAACGTATGGAAAAAGAAGCAGCACGTTTTGATTACAGTGTGTTGGATAAAGCCGTAGAAGATGCACAGAAGATCTATGTGGATGAGATCATCGATGATGTCACCAATGCAGCACCGGTAGAGGTGATACATGATCTCAATGATGACAAGTATGTGGTCATAGATATACGTACGGAAGATGAATGCATCCAAACACCATGCAAGAGCATTAAGATTCCTTTCCACAAACTCAAAACAGAGTTCAAGAAGCTGCCGCAGGACAAAGAGTATCTCCTCTACTGTGACAAAGGGATCATGAGTCAATTGCATGCCCAATATCTGCGGGATGCGGAAGATGTTAAAAATGTAAGGGTATACAGACCCGAATAGTGTCTGAAAATCATGACCCTGCATGCCATTATCATCGGAGAAAAAGCCAAAGAACCTTTGCATTATGTAGAGCGTGTCCGGGCTGTCAAAGGCAAAGGACTGGAAGGTGACCGTTATTTCTACGGGCAAGGTACCTTCAACAAACCCCCACTCTCCCAGGATGTCCGAGAGGTCAGCATACTTCCTTTTGAATCCCTTGCAGAGTGTAACAGACGATTGGGGAGTGATCTGGATTTTCTGGATCTGCGTAGAAATCTTGTCATCAAAAACTTCGATGCTTCACTTCTGGAAGACAAAATATTTACCATCGGAACGGCAAAGTTCCGCATCGTACGTACCTGCCCTCCCTGCCGTTACCTCTCTAGACTGTTAGATGAAGATATGATGAAGGGACTGAAATATATAGGCGGGTACAGGGCTCTCATTGTACAAAGTGGTATGATACATGTCGGAGATAAGATCATCTATTAGAGACTTAAAAAATAACGCATCCAACTGTCTCTATTTCTCTAGCGTATGGTATCGATATTAGTTAGCAATTGCCCGAATAATATAGTCATAGATGTTTTCATAAAGATCATAAGGATCAGTTTTACCTGGCGTCAGAATATTATGGTATATACTAGGGATAAATAGCAGTTCTTTCTTTTGTGTACTGACCCTTTCATAGATCATATTGGCACTTTTCGTATAGACTACAGGATCATGATCGCCCTGAATGATCAAAATAGGATCATCTACCTGTGAAAGTAGTTTACGGGTTTTATCCATCAGTTTTTCTAGTTCAGAAACAGATGAAAGCGGGTGTCTTGGATAATTGAAATCAGAAAGTTCACTGTGGTTATCGATCCACTCTTTGATACCCTGTGCATGCAAATGTACGACCATCTCATTAAAGGCATTCAGTGTCGTAACGACATATTCCACCTTTAAGTTATTGAGTTTAAGGGCAGTATTGACCACAATCACACCATCCACATGATATTTTCCGGCATGTAATAGTGCCAAAAGCCCTCCGGTAGAGAATCCTCCGATAAAGACTTTGTCACACACTTGCCTCATAGCCGTGAAAGCGCGTCCAAAATCACACTCCCACTCTTCAAATTTAACCTTTTGAAGTGCTCTAGGGTCCGTACCGTGTCCTCTGAGTCTCACAAGATAGACATTGATCCCTTTTTCAAAGAGATATTTTGCCATTTCCTCAAGTGCTGCAGGCACGGAAAGATAGCCGTGTGAGAAGACCAGTCCAACCGAATTTTTTTGATCGTAATAGAATTGTGGAACACCGATGCTGTTTTTTGCTGGCGGTAGATAATGGTAATAGACATATTCTCTTTCAAACTCTTTTCTATCAGATGTTTTCAGATATTCAAAATTATCAACTCTAAGCTCCTGTTCACTCAATGTAGCATTCTCTTTTGCTTTGCTAACAAATCTTTCCTGCCAATTGATCTCATTCAGAACAACCTGCATAGTGTTTTTCACTCTGATCTTATGAAAATCATAGTTTTTTTCCAACAAACTTTTATCAAAAAGATAATCCCCGTCACTGTCTTGATAAAGGATATTCTGTGCATCTGCTATTTTCAGGGCAGAGACGAACGGTGCATAGTCCTCATCAAGGATCAATCTGAACAGACCTGTTTGAAGTTCCGGATGCAGGTTTAATTTTGGGATAACCCGAAGCTCTCTGGCATTCTTGTAGATCAATGTTTTAAGATAGCTGGGGCAGACTTTCAAGGTCGGCATAGTCACAAGGCTCAGAATGAAGATATGATCAAAGTTGATCTGCATATTACCATACACTTCACGCATGATATCTGTGGTAAGTTTCTTTCTCTGGTTCTCAATGAGTTCTTCCATTAGGCTGTCATCATCAATGGTACCACCATGTTTAGAAAGATATGCATCAATATACTCTTTAACTACGATCGGTTTTCCAAAATGGAGATGCATATTGGCTTTCATCAACAGGTTGATCTCTACCTCCAGCTCTTCAAAAAAACGTGTTCCCCGCAGGTTCAAAAACTTATCGATGAACAAAAGCAGTCTATTTTCACCCGGACGAATAGGATAATAGGTGATCGAAAGCGGCATAATATGGAGATGCACGCCTTCTTGCAGTTTGGAACGATCCACACGATGGGCTTTGCAAAACCGTCGGATCGCTGCTTCATCATCCATAGTTTTGATACGTTCGCGCATGATCTCGGCTTTGAGTGCCAGTACAGCGGAACCTGTATGCACATGCCCGTTATAATCTTCCATATGGATGTGAAACTCGCCGTTCTCAAAACTGATCTGTTTGTTTTTGACCATTTCTCCTTCCGGATAGATGATCCAGCATGCTTTGGCCGAAATCAGATCATCCAATATGATACAGTCGCGTTCTTTATTTTTATTTGAGATGGTACCTGCCAATCTCATATACTCACCCAACCATCCTACAAAGATCGTGTCATCGGCCAAGGAACGTGATACATACTTATGTTTGGTGAAGATCAAATAAGGTACGACAAATGTTTCAAAACGTGTAAAGTGATTTGCCAAAAACATTATAGGGGGATCGGGTATATTTTCACCGCTTGTAGTGATGTTGGCACCACTGAGTTTTTTGATCAAATAGATAATGAAATATGATATCCAGAGTATCAGCTTCAGCATTTAAAATAATCCTCTATCGTATAGGAATCGACTGCAATGATATGCGCTTGGGCTCTGTCTGCTTTTTCCAAAAGCCTCTTCTCATTCTCGCTCAATGCATCCTCTCCCGTTTTTTTCCGTTTTCTGATCGCCTCTTTGGCTTTCATCATCAGATCCGAAGCTTCGTGCAGCTCCTCGACCCTGCCTCCTATATGCATATTGCTGCATACACGGTTACGTACGGACTCATCCGATGCAAGCAGCATTGCGACAGCATGCAGATCACGGTCATTGGCTGCATTTCCCATTGGGTTGATCCTTCCACAGAAGCCTTTGAAACGAAACAGCATCCCAAGCAGCCCGGAAGAGAGATTTTGATGTATCCCCCAAAAGGCTTCGTCTATCTTGCGAAACCCCTCCTCCATCGCAACCTTAAGTATGACTTCATCCGATCTTAGACTTCCTTCTGCTTTAAAACGTCTCAGTGCTGCACTCAGTATATACATTTGGGACAATACATCTCCAAAGCGTCCAGAGACTGATTCTCTTTTTTTCAACCCTGACCCCATGATCCCGAGGGCTATATCACTCATACAGGAAAACTGCGCCGAACACCATGCCAGCTTTTGCTCATATCGAGCTGCTATCCCCCGGCTTTCGGGGCGATGCCAATGCCCTCTTGTGATCCCAAGAAGACAAGCCCTTAACATATTCCGTCCGATATGCGCCAAATGTCCGAAAAAGTTCGTATCAAAGGCTTCGATATCTTCTTTTTCAAGTGCCTCGATCTCTGCATAGACATAAGGGTGACAACGTATCATTCCCTGACCGAACTGGATCAGCGTACGTGTCATGATATTGGCACCCTCTACCGTGATCGATATCGGTGCACCATAGTAGGCATGTGCAAGAAGGTTCTTGGGACCCATGCTAATGGCCGCTCCACCCTGTATATCCATCGCATCCATGATATTTTTTCGAAATTTTTCCGTACTGTGGTATTTCATGATGGCATTGGCCACGGCAGGTTTCGCTCCGGTGTCGATTGCCCCGAGTGTGAAGTTTTTAGCCGCATCCATCACATAGACATCTGCACCCATACGCCCTATCACTTCGGCAATCCCTTCAAATTTACCTATGGCAATACCGAACTGATACCGTACAACACTGTATGTCGAAGCAACAAATGCTGCCAGTTTACTGCCGCCCGAACTCGTGGAAGGAAGTGAAATACCGCGGCCGACCGCAAGGGATTCCATCAGCATCTGCCACCCTTTGCCTACGCCTTCACTCCCTCCGATCACATCATCGATATCGATAACGACTCCTTTTCCGACCAGCGGTGCATTGATAAAAGGTACCCCCATAGGATCATGGCGTCTGGACTGATCGACCCCCTCTTTTTTAGCATCCACTAGTGCACAGGTGATACCAGGCTCTTCCCCCATCCCAAGCAGATTTTCAGGGTCTTTACAGACAAATGCAAGACCGATAACTGTTGCGATGGCACCCAGGGTAATGTACCTTTTTTCAAATTCCAATTTGATCTTGAGCATTCCGTTACTATCTTTGAAGACGGTACCATGAGAACGGATCGCTGCGGCATCACTTCCCGCTTCTGGCTCTGTCAAAGCAAAACAGGGTATTTCTTTGCCTTCTGCCAAACGCGGCAGATAATACTCTTTTTGTTTCTCCTCTCCATAATGCAGCAAAAGCTCTGCAGGTCCCAATGAGTTTGGTACCATGACGGTAATAGCAAGTACCTGGGATCGTGTAGCAAGCTTTTCGATCACACAGCTATGTCCGTAGGCACTGAACCCGAGTCCTCCATGCTCTTTCGGTATGATCATCCCAAAAAAGCGTTTATCCTTGAGATACTCCCAAACTTTCTTAGGCAGTCTCCTGGTCTGAAAAACTTGCCAGTCATCCGTCATCGCACAGACCTCTTCGACTTCATTGTCCAAAAATGCCTGCTCCTCTTTGGAGAGTGTCGGATAGCTATAAGAGAAGATCTTTTCAAAATCGGGCTTGCCGCTGAAGAGTTCTCCTTCTATCCAGACACTGCCCGCCCTTAATGCTGTTTTTTCCGTATCGGAGATGGAAGGCAGCAATCCTTTACGCTTGAGTGTCCTAAAAAGCGGTTTGGTAATGTAATTTGTTCTGAATGTTTTTAAAGACATCATTGCCCTCCGTAAAATGTTTCATGCTTTTGTGCCATCACAAGCAGTAATGAGGATGGCTTAAACCGATCGCCGTAAGTGGTACTGAAGTGTTTCAGTGTTTCTACGATCTGAGCGATACCGACACTGTCTGCATACCGCATCAAACCTCCTCTAAAAGCTGGGAACCCGATACCAATGACCATAGCCATATCCAGGTATGCAGCATCCTCCACGACCCCCTCTTCAAGACAACGTGAAGCTTCATTGATCATGATATAGAGTGCACGTTGAATGATCGCCTGGGCATCCAAACGTGTTTCACCTTCTTGGAGTATATGGATATGAGGATTGATCGATGGGCGTTTTTGTCCATGGTTATAAAACCCGGTACCACTCTTTTTGCCAAGCCATCCGTTCTTTAGCATGCCATCAAGCACCTTGCCCATGGCCATACGTTCACCGTATGCTGTATGCAGCACTGTGGCAACTTCCACACCGATATCCACGCCTACTTCGTCCATCAGTAAAAATGCGCCCATTGGCATCCCGAAATCTGTGAGTATCCGATCGATCTTTTCTATATCTTCACCCTCTTCAAACATCATTGCTGCTTCTTTGAGGTAAGGCAATAAGACCCTGTTGACTAGAAATCCCGGGCTATCCTTCACCTTGACAGGGGTTTTCCCCATACTTTTGGCAAGATTAACAACCGTTGCGATCGTTGTTTCATCGCTCAACTCCCCGGGGATCACTTCGACCAGAGGCATGCGTTCCACTGGATTAAAAAAATGCATTCCTATAAAACGTTCTGGGTGTTTGAGATCTTTGGCCAGATCGCTGATAGAGATAGAAGAGGTGTTCGTCGCGATGATCGCATTTGGTTCCAGGAGTGCTTCAAACTCTTTATAGACTGTTCTTTTTACATCGATATCTTCATTTACCGCCTCTATAAGGAAATCGCTTCTCGAAAATCCTTCATCATTCAATGCATATGTGATCCTGTCCATATTGAGTTGTATATGACGTCTATCGATTTTACGGCGTTTCTTCATCGTTTCATAGATCTGTCGTATCTTCTTGACCGCATTGGCTGCACTGGAGATACTACGCACTTTCAGGCGTACATCGATCTTCTGATTATCCAGTGCCCATGCGATACTGCTCCCCATCGTACCCGTGCCTACGACCGCAGCATGCAGGATCGTTTTGGGAGCTGCTCTACTGAACGTCTCATGCTTGAGCCTCTCTGAGATCAAAAAAAGTCCGACCATATTTTTGGATTCTGAGGTGAGTGCCAGTTGGGTCACTGCATCTCTTTCGATGGACAGACCTGCTTCTATAGACTTACCGAAACTCTCACTTATTACATTGATCAAGGCCAGTGGTGCCGGATAATGCCCCTGAGTTTTTTTTAAAACTTTTTTTGTTGCTATCTTTTCTATTATACGCCGTACTATTCTCAAATGTTCGTACCACTTGATCCCTTTTCGCTGAGAGATGATCTTCTCTTTTAAAGTACCGTCTAAAATTCCATGGACCAGTGCATCTTTTTTAAATCCTAAATACCCCTGCGGCACACTTGCATCGACGATACCTGCCTGGAATGCTTCATCACCTGTAAGCTGTTTCGCACCCGCAATGAGTTCCATGGCTTTAGCATATCCTATCAGCCTGTAGAGCCTCTGTGTACCTCCAAACCCAGGTATAATACCCAGCTTTATCTCCGGAAATCCTATGCGGGTATGAGAGTTTGATGTAGCTATACGGTAATTACAGGCAAGGGACATCTCAAGCCCGCCGCCCAGACATGCACCGTCAATGATCGCTACAGTTACAAACGGTAATTTTTCAAGTTTATTAAAGATGTCCTGTCCTTTTTGTATAAAGGTTTCAACACTCGGAGCATCTTTTGCCAGCTTGATCTCATGAATATCTGCCCCGGCAATGAAGATATCCTCTTTGGTACTTTCGATAAAAAGGATTTTAAGCGTATTCTCCTGCGCCAACATATCTAAATATCTTTCAAATGTTTCAAGTGCAGTCGTGGAGAAAACATTGGCTTTGCTGTCAGGCGTATCAAAATAGAGCGTTGCGATCTGGTCGGTTTGTCTTTCCAGTCTAAAATAGTCCATTATTCTACCTCCAGCAGTAGTGATGCACCCTGCCCTCCACCGATACAAAGTGTTGCCAATCCCCGCTGAAGATGACGGTTTCTCAGTTCATGCAAGAGTGTCAGTACCATGCGCGTACCCGTCATTCCCACAGGATGTCCCAATGCTACTGCACCGCCATTGACATTAAGTATCGCAGGATCGATGGCACCGACAGCTTTACTTTCATTAAAATGCTTTTTGGAAAATACCGTAGAGTCAAATGATTGCAAACATGCGATGACCTGGGCAGCAAAGGCTTCATTGATCTCGACCAGATCGATATCCTTCATACCTAACTTTGTCCGTTTGAAAAGTTTATGGGTTGCGATGACCGGACCCAACCCCATGCGTTTGGGATCGAGCCCTGCATACACATAGTCACTGACATATCCCAACGGTGTCAAGCCTCTTTGTTTTGCTTCTTCCTCTCCCATAACGATGACTGCGGCAGCAGCGTCTGTGATCTGTGATGCGTTTCCTGCAGTGACGGTTCCGTTCTTTTTATCAAAGTAAGGCTCCAGTGCAGCGAGTGCTTCTATCGTTTGTCCGTCTCTGATACCGTCATCATAATCAAGTATCTTGCCATTCTCTTCATCATAGATGATCGGCATCATTTCTTGTGCGAACCTGCCGCTTTGTTTGGCTTTTGCTGCTTTTTTGTGGCTCTCTAATGCGAAATCATCCTGTGCTTCACGGCTGATCCCGAATTCCCTGGCCAATACTTCGGCGGTTGAACCCATCATCAGACCGCTCACCGGATCGGTCAAACCTGACATCAAGCCGACAATAGGTTTAAGAAAACCCGGACGAAAACTCAAAAGCGCATGGAAGCGTTCCAAAAAGGTTCTCGATTTAGAGAGTTTTAGAAAGAGTGCAGTCATCTTTTGATTATAGACCAGCGGGATATTGCTCATCGATTCCACTCCTCCACACAGATAGATATTCCCTTCATTGGCACGTATACGATCGGCAGCCGAAGTAATCGACTGCATACCTGAAGCACAGTTACGGTTGACAGTAAAAGCCGGAGTTTCACGAGGAAACCCAGAACGCAGCGCAATGACCCTGGCTATGTTCGCCGCATGAATAGGCTGTGCGACATTTCCAATGATAACTTCGTCAAATTCGTCAAAACCCAGAGGTGAACGCATCACTGTTTCACGTATGATCCTGGTCCCCAGGGTATCCGCCTGGAGATGTTGAAACTTATCCCCTGCTCTTGCCATTGGCGTGCGAAGTCCCGAAATGATCGCAATACGTTCTCTTTTCATCTATGGCCTCCATACATCTGTGCGATCTCATTTTCAAAATGCTTTTTGACATGCTCTCTGGCAAGTTTCATTGACGGGGTGATATCACCGTTTTCTATTTTCAACTTTTCAGTGATCAGATGATAGTTCCGTATCTTCTCCCAATCGTTCAGTTTTGTATTGACCTGATCGATAAAGGTGTCTATATGCTGCTTGAATTTTTTGGATACAGCAGCCTCTTGGGCCGTTGAAAATCCATGTTTTTGTGCGTAACTACTTATCATATTGGGATCGAGCATCAGCAGTGCGACGACAAAAGGCCGATCATCCCCGATGACCATTGCATAGTCAAACCATCCGCAGGCCGTCAAAAGTTCTTCTATATATTGCACCGAAATATATTCACCCGTAGAGGTTTTGGCAAGTTCTTTCTTTCTTCCTGTGATCGTGATGTACCCCTCTGCATCAATCTCAGCCAGATCACCTGTATGAAGCCATCCTTCCTCATCTACTGCTTCTTTGGTCGCTTCAGGATTATTGATATAACCTTGCATGATCCCAGGCCCCTTAGCCAGAAGTTCACCCTCACTGCTGAGTTTGACTTCCGTATGTGCATAGCGTTTGCCGCAGGTACCTATTTTATTATCACCGGGTGCATTCGCACAGATCACCGGACTGGCTTCAGTGAGCCCGTATCCCTGATACACAGGTATACCGATATTGGTAAAAAAACAATTGATCTCTTCGGGAAGCTGTGCCCCACCCGAGATCATCATACGGAACTTTTTACCCATAGAGTCACGCAGTTTTTGATACACGAGATGATCGAAGAACCTTGCCCGCAAGCTTGAGGTACCATCTGGTATCTTTTGTTTTGCATATCTGAAAGCCAGCATTGCGATGTGACGTTTGAAGAACGCATTGTCAAGTGCTTTTTGGTACATCCGAAAATAGACCTTCTCAAGCAGTCTTGGTACTACGGTCATCAAGGTTGGCCGGACCTCCTGCATAATTGCTGCTATATGTTTGACTTTATCGACAAAATAGACACTGACTCCCTGACTCAGATAAAAGTACATGACCATTCTCTCAAAGATGTGTGCCAAAGGAAGCACACTGAGTGCTCTGTCACTTTCAGGATAAAGCTTATAGATAAGTTCCGTGTCTATGAGCTGTGAGATCAGGTTTGCATGGGTAAGCAGTGCTCCTTTTGGCAATCCTGAAGTACCCGATGTATACACAACAGTGAGCGGTGTGTCCCGTGTGATCATGGATAAAAGACGATCAAACTTCGTATTGTCAGCCAGATCGATACTTTTCCCCTCTTTGATGAATGACTCGAAGGATTGACATGGAGGATCCGCAGGCCTAAAATGGATACAAGTAACACTCTCATCAGCAAGATATATAGCATTTTTTTGCTCATCGGTTTGCATAAACACTGTATCGATCTCAGCGTTTTCCATCTCAAAATGCAGGTTTTTGGGCGAGATATTAGTAAAAAGAGGTACACTGACCGCACCGCAAAGCATCAGTGCATAGTCAACCATCAGCCAGTATGAAGAAGGAGAGACCGCTATCGCGATCTTTTTATCGCGCCATCCTCTTGCATCGAATGCCAGTGTAAGATAGCGTACCGTTTCAAGAAATTCCGATTTGGAAAAGCGCTTCCATTCACCCATTTCCAAATGATTCAAAAATGTTTCATTTTCAGGTAATCCCTTCAAATGGTCATACAGTGATGAAAAGGTACCTATCTCTTGCAACATCTTCTATCCTTCTATTTCGCACGCTTTATTAAATCCGAACCTGCAACGTATCCAAAGTGGCCATTTATATAAGTTTTCAATCAGTTTTTTGACATAATGGGCTACCTTCCCTCTCATTTTAATAGATCCAATGCTCAAAATGGCATAATTCCCACCCATCGCAATAGCCAGTCCCACTATTCTTATATCCGCAGCCACAGGCTCTTTTCCGTTCAAGATATGCTCAATGTTAGATGCGGCATGTATACCGCTTTTGATGGCTGCTTGTGCAGTATCGGCAATGCGTTTCCCTTTCGTATCCAATATCTCAGCAGCATCCCCCACAGCAAACGCTTCAGTATGACCGGGTATCTGTAAGGTTGGGTTCACGATGATCTGCCCGAGTTTATTGTGTTCAACCTCTATGGACCTTACCATTGCCGTAGCACTAATTCCTCCGGTAAAAAGCATGAAATCAAAATCGATCACTTCACCATTCTCCAGATAGGCCTTATGAGGTTCAACCTTAGAGATATGCAATCCGCAATGCAGAATCACACCAAGATGCTCCAAATGTTTTGTTGCATATTTAATGATATCTGGATGCATACCTTTGAGCACTGTATCTGAACCTGAAATGAGATGGATGGTAATTTTATCACAGGCCAGTGTATTGTTCTTATAGTAGCGGTTAAAATAATGCTGCATTTCAGCAGCGATCTCTACACCCGTAAGCCCTGCACCACCGACAACAATGCTATAATGGGCTTTAGCATGTTTATGATTTTCCAACCTTGTAAAAAGCTCCTTCTCGAAGAACTGTTTCATATGAAAGGCTCCCCTAAGACTTTTAATACCATAACTGCAGTTCTGCAATCCTTCAATAGAGTCCATCATTCGTGTCACACTACCTGTAGCGATGATCAGGTAATCATAAAATATTTGCTCTTTTTGCTCTATATAGACACACTTACTATCCAAGTCAATGTGTGAAACACCATTATGTATGAAAGATATATTTTCACCGTAGCTCTGACACAGAGAATTTAAGTTGACGATCGTTTTATCAAAAGGAAGTGTACCTGCGATCAACGAATATCCCTCCGTCTGTAAAAAATGGTAAGGATTCTGATCTAACAAAGTGATAGTAATATCTTTTCTCGGTGCCAGTGTTTTCAAGGCGGCAATACCACCGTATCCACCGCCTACGATCAATACATCTTTCATCTATAACTCTTTTCTGCTTAATATAATTAATTATAATAGATGCTGTATGGAGTGAGTGTGTAGTAGAAAAGGACTTCTACACATATAATGCACACATACGTGCTATCCTGCGAAGGATGGAGGTAGATAATATGTCATCAACAATACATCAGCGTCAAATTTATGAGTAAGAAACAATATGTTGACGGGATCAAGCCTGTCCAATCATGACATAATTAACATAAAAAGGAAAAAATGATGAAATATTTAATCATAATCACAGCTATGATCGCTTCACTTTATGCGATAGATTTTACACATATGAGTACTGAAGATATGATGCATATGCGTGGAAGTGTACCTATGGAACAGAGAGATGACTTTAGAAAAGAGATGCAAAAACGTATGCAATCCATGACACAGGAAGAGCGTCAAAAATACGGTATGCAAGGTAAGGGCATGATGGGTGGTCAGGGCATGATGGGTGGTCAAGGCATGATGGGCATGGGCAACCAGGGAATGATGGGTGGCCAAGGTATGCATTGCTGTTGTTGCTGCTGTTGTTGCCAGAGCATGATGAACAATCGTTGTATGATGGGAAAAAAAGGCATGGACAACCAGGATATGAAGCAAGGTAAAGGTATGAAACAGGGCCAAGGCATGAAATGTGGTGGTCAAGGCATGATGGGCAATCAAGGTATGATGAACAAATAAATTCAATAATTAAACAGAGAGTAGTATGAAAGATCATTCAAAACACGATAGATCTACCAAATATAAAGAAAGCAGTATGACACTTGTCGGGGCTGTATCAATGGGTACAGGCGTGATGATAGGTGCAGGTATTTTGGCCCTTACTGGGCAAATTGCCGAGCTTGCAGGTTCACTGTTTCCTCTTGTATTTCTTGTGGCTGCTGTAGTCACTGCATTCAGTGCTTATTCCTATGTAAAAATGTCCAATGCCTATCCGTCTGCCGGTGGTATTGCGATGTTCTTGGAAAAAGCCTACGGAAAAGGTATTAAGACAGCTGTAGGTGCACTTTTGATGTACTTTTCCATGGTCATCAACGAAAGCCTTGTCGCACGTACTTTTGGTACCTACACCACTCAGTTATTTGATATTGATCCTAATAGCTGGATAGTTCCGGCATTAGGTGTTGGTCTATTGATTTTTGCCTTCCTGCTTAACATTTCCGGAAATCGAATAATCGGACTCTTTTCCTTACTGATGGCTCTTATAAAAATTGGCGGTATCATTGTATTTTCACTCGGTGGTTTATGGGTTGCCGGTTTTTCATTTGAAAACACTTCTGTAAATATGACAGATACATCTCTTACTGGGTTCATAGCATCAATGGCCCTGGCTATTCTGGCATATAAGGGGTTTACCACGATTACCAATAGCGGTTCAGAAATTGTAAACCCACATAAGAATGTCGGACGTGCCATTATCATTTCTATTGTGATATGCGTAGTGATCTATTTTTTAGTCGCTATGGCTGTGGCAGCAAATCTAACGTTGCCGGAAATCATCCATGCAAAAGATTATGCACTGGCTCAGGCAGCACGACCTGCATTTGGTAATTATGGTTTATGGTTTACTGTAGCCATAGCGATTGTAGCTACTATATCAGGTTTGATCGCAAGTGTGTATGCAGTATCGCGTATGCTTGCTATGTTGACTGAAATGAAGCTTGTACCACATAGTCATTTTGGTATGCCTGGGGACATCCAAAAGCATACATTGGTCTATACTGTTGTCATTGCTATATGTCTGACGATATTTTTTGACTTGAGTCGGATCGCATCACTGGGGGCTATTTTTTATATCATTATGGATATTGCTGTTCACTGGGGTGTTTTCAGGTATTTACGTAAAGAGATCCATGCTAATGCATTTATTCTGATATCTGCGATCATATTTGATGTCATAGTACTTGGTGCATTTCTTATGATAAAAGCATCCACGGACATCATGATAATTTATGCTGCATTGATAGGGATCTTGTTCATACTTATAGGCGAAAGTATATTTTTAAAAAAGTATAGAACTGAAGAACTTTAACGTTCTTATCAATCTAACAACTACACACATACTGCACATAAAATTTTTATAATTAAATCTTATACATCAAGGAGTATTGTATGAAAAAGTTAATGATTGGCGTTGTACTAAGTACGATGATGACATCAACACTATTAGTGGCAGAAACACAAGATGTTGATATAAAACAGCTGCGTGAGGATGTAGACGCCTTGCAACTAAGAGATAAACAAATGCAAAATAGCTTTGAAGATCATTCAATGTCTGCATTCCAATTGGCAGGCTATGCATCTTTTGACTTTGTAAATGAAGAAGATGACGATGGTTCCTTCTCTGAGGTTAAGTTTTCTCCTTTATTACTCTACACATATGGTGATATCTTTTTGTTCGAAGCTGAAGTAGAGCTTGAGATCAATGATGAAGGTGAAACCGAAACGAACCTTGAATATGCTGCAGGTACATTCTTTATCAATGATTATATGGGGTTACAAGTAGGTAAGTTCCTATCACCTATAGGACAGTTTGTACAAAACCAACATCCTTCCTGGATCAATAAACTTCCAAGTGCACCGGTCGGCTTTGGACATGACGGGGCAGCACTCTCTTCTAATATCGGTATAGCACTTCGGGGTGGTTTGCCAAAGATAGGAGAGATGCGAAGTAATTATGCTATCTTTGTGGCAAATGCACCGACCTTTGGTGTAGCAGATGATGGTGATGTGATCATTGATACAGAGGCTAAAACAGACGTGAGTGATGCAAGTATGACCATTGGTGGACGTTATGCTGTTAATCCTTTGGGAAATATGGAAATTGGCGTTTCTTTGGCAACTGGAGAAGTTGAAGAGGAACTCCCCTCAGAAGAAACTGTTGCCCGTGATTACGATGTATTTGGGGCAGATCTAATGTATAACATTGATGCGCTCAATTTAAAAGCTGAGTATATACAACAAAAAATTGGTGAGAATGCTTTGAGTACATTAGAGGGTGGCACATGGAAGGCATGGTATGCCCAGGCAGCCTATCAATTTTCATCGGTGAAACTTGAACCCGTCGTTCGTTACAGTGAGTATCATAATCCTGAGGCCGATCGCAACCAGTGGGCATTTGGATTGAACTATCTTTTTACGAACACTCTTCTTGCCAAAGTTGCATATGAGTTCAATGAAGATGAAGATGATACAGCAATTGATTCACATGCAAATAACGATCGTTTCCTTGTACAGTTTGCAATTGGTTTTTAGGAGAACAAGATGAAAAATATATTAAAAATAACAACAATAACGATGCTATTACTTGCTGCAATGGGCACAGCTTCTGTAGCAAATGAAAATACCAGTAATATTGAAAATGGTGCACAACTTTGGGCTGATACTTGTATGCGTTGTCACAATTTACGTACCCCATCAAGTCTTAGTAAAAGTAAGTGGCCGATTTCTATGAAGCATATGCGTGTTCGTGCCGGACTTACAGGACAAGAGGCAAGAGACATTTTGGCTTTTATTTTAGCTTCTAAAAAGACAAAAGATACAAAGTAAAAATAGAAGTGTGCATAGATGATGCGCACTTCTATAAGAAAAACGATTCATGAGACTTTGTTTTAAGTTACACAGGCACTACACACTTTTGTATTATCCTGTTTCATGAACGTTAGAAGGGGATGTTATGAAGCAATTACTGCTATTATTCACTCTACTGAGTACTCTACTTTCAGCCAAAGATGTATACTACGATCTTGTAATAGAGTATAAAACTGTTAACTTTACGGGAAAAGATGTAGAAGCCATGACCATCAATGGAGGCATTCCCGGTCCAACCATTAAAGCGGAAGAAGGAGACTGGGTTAACATTAAAGTGACAAACAAGATGGATGTTGACACTTCCATCCATTGGCATGGTATTCTGTTTCCTGGACGTAATGATCAGGATGGTGTTCCCTACCTTACAACTCCCCCTATAAAAGCACACGGCTCGCTTACATTCCGTTTTCCTCTGATACAGTCCGGAACATACTGGTATCATTCCCATACAGGGCTTCATGAACAAAGAGGAATCTATGGCTCTATCATGATCCAACCGAAAAAGAAACGGTATAAAGTAGATAAAGAACTGGTTCTCCTTCTCTCGGACTGGACCGATGAGGATCCCGAAGAGGTCATGAGAACACTCAAACGCGGCAGTGAATACTATGCCATCAAAAAAGGTTCTGTACAATCACTCTGGGGATTCATTCAAAATGATGCTGTGGGTAATATGCTTACCCAATGGAAAAACCAAATGCCCGGTATGGATATATCTGATGTCTACTACGATGCTTTCCTTATCAATGGGAAACAGAGCAGTACTTACAAGGCAAAAGCCGGAGAGAAGATACGGTTACGGATCATCAATGGTTCTGCCTCCACCTATTTTTATATGCAATATGCAGATGGACCGTTGCGCATTATCTCTGCTGATGGTGTAGATGTTAAACCTTTTGATCAAGATAAACTTCTTATCTCTGTCGCAGAGACGTATGACGCTATTCTCACTGTACCAGAAGACGGTGCTTTTGAACTGAGAGCCACAGCACAGGATGGTTCAGGAAAAGCTTCTATCTATATAGGCAAAGGAGAAAAGGTATCGGTCAAAGGGGTACCCAAGCCAAATTATTATGCGATGAAATGCGCCTCTTCGATGTCATCCATTGGTAAAGCGATCGGTGGTAGCAAAACAATGAAATGCAGCGGTGGGAAGTCGACAGCTGGTATGAAGTGCGGTGCTTCCATGAATATGAATAAAATGGATATGTCATCAGATCAAAGACCGCTTACCCCTTATGCAAAACTCGAAGCACTGGAAGATACCACACTGGATACAAAACGGCCATGGAGAGAAGTGCATCTTACACTCAATGGTGATATGCGCAGGTATATCTGGAGCTTTAACGGCAAAATACTGAGCGAAGAAGACAAAATATCTATCAAAAAAGGTGAGAATGTACGTTTTATTTTCGATAACAAGACCATGATGCACCACCCTCTGCATTTGCATGGGCATTTTTTTCGTGTAGTCAACGAACATGGCAGTCGTTCACCGCTGAAACATACCGTAGACATACCGCCTTTGGGAAAGAGTGTTATAGAGTTTGCAGCCGATTATGAGAAAGACTGGCTTTTCCACTGCCACTTTCTCTACCATATGATGTCAGGCATGACACGTGTCGTCAGCTATGATACACCGAAAAATGAAGAAGAACAAGCCAGTTACGACAGGTTCCTCGAAGAGTTTGACAAGTGGTACTTCTGGGGTAATATGCTGGCACTTGACAGTATGAATGAAGGATTACTTGCAGGTGCAAGCGGAAAGAACAGTTTGATCGCTTACTGGGAGAGTGATTATGACAAAGAGTATGATACCTATTTCGTTTATAACAGGTATATAGACCGCTTCAGTTCCTGGTTCGCTGGTGTAAGCATTGCCGACAGAGAAAACGATAAGACACGTGCGATCATCGGATATAATTACCTGCTTCCCGGTCTAATCGATACAATGTTATGGGTGGACAGCAAGGGAGATGCGCGGATATGGTTCATTAAAGAGATCATGTTGACCAACAACACAGGCTTGGAACTAGAATATAAGTATGATACAGAACTCAAAAGTGAATGGTCGGCCACTTTGGATTACCGTATCAATAAACAATTCAGTATAAGTGCACGTTATCACAATGATACAAAATGGGGTGCGGGGATACGGTGGTTTTTCTAGCACCCAATGATCGATGACGGTCTTAACGTCCTCGGCCCTGACCTTGACCTCCTCCTCTTTCGACACACCGCTGGAACGCAGGAAGATGGTTTTCAACGGATGCTCTTTGTAATTGCTTGAGCACATCATAAATATCTGGGTGATCTACTGTTAACGAAAGCAGTCTGTCATACATTTCGCCATTTTCAATTTCCGCTTCTACTCCCACCTGACAGGCTTCCTGAATGGTGCGAGGTGCTTCAGTACGTGAAGCCCAATCATCTTCCGGAACTTCGATGCCATATTTATCGAACAAAGGCAGCAGGGCCTGAATATGCCGACCCTCTGCCTCAATGATATTAATAAATGGACGTATCTCGCCGAATTTATTGATCACATGTTGATAGGTTGCAAGTGCCTTGTATTCATCATTGATCGCTTCTATAAGCACATTTTTTATGGTTTCTGACATAGTGTTCCTCCTGCAAATTATTCACCTAACTATTTGTTAGGGGAAGATAATAATTTTTCATTTTATCAGTATACCTAAAATGTATGATTCATTCTAAAAGTATGTAAATTTCTGCACATTTTTAGTATACGACGAGAAGGACGTTGGGAACGAGACCGGATTATATTAGATTTGCCTATGCATTCCACCTACGGAGAGGCAGAACGAGAAAAACATATTCTTCATCATCTTACTCCTTCAAGGTACACAAATTTTACACATATTGAGTATATACTCTTTTCTATGTAGCTTCTATGCAATCATATTAAAACAGGAAAACAACTTGAAAAAACTCTTTTTAATTCTTTTACTTAGCCCTCTACTACTTTTAGCACAATCCTCAGTTACCCTACAAGTACTTGGATCTGGTGGCCCAGAAAGCGGAGACAAGCGTGCCTCTTCCTCTTACGTCATATGGATAGACGGTAAAAGTAAAATACTCATAGATTTTGGTGGAGGCGCCTCTTTACGTTTTGAAGAAGCAGGTGCCCGCATTCAAGACTTGGATCTCATCTTGCTCACACATCTACATGTAGATCACACAGCAGATCTTCCTGCCCTGTTAAAATCATCTTTTTTTACAGGAGCCTCAGGAAATTTACAACTCTTTGGACCTGATAAAAATAAATTTATGCCTAACACTAAAATATTTGTAAAAAGGCTCTTTGAAAATGATAAAGGTGCATGGCAATATCTCGAAGACCACTTAGATGGTTCTGCGAGACTACAACTCAAAGCACATAACATTAAAAAAAGTAAAAAAGAATCAGTGGTCTATAAACAAGGTGACATAAAAATTACTGCAGTTAGTGTACATCATGGTCCTATACCTGCTATCGCATATAGAGTAGATATAGGTAAAAAGTCTATCACATTCTCTGGCGATATGAATGGGGACTACCACACACTTGAAAAACTCGGTTTTAAAACAAATATCTTAGTCATGCACAATGCTGTACCTAAAAATGCAAAAGGAGTAGCCGCACAACTACATATGACACCTCTTATTATTGGTGAGATAGTAAGAAAAGCGAAAGCAGGATCTGTCGTTATCTCACACAGAATGCTTAGAACTTTGGGGAAAGAAGAAGAGACAAAAAAAGAAATACACAAAAATTATAAAGGTAAAGTCACCTTTGCAAATGACAGAAGTCGCTATAAGATCAAATAGAGGGAGTGTAAATCTAACTGTGTAAATTCTAAAAAGTAGATTTATTTGATACAGTAGTCAAGTAAATTAATTTAAAAGGATTTACATATTGGAATTAAATGGGACGGGTTGATTTTTCTTTGTTCACTTTTACTTATAAAGTCATATAATTTAAAATATTTATTATTCAAAGACATTTTTGATATACTCTACCTACTATTACTAGTGCAACAGAGGAGACTTTGCTCCTTCAGCCGTTCTATATTTGCACCAGAAAGGGTCTTCATGATGAATGATTATAAAAGCCTTAAAGAGCACTACCGGTTCACACCAGAGGAAGAAGAGGGCTTAAAAGCACTTCAGCCTAAAATGGCTGCCATTGCAGATACTTTTATAGATGAATTTTATGATTATATCTGGGGGTTCGGTAAAACGGCCCAGTTTTTGAAAAATAAAGAGATCATTGATAACCATAGAAAAAAGATCAGAGAATGGTTTATCAACCTGTTTAGCGGTAAGTATGACCTGCCGTACTTTTTATACCTCTATAAGATCGGTGAAGTACATATGAAGATCGGTCTACCCACGCATTATGTCAATTCTGCTTTTACCTTTGTCAGAACCTTTGTACTCAAGCACATCGAAGAAGACTACGACAATAAAGAAGAACACATTAAAGTGATCAATGCTGTTGAAAAGATCATAGATATGAACCTTGACTCTTTAACAAGTTCCTACAGAGAAGAAGAACTGGGAAGATTTCTCTCTTTGTCCAAGATCGAAAAAAAGATCTTAACCGGACTGAAAGAGTTCAACTCATATATCAATTATTTTTTGGCGGCTGCGTTGGCCATCGTTGCTTTTTTTTCTATAGGCCTTTTTTTATATGACATTTATCTCTTACTGTTTACGGATGTGAAGATAGAAGAAGGTATCTTGACAGTGCTTGGAAGCCTGCTTGTCCTATGGGCAACGATCGAGCTTATCCATGAAGAGATAAACCACCTTCAGGGCAAAGGTTTTGCCATAGGTGCGTTTATCATGCTGGCTATGGCAGCCCTCATCAGAAAAGTACTGATATACTCTCTCTCTTCTGAAAAAGGGGAAGAGCTGCTCATTATAGGCGGAGTGATAGTCGGACTGGCCATTGCTTACTGGCTTGTAGGTGCAAAGAAAAAACATCTTCGGTCCTGACAAAGCATACCAAAACATACGA